>NZ_JBRUHS010000003.1:0-278236 GCF_053206945.1 Streptococcus dentasini
AGGTTAGGCTTGATACAATAGATAGGTATTCAATTTTGAATTGGCAAACTAAGTCCATTCATAGTTAAGTGACGCTAGCCTAGGAGAGACACCTGTACCCATGCCGAACACAGTCGTTAAGCCCTAGCACGCCTGAAGTAGTTGGAGGTTGCCTCCTGCGAGATAGGGGAGTTGCTTAGCAGATTATCCGCCATAGCTCAGTTGGTAGTAGCGCATGACTGTTAATCATGATGTCGTAGGTTCGAGTCCTACTGGCGGAGTTTAGTAGAGAGGAGGAAGTCCTTCTCTTTTTTTGTGTTTTGGTAGGCAGGCTAGGAGTTTGACTGGAGAACTTCATTTGTAAACTTTTTTTAATTTAATAAGGGCTTGAATTTGATATAATAGTACAGATATGTTTTTTATCCTATATTAGGATAATCGCTTTAATAATATTAGAGAAAGGATAGATATGGGAACAATTCTTAAAGTGAACCATTTGACCAAGATCTTTGGAAAGAAGCAGAAAATGGCTCTTCAAATGGTTAAAGAAGAAAAGAGTAAAACTGAGATTCTTGAAAAGACAGGCTGCACTGTTGGTGTTTATGACGCTAATTTTGAGGTGCAAGAAGGCGAAGTTTTCGTCATCATGGGATTGTCAGGAAGCGGGAAGTCAACTTTGATCCGTTTGATCAATCGCTTGATTGAACCTTCGTCTGGTGACATCGAAATCAAAGGGAAAAATGTTTCCGAAATGAATACAGCCGATTTGCGTGAAATTCGTCGTCACTCTGTCAATATGGTTTTTCAGAATTTTGGACTTTTTCCACATAAAACTATTTTGGAGAATACAGAGTACGGCCTAGAACTACGTGGCGTTCCTGAAGAGGAGCGCACTGCTGCGGCTGAGAGAGCTCTGGAAAATTCTAATCTCATTGCTTTTAAAGATCAGTATCCAGATCAGCTGTCTGGAGGAATGCAGCAACGTGTTGGCCTAGCACGTGCATTGGCAAATAATCCTGATATTCTTTTGATGGACGAAGCTTTTTCAGCCTTAGATCCTTTGATTCGTAAGGAAATGCAGGATGAGCTGCTAGATTTACAAGACCGAGTACAGAAGACCATCATTTTTATCACACATGATTTGAATGAAGCACTTAGAATTGGTGATAGGATTGCTCTTATGAAAGATGGGCAAATCATGCAGATCGGTACAGGAGAAGAAATCCTCACACAACCAGCTAATGACTTTGTACGTGAGTTCGTTGAAGATGTCGATCGCTCTAAGGTTTTGACAGCACAAAATATTATGATCAAACCTATTACCGCTAATGTTGAAATAGACGGACCTAACGTAGCCCTCAAGCGTATGGATACCGAAGAGGTCAGTATGCTTCTGGCTACTAACCGTAAACGTAAACTCTTAGGTGTCATTACGGCTGATGCTGCTTATGAGGCTCGCAAAAATGGTACGAAACTAGCGGACAGTGTTGATCCGAATATTCGAACAGTGTCGAAGGATACTGTTTTGACAGATATTTTGCCTTTAATTTACGATTCTGCAGCTCCGATTGCTGTTCTAGATGATAATAAGCGTCCCGTGGGAGTTATTATCAAGGGACGTGTGATTGAAGCGTTAACGAAGCAAGGAATTGACACGGAAAAGGAAGGTGAGTAATTTTGGAAATACTATTAGCAGCAAAATTACCGATTGCAAACTATGTTGATAGTTTTGTGGATTGGTTGACTAATACTTTCTCAGGGCTTTTCAATATCCTTAAAGTCGTTGGTGATGGTATTATGGGCTTTATTTCTAATACCCTGACTTTCATCAATCCTTGGATTCTTATTGTTTTAATTGTGGCTCTAGCCTATATTCTTTCTAAGAAATGGAGCTTTACAATTCTTACGGCTATTGGATTGCTCTTTATCTATAATCAAGAATTATGGGGAGATTTAATTAATACCTTTACTTTGGTTCTGCTTTCCAGTCTCATTTCCATCTTGATTGGGATTCCTCTGGGGATATGGATGGCTAAAAGTGAAAATGCCAAAAAGGTTATTAATCCTATCCTAGACTTTATGCAAACCATGCCAGCCTTTGTTTATTTGATTCCTGCAGTTGCCTTCTTTGGCATCGGTATGGTACCTGGGGTATTTGCTTCTGTTATCTTTGCCTTACCACCGACAGTACGTATGACTAACTTAGGGATTCGTGAGATTCCAACTGAGTTGATCGAAGCTTCGGATGCTTTTGGTAGTACTAGTTCACAAAAGTTGTTTGGTGTTGAATTGCCGTTAGCAAAAAACACAATCATGGCAGGGGTCAATCAGACCATTATGCTGTCTCTCTCTATGGTAGTCACAGCCTCAATGATTGGGGCTCCTGGCCTTGGTAATGGTGTCTTATCAGCTCTGCAACATGCTGAAATTGGTAATGGTTTTGTCAATGGTTTGGCTCTGGTAATCTTGGCCATCATTATTGATCGTTTTACCCAAAAATTAAATGCACCAATTGGTCAAAAACAAGAACGTCCTAAATGGCAAAAATGGATTGCACCAGCTCTAGTTCTAGCATTTATGGCTACTGGTATTACCCAGACGGTATTAAGTCATATGGGTGTTCAAAAACCAAAGGTTACTTTGGCTTATGTTGAGTGGGATTCAGAAGTAGCTTCGACTAATGTTCTGGCTGAGGTCCTCAAAGATAAAGGATATGATGTTGAAATCAAGCCTCTGGATAATGCTATTGCTTGGAAATCAGTTGCTGACGGTAGTGTTGATGCATCTGTAAGTGCTTGGTTGCCGGTTACGCATAAAGCACAATACGAAAAATATAAAGGACAATTAGATGACTTGGGAGTTAATCTAAAAGGAACCAAACTAGGATTAGCTGTGCCAACCTATATGACTGATGTCAACAGTATTGAAGACCTATCTAATCAAGCTGATTCAACCATTACTGGTATTGAACCCGGAGCCGGTATTACGACTAGTGCCGAGAAGGCACAAAAAGAATATTCCAACCTCTCGAATTGGAAGGTAAGTTCTTCTTCTACTGGTGCTATGATTACCAGCCTAGAACAGGCTTTAAAAAATAAAGAAGATATTGTTATTACGGGTTGGAAGCCGCATTGGATTTTTGCCAAGTATGATTTAAAGATTTTGGAAGATCCAAAAGGTGTTTTTGGTGGATCGGAAGATATTCATACGATCTCCAGAAAAGGACTTAAGAATGATAATGCTGGCGCCTATAAAATTATTGACAACTTCCACTGGACCTCTAAGGATATGGAGTCAGTCATGTTAGATATCAGCAATGGAAAATCACCATCTGAAGCTGCTCAGAAATGGATTAAAAACAATCCTGATAAGGTGTCAGACTGGACGAAGTAGTCTTAAAGAATTTTGAATTATTGATAAAAATTTGAGATTTGAATGGTTTTTAAGTCACTATTAAGTGAGTTAGGATATACTATAGTCATCCTAAATAAACTTTTCTTTTTCATAATCTCCTGAGAGTGCCCAGCTTTTTGCTGGGTTCTTTCTTTTAGCTCTTTGTTTAATAGATGGTTCAGTTGTTAAAGTCGTGTTGCTTCATTCTTTATTTAATCATTCCGATAAAATTTGCGACACTTGAAAAGCTAATTATCGTCTGAATTTGCCTACAATTTATTGGAAGTGGTGTATCTGTGGTATAATATGCCTATGGTTAATAAGAATAAATTATTGTTAATTGACGGATCTTCCATTGCTTTTCGAGCTTTTTTTGCTCTTTATAATCAAATTGATCGCTTTAAAAGTCCTGCTGGTCTCCATACCAATGCTATTTATGGTTTTCATTTAATGCTGGACCATATGATGAAACGCATTGAACCGACTCACATATTGGTTGCCTTCGATGCCGGTAAGACGACTTTTCGAACGGAGATGTTTGCTGATTATAAGGCGGGGCGAGCTAAGACTCCAGATGAATTTCGAGAGCAATTTCCTTACATTCGAGAACTCTTGGATCATCTTGGTATTGCTTATTATGACCTTGAGAATTATGAAGCCGATGATATCATTGGAACTCTGGATAAGCAGGCTGAAAATGGGGAATTTGATGTTACTATTGTGAGTGGCGATAAAGATCTCATTCAGCTAACCGATGACAATACTATTGTAGAGATCTCTCGTAAGGGTGTGGCTGAATTTGAGGAATTTAGTCCAGCCTATCTTATGGAAAAAATGGGGATTACTCCCACCCAATTCATTGATCTTAAGGCTTTGATGGGAGACAAGTCGGATAATATTCCGGGGGTAACTAAGATTGGTGAGAAGACTGGCCTTAAACTCCTGTTAGAATATGGGAGCTTGGAGGCTATCTATGATAATATTGATCAATTTAAGCCTTCTAAAATGAAGGAAAATTTGATTAATGATAGGGAACAAGCCTTTCTTTCAAAAACACTAGCAACGATCAATACGCAGGCTCCTTTAGAAATAAGTTTGGATGATACTTGTTACCAAGGTCCACATATAGACGCTCTGGGAGCCTTCTACGATGAAATGGGCTTTAAGCAGTTGAAAGCTCAGCTTGGTTTGGACGATGAACCTATAAAGACTGCTGTAGGTTTTCAGCATGTTACTGAACATGAATTAGATGCTGCGATGTTTGGACCGGAGCAATTCTTCTACTTTGAAGTCTTTAATGATAACTACCATCAGGAAGATATTTTAGCTTTTGCCTGGGGGGATCGTGAAAATATTTATGTCAGTAAAGATTTAGATCTTTTGAAAGCACCCGAATTTTTAGAGGCTTTGCTTAAGCCGTTTAAGACTTACGATTTCAAACGCACAAAAGTGCTCCTAAGTCACTTAGGAGTTGATATACCGACAGCAGCTTTTGATAGCCGCTTGGCTAAATATCTTTTGTCTACGGTGGAGGATAATGAATTATCTACTATTGCCGCGCTTTATGGAAAAACGCCTTTGCCAAAAGATACTGAAATCTTTGGTAAGGGAGCCAAAAAAACTGTACCAGAAGATACTGTTTTATTTAAGCACCTAGCTAACAAGATCCAAGTTTTAGTGGAAACAGAAGGTAGACTAAGAGAGTTACTGGCTGAACATGGACAGTCTGATTTGCTTTTTGATATGGAATTGCCCCTGGCTAATGTCCTAGCTAAGATGGAAATTGCTGGTATTCGCGTTGATCAGCAAACGCTTAAGGATATGGCTTTGGAAAATGAGGCGGCGCTTGAAGTCTTGACTCAGGATATCTACAAGATGGCTGGAGAAGAATTTAACATCAATTCTCCCAAACAGTTAGGAACAATTCTTTTTGAAAAGATGGAATTGCCCCTGTCTATGACCAAGAAGACTAAGACCGGCTATTCGACGGCTGTAGATGTTCTAGAGCGTTTGGCTCCCCATGCTCCGATTGTGGCTAAGATTTTGGAATATCGACAAATAGCTAAATTGCAGTCAACCTATGTGGTTGGTCTACAGGATTTTATCATGGGTGATGGAAAAATTCACACCCGCTATATGCAGGATTTAACCCAGACCGGTCGTCTATCCAGTGTGGATCCTAACTTGCAAAACATTCCAGTTCGCTTAGAGCAAGGGCGGTTGATCCGTAAGGCCTTTACGCCCGAGTGGGAAGATAGCGTCCTATTGAGTTCAGACTATTCGCAGATTGAATTGCGAGTGTTAGCCCACATCTCAGGTGATGAACATCTGATCGCAGCCTTCCAAAATGGTGAGGATATTCATACGGCGACAGCCATGAGGGTTTTTAATATTGGAAGTCCTGAGGATGTCACCCCTAATGACCGCCGTAATGCTAAGGCTGTTAACTTTGGTGTCGTTTATGGGATTTCTGATTACGGGCTATCTCAAAATCTGGGCATTAGCCGCAAGGCCGCTAAGAACTATATTGATACTTATTTTGAACGCTTTCCCGGTATCAAAAATTATATGGAGAGGGTGGTTCGTGAAGCGCGTGATAAAGGATACGTAGAGACTCTCTTTAAACGTCGCCGTATGTTGCCAGATATCAATTCACGTAATTTCAATATTCGAAATTTTGCAGAGCGGACAGCTATTAACTCGCCTATTCAGGGGAGTGCGGCTGATATTTTAAAAATTGCTATGATAAATCTTGATCAGGCTCTTGAAGACGGTGGCTTCAAATCCAAGATGCTCCTGCAAGTTCATGATGAAATTGTCTTAGAAGTTCCCAATGCTGAGTTAACAGCTGTTAGTCAATTGGTTAAGAAAATTATGGAATCGGCGACTGAGCTGGCCGTACCACTTGTGGCAGATGAAAATTCGGGCTATACTTGGTATGAGGCAAAATAACCTTGATACATAAGAAATCTCCAGTCACAAAGAGCTGGAGGTTTTTAATGTTTAGCTCTAACACAAGCTAAAAGATTTCAGAAAAAGGGGAGCTGTTATATGAGTATGTAAACTTTATGTGCTTTGACCATCAAACTAATAGGTCCTTGTACTTATTTGTACTGTCCTGATAAACTTGCTTAGAAAGTTACCTGATGATTTCTGTTACTATAAGAAGATGTGCTCTTGTATTGATTTTCCGAATATCCCCTGAAAGTAACCATATAGCTAGAAGTACTAGCTATATGGTGCAGTTTCGATTATACTTTAATTACTAGGAAGGAGGCGAGCTTTAATGAGGTTAGAAATAATTAATGATAAGACTTTTAAGGAAACACTAGTTAAGATTTATACTAGTTATGTTGACAAAAAAACTCAACATTTAATTAATTGGGTTGAGTATGGCGGTCAATACATTTATGGTTTTATTGGTACTAGATCGCAGATGGTTAGTCCTGACGATATTATTAGGGTCTATACAAGTGACAAAAAAGTATATTTTGAAACTATTGATCGGGAGCATTATCAAGCTAAGCGGCGCTTGTATCAGCTGGAAGAGGAACTCCCTAGGACTTTTGTCAGGATTTCTCAAGGGGAGCTGGTCAATATTACTTATATTAAGCGTTTAGATTTGTCTATTAAAGGAACCATTCAGGTTGTTTTAAAAAATGGTGAACGGAGTTTTGTATCTCGTCGTTCCATAAAGAAATTTAAAAAGGCTTTGGGAGTCTAAGGAGGTTGCATATGATGCGAATGATTAAAAAAGGTATTGTAGGAGCTTTGATCGGGATTGGTGCTGGTGAGCTAATTTCCTTTCTAGCCGTAGTGTTGGTAGGGAAAGGCTATGCGCCTGCAGTCCCTAGCTTTATTCAAGAATTTGACACTATTACTCAGGCGGTCGGTGTACAATTGTTGATATTTGCTGTATTAGGATGTGTTCAGGGAATGGCATCTTTCCTTTTTCAATCTGTTAGAGATAAACAGGGGTTACTATTTATAACTAGTTTGCACTATGGTTTAGTGGTGCTGCCTCTGCTGGCAGCAGGTTGGTATTTACACTGGTTTTCCCTAACTTGGCTATCTTTTGCTGGTATGTTTTTATCTATCAGTTTGGTTTATACCTTGATTTTTTTGATAAATTATCTTAGTGTACGTAGAGATATTGGGAGAATTAATGCAAAACTAGGTTAGTTTCAATAGTAAAAAAAAAAGAGCGGGCTCAACAGCTATAATAATTGTTGAGCCTGCTCTTTATTGCTTGGTAACTGTAATATAATCTTTTAAAGAGCGACGCAATCCCTTGTTTTTGCCGTAGTCTTTGACACGGCCTGCTCTTAAGATCATTTGGGCATCTTGAGATAAATGAAGGCGCTTTTTCATAGCTTTTTCATAGCTTGAAACTTCAATCATAGCACTAATGGGCTGGATGGCAATATCATTCTCAGTGCAATCATACCAAAAAGCCTGTGCTTTTTCTCCAGCTTGAATCCAATCGGAAATCGTTTGTCTGCCAGTTATGACGAAAAATCCAGCACTGTGATTGACCTGTTTGGATAAGGTGTCAAGACTCTGTTTGGCGAAAGTCTTACTAGTAGCATTTCGGTGATTGCTTGTTAGGTAGTAAAGTGATTTCGTCACCATATTTAATCCCATCATATCAGCAGAAATTCCATCTAATTTGGTCTGTGTTTCTTGATTGGAGAAACGCAGCCACTCGCCTTGCTCCTGAAGAAAGTTTTTATTCTTATGCTGTTTCCTCGCTGCAGCGATGCTATTTTTCTTGATGTAGTCAAAAGGAGTAGTTCCTTTAGCATAGTAGGCAATATCAGGATATTTCTTTTGTAATTGGTTGATGTGTTCTTGAGTAATTGCTGCTGATTGATAGGGTCGTTTATCTGTGTGGCGCTTTCGAATGAGATCAATCTTATCTTGGTTGATCCTTTTTCCTTTGCTTTTTTGGTAGTAGATAGTCACTACCTGACAGTTGCTTTTAGATAAAGGGGAGGCATAGTCAGCTTCTATATCATAGCCATAAGCTTTAAAGGTTGTTTTTAAGGATTGGATATAGGCTCCGAGTGAGATATAAAGTTCTCGATTGTGGGGATCTACAATGCTTAAAGTTCGACTATCATCAATGGCAATACTTAGTTTTCCTTTTTTGGGGTTTAAGGAGACTTCCCATGCCTGAGTGTTATGGGAATTGGCGGCGAAAGAAGCATCATACAAGGCCTGTTCAATTTCGGGTGCTACCCCAGGTAGAGAAAGGCTGGCTGCTGCCGAGTTTACAGGCCTTCCAATCATGATTATTGTTGTTCCTCCTGTTAGGATTAGTAGTAAGATAATCCCTAGGATTAATTTGGAGAAAGTATATTTCATGGCCTGTCTACTCCTTTTTATATAGTTTACTTCTTTTGGTAACAGGAAAGAAGCGTTAAAAATTCCTCTTTTAGGAAGTCTTCTGTATTAAGTCCTAACAATTGATAATATTCTGCTTTTTGTTCAGCCATACGGATGATACCGGAGAGGGCACTCCAAATAAATAAAGTAGCTTTATCAAGATCAATGTCATTAGAAAGATAACCGAGCTTGCTTCCTTGCTCGATCATGAGATGGATCTTTTGGTTAATAGCTAACCCAAGTTGATAAATATCCTTGTAAATACGAGGAGTTGCTATATCCTCAATATTGACATTGATATGACCAATAAAGCCTTCAAAATAGAGAGGATACTCGCGACAGAAATGCTGTACAGCAAAGCATATCTGTAGATACTGCTGTAGTCCACTCTCTTGCGATTGCGCAGGAAGAGCTGTAATGGTTTTGATCTCTTCATAGAGGTCTTTAATGTGCTCATAGACAAGGGTAAAGAAAATTTCTTCTTTATTTTTAAAGTAAACATAAAGCGTGGCCTTGCTGTAACCAGCAGCTTGGGCAATCTTGCTGACACTAGTAGCCTCTACCCCGTTTTTGATAAAGAGCTGATGGGCGGCCTGCGCAATGGTTTTCCTATGATTTTCGGCGGGTGCTTTTTTACGACGTCCCATATAAGAGTCTCCTTTTGAATTAATTAAACCGATAGTTTAATTATAATGTAACCTATTGATAATGTCAAGCTTTAGACTTTTGGCAAGGGATGTGCTATAGTAGATTGAACTAGCAATGTTTTTAATCCATATTGGCAATATATTTAAGATGGAGGTGCTTTATGTCTTATCATTTTAGTAATCCTGATGATACTGTTATTAAGTCTTATCTGAAGGAAGCTCAAACTATTGCAGTTGTAGGCTTATCTAAGCGGGTAGAAACGGCAGCCTATGATATAGCCCAGGTGTTACAAAATGCAGGGTACCGTATTATTCCTGTTAATCCTAAGCTAGCTGGTCAAGAAATTCTTGGAGAGTCAGTTTACGCTTCCCTGAAGGATATTCCTGTTCCTGTTGATATTGTTGATGTTTTCCGCCGTTCAGAATTTTTGATTGATGTGGCTCAAGATTTTGTAGAGACAGATGCTAAAGTATTTTGGGCTCAGTTAGGTTTAGAGGCGCAGGATGCAGAGGACTTTTTGCGTCAAGCTGGTAGAAATGATATTGTTATGAACCGTTGTATTAAGGTGGAGCACCGGCGTTTACTTGGTTCATAACGTTGAAATACGGCTTTTCCGCTTTTATTTATGCTATAATAAGGCTAGTATGAATAGTGAATAGGAGGTGGCTATGGAAAAGGATCGCATGGCCTTGGAAGCTTATGAGACTGTTCTGGAGCGCCTAAGAAGTAAGCATATAAGAATTACAGAGAGCCGTAAGGCCATCATTAGATATATGATTGGAACTAAGAAACATCCTAGCGCCGAGATGATTTATGAGGATCTTTTGCCAGATTATCCTAGCATGAGTTTGGCAACGGTTTACAATAACCTCAAGGTCTTGGTAGAGGAAGGGTTTGTGACAGAGCTCAAGCTCTGCCATTACAGTACGACTTATTATGATTTCTTGGGGCATCGTGAAATCCATATTGCTTGTGAAAATTGCGGGAGAATTACAGATTTCATGGATGCTGATATTAGGGATATGTACCAGGAAGCTAGCAATCAGACGGGCTATCAGGTGACCCACAGTCAGGTTATGCTCTATGGCATCTGTCCAGAGTGTCAAGCCCAACTAGCAGGTGATAATCCAGATGACAAGTATGATAGAGAAAATCTAGCTTAAGGATGTCAAGAGAGGTCTATCGGAGGTAAGGTTTGTATCAGAAAAGGTACAAGCTTTTTATTGTCTAGAAAATTCTCTTTTATTTCATAGACGATTTTGTTATAATAAATCTACAGAAAATTTAGACAATAAGTAATAAGGAGGGGTTATGCTAACTGCAACCGATGTTATCCGAGCTCACAGTGTTCTAAAAGATGTGGTTGAACGAACACCTCTTGATTTTGACCGTTATTTGTCAGAGAAATATCAGGCAACGATTTATTTGAAGCGTGAGAATATGCAAAAGGTACGCTCTTTTAAATTGCGGGGAGCTTATTACGCCATTCATCAATTATCAGATGAAGATAAGGCACACGGAGTGGTCTGCGCTTCAGCAGGTAATCATGCTCAGGGTGTTGCATATACTTGCAACGAGATGAAGATTCCAGCTACTATTTTTATGCCGATTACGACACCTCAGCAAAAGATTACACAGGTTAAGTTCTTCGGTGGTAGCTATGTTGATATCCAACTAGTTGGTGATACCTTTGATGCTTCATCTCAGGCTGCACAGGAGTTTACCAAAGCGGAAGGTCGGACTTTTATTCCTCCTTTTGATGATGATAATGTTCAGGCAGGTCAAGGAACAGTTGCTTATGAAATTTATGAGCAAGCCAAGGAAGAAGGCGTTGATTTTGACAGTATCTTAGTTCCTGTCGGTGGTGGTGGGTTAATCGCTGGTGTATCGACTTATATGAAGGATGTATCTCCGGAAATAAGGGTGATTGGTGTAGAATCCAACGGTGCCCGTAGCATGCGTGCTGCTTTTGATAAGGGACATCCAGTTAAGCTGGAGCGTATTGATAAATTTGCAGATGGTATCGCTGTTCAGAAGGTTGGAGAGCGTACTTACGATGTGGCTCGCCGTCATGTTGATGATCTGGTCGGGGTAGATGAGGGCCTGATTTCTGAAACGTTGATTAATATGTATTCAAGGCAAGGCATTATTGCGGAGCCTGCCGGTGCAGCTTCTATTGCTGCTCTGGAAGTTCTCAAAGAGGAGATCAGGGGTACGACCCTTGTCTGCATCGTTTCTGGCGGTAATAATGATATCAATCGCATGCAGGAAATGGAAGAGCGTGCGCTGATTTACGATGGGGTTAAGCATTATTTTGTTGTGAATTTTCCACAGCGGCCGGGTGCTCTACGAGAGTTTGTTAATAATATTTTAGGACCGAATGATGACATTACACGTTTTGAGTATATCAAACGGGCTGCCAAAGGGACAGGGCCGTGTCTGGTTGGAGTAACTTTATCTGACAAAAATGATTACGACAGTTTACTTCAACGTTTGTCAAACTTTGACCCTAACTATATTAATTTGCACGGCAATGAAAGTCTTTATAATATGTTAGTTTAGTGTGATATGCACGTATTATCTTTAGATGTTTAATTTATTACTGGAGGAAAGTTATTATGGGTGGATTTTTAATTTTTTGTCTCATTTGTTTTATTATTTTTATTATCTTTTTAGTCAGTTCGCTCTATGTCGTTCGGCAGCAATCAGTAGCGATTATTGAGCGTTTTGGGCGCTATCAAACCACTTCTAGCAGTGGGATTCATGTTCGTCTGCCGCTTGGTATAGATAAGATTGCTGCGCGCGTGCAGTTACGGCTTTTACAGAGTGAAATTGTTGTTGAAACTAAGACTAAAGATAATGTTTTTGTTACCTTGAATGTAGCAACACAGTATCGGGTTAACGAGCAGAATGTTATTGATGCTTATTACAAATTAATGCGCCCAGAAGCACAGATTAAATCTTACATTGAAGATGCCCTGCGCTCGTCTGTTCCTAAATTGACCCTGGATGAACTCTTTGAGAAAAAAGATGAGATTGCCCTCGAAGTTCAGCATCAGGTGGCAGAGGAGATGTCTACATACGGATATATCATTGTTAAAACCCTGATTACTAAGGTTGAGCCAGATGCTGAAGTTAAGCAGTCCATGAATGAAATTAATGCAGCTCAACGTAAGCGAGTAGCTGCTCAAGAATTAGCAGAGGCTGATAAGATTAAGATTGTTACAGCAGCCTCTGCGGAAGCAGAAAAGGATCGGCTGCACGGTGTTGGTATCGCTCAACAACGTAAGGCGATTGTTGATGGCTTAGCTGAGTCTATTGCGGAACTCAAGCAAGCTAATGTCGGCATGACCGAGGAACAGATTATGTCTATCCTTTTGACCAACCAATATCTTGACACTCTGAATCAATTTGCTGCTGGTGGCAATCAAACCCTATTTTTGCCTAATAATCCAGAAGGGGCTGAAGATATTCGGACACAGATATTATCAGCCTTAAAAGCAAAATAAAAAGGGCAGATCCAATCTGATTTTTAGGAATCAGTCTGGATCGCTCTTTTTTGACGTTAAAGTAGAGATTGCTTTGACCACCTTTGCCAACTTTTAAAGCTTTTGATTGTCAAGTGTTAATAGTACTAGGGCCTGTTTGTAATAGATGTTAGATCTTCTTGCTCATTTGAATTGGTGATACGATATTAAGGATAAAACGCTGAATAAAGCAGGCTAGTTAAAAAGATAATATCTTTTATGATTTTAGTTATTTTTAGGTTTGCGAAAGGGAATAAGTCTTGCTAAGACTAGGCCAGCTAGCAGTCCAACTGCGGCGAAGCTAATCCAGCCCATGTTATAGCTGCCAAGTGGGATGACTTTAATGAAAAAGGTCATCAACCAATTTGGCAGTGTAAAAAGTTGAGTTTGGGCTGATAGAGTATTAAAGGCATCAAAAAGTCCAGCAATAGCAGTGAAAGCTAATGTAGCCTTATAAACGATAGGATTGTCTCCAATGAAGCCCTTTAAGAAAATAAGAATAATCGTTACAATTGTTAGCGGGTAGAGAAGGTAAAGGACCGGCAAAGACCATTTGATAATCTCTGATAGCCCTCCGAAGTAAAGTGTCACCCCAATAAGGGTAAAAATGGTCGCCCAAGCGATATGGGAGAGTCGGGGGATAATTTTGTGAAAATATTCAGCGCAGGCTGTAATGAGTCCTGTAGCTGTTGTTAGACAGGCTAGGAAAATAGCCAGAGCTAGCACAATTTGACCAAGAGAGCCCATATAGTGACTGGCTGATTGGATGAGAACTGGGCCACCATCCGTAACGGCTGTTGCGTGGTGCATAAAGAGGCCGTTAGATAGACTAAAGAGAGATTGCGATGTTGCCCCCAAACGGCCGACAAAGATATAAATTGCGGCTAGGAGAGCAGCGGCGATAATACCAGATTTTAGTGTTAGTTGAGCTATGGCAGCAGGTGTTTCAGCGCCATGGCTTTTAGCCGCATCAATAACTAAAATGGCAAAAGCTAAAGAGGCAAGGGCATCCATGGTACTGTAACCTTGAATCAGGCCTGCGACAAAAGGCAGGTCGCGGAAGCTGTCACTTACTGCATTTGAAGCGTTGACAGCCTGCCCAAGGTTACCAGCCGGTGAGATAAAGGAAGCGAGGATAAGAATACCTAGAAAAATCAAAAGAGCCGGTGTGAGGTACTTTCCAACACGGTCAGCAATTTTACTTGGGCGAACAGCAATGAGGTAAGATAGGCCAAAAAAAACAATACCATAGCTAATGTGTACAAATTGACTATCCCCAAAGAAGGGCATGATACCAATTTCGTAAGAGACAGCCCCAGTACGTGGAATAGCAAAGAAGGGGCCAATTGACAGGTAAAGGGCAATGGCAAAGAAAAGAGCATAAATTCGTGAGGCTGGTTGAGCGATAGACTCTACATCAGTCTTACCTGAATAGGCAACGGCAACTACTCCCAGCAGGGGCAAGGTTACCCCTGTTAAGCAAAAGCCGATGATAGCTAACCAAAGATTAACACCAGAATAAATCCCAAGATAGGCTGGGAAAATAAGATTGCCTGCACCAAAAAAGAGTGCAAAGAGCATGAAACCAATGATCCAATAGGTTGATCGTTTTTGCATTGTAACCTCCAGTATTGAATTGTATGACAAATTATTATAGCAAGCTGTGTTTAAAGCTGTCAAGAGAAGCATAAGAGTCTTGCCCCTTTTGAAATAAGGAACAAGACCCTTGCTGAAGATTTTATTATTTTACGATCTGCTTTAAGGGAGATGTTTCCCCAGTTCGTTTATGGCTTTATCCGAGGAAACGTTGCAGGAATTCTTTGGTACGACTCTCTTGCGGATGTTCAAAAAGCTGTTCTGGCTTTCCTTGTTCAGCGATGACACCTTTATCCATAAAGATAACGCGATCAGAAACATCTTTAGCAAATTCCATCTCATGGGTAACGATGAGCATGGTTAAACCTGATTTGGCTAAATCCTGCATAGTTTTAAGAACTTCGCCGACCATTTCAGGATCCAGAGCGGATGTTGGCTCATCGAAAAGAATGGCTTCAGGATTGACTGAGAGCGCACGTGCAATAGCGACCCGCTGTTTTTGTCCTCCGGAGAGTTGAGCTGGTTTGGCTTTCCAGTACTGCTCTCCCATTCCAACTTTTTCTAGATTGGCTTTAGCGACCGCTATAGCTTCATCTTTAGGACGTTTCAGAACAGTTGTCTGAGGAACAACGGCATTATCAAGGACATTGAGGTTTTCAAAAAGATTAAAAGATTGGAAAACCATTCCTAATTTTTCACGGTAGGTTGCTAAATCATACCCTTTTTCAAGAACATCTTGTCCATGGTAGAGAATTTGTCCATCGGTTGGAGTTTCAAGAAGATTGATAGAGCGCAGAAAGGTTGATTTACCAGATCCGGAACTCCCGATGATTGAGATGACTTCTCCCTTTTTGACACTTAGTGAAATATCTTTGAGGACTTCATTTTGTCCGTAGGATTTTTTTAAATGTTTAATTTCTAAGATGGTATCAGTCATTAGTGGGCACCTCCCTGTGTGTAATTATCTTGGTCAAGGCGGCGTTCAACGTAACGCAAGATGCGGGTAACGGTAAAGGTAAGGATAAAGTAGATAGTGGCGATGATAAAGAAGGTTTGGAAATATTGATAGGTTTGAGTGGCCACAGTGTTACCAGAGAAGTAGAGTTCTACCACCGAGATAACATTAAGAACGGATGTGTCCTTGATGTTGATAACAAATTCATTGCCAGTAGCAGGCAGAATATTGCGAATGACCTGTGGCAAAACAATCTTACGCATAGTCTGGCTGTGGTTAAAACCTAAAGCTGTGGCAGCTTCAAACTGCCCCCTATCAACTGCAAAGATGCCGCCACGGACAATTTCACTCATGTAAGCACCTGTATTTATGGAAACAATAAAGATGGCTGCCCAAGTGCGATCGAGTGAAATATCAAAGGCCTGATCGAGACCGTAGTAAATAACCATGGCCTGAACGATCATTGGCGTCCCGCGAAAGACCTCGATATAGATATTAAGGAGCCAATTGAAAAGAGTTTGCAAAAGGGTAAGGACCTTGTTGGCAGCTTTGGGAGCAGTTCGATAGACGCCGATCAAAAGACCAATAATCATGCCAACCAGAGTTCCGACAATTGAGATGAGCAGGGTTATGCCCGTTCCGCGCAGGAATTGGGACCAATTCTCGGTAAGAATTGTCCAAGCTTGATTGAAGAAAGTTTGGTTGTCTTGGCCAGCCCCTGGTTGTTCTTTAGTCATCTTATCCATGAGCTGAAGTCGTTCTTTTTCAGGGATTGTGGCCAGAATTTCGTTAACTTTGTTGAGCGTTTGGGTATCATCTTTGCGCAAGCCGATAGCGAGTGCCGTATCATCTGGATTTGTTTTAAAGCCCTTATCCAACTCGATCATTTTGAAGTCATCACTAAATGTCTCCGCAGTCAGGGCCTCGGGCCGTTCAGATACATAAGCATCAATTTTTCCCGACGTTAAAGATTGGCGCATTTGAGAAAAGTCACTGACAGCTGTTTCTTTTTTAGCATTGGGAATTTGATCAATAAGACCGTAAAGGTAGACCCCTTGTTGAGATGTAATTTTTGCACCAGAGAAGTCAGAAAGGCTGCTGGCATCCGCGTATTTGCTATCCGATTTTACTACTAGAACAGGCTCGCTAGTATAGTAGGTATTGGAAAAATTGATTTCTCTCTTACGTTCCGCTGTTGGACTCATACCAGCGACGATCATATCAATTTTATTGGAAGTTAGGGCAGGCAGCAGCCCGTCCCATTTAGTCTTGACGACGATGAGCTTTTTGTCCATCTTCTTAGCAATTTTCTTAGCCATCTGGACATCATAACCATTGGCGTACTGACGACTGCCGTCAATGGGAACGGCACCGTTAGAATCATCATTTTGTGTCCAGTTGAAGGGGGCATAGGCCGCTTCCATGCCGACACGTAAGTATTCATCTGCTTGAACAGATGTTGTCCCACCCCAAACTAGGGCAGCAGCTAACACGAAGGTTAGGATTAGTTTTTTCATGAGATACTCCTATAGTTAAAGGTCCTAATTCTAGCTATCAAGACACAAATATACATACTATCCTATTTTACAGGAAATATCAGTCGATTTCAATGGGAGTATCCCCTTTTTAAAGAGGAATTTCTCAAGTACCGTTTTAATTTATGATAAAATGGGGGGTATAAGAAGTTATACAGTTAAGTCTAGGTTTAAGTAGGTTAAAGAATAGTTTTCTTGCCTTTTGAGGGTTAGAATATTCTCTATCTGCTTGTTTTCTCGGCGCTTTTGTACTGTCGTAAGAGAGGAGTTTATGAGAAATAAATTTTTGTTTTGTCTGTCTTTGCTAATACCTTTAATTATTTTTGCGTCTAAGATTCAGGCGGACGATGAGGTGGATTATAGCATTAGCCGTTATGAGGGACGGCTTAATATTCGTAAGGATAACACAGCGACTTTTACTCAAGTGATAACCTATAAATTTGATTCGGCTTATAAGGGTCAATATGTTACCCTAGGGAGTGCTGGAAATAACCCCAAGGGATTTTCTATTGACAAATCAAAGGTTACCTCTTGGGTCGAGAACAATAGAGAGGTGAAAAGGAAGCCTAAAGCTCACTTAGAATCACTAAAAGAAGGATATGCCCTTAAAATCTATAATGCTGGACAAAAGGGAGACCAAGTTCGAGTAACAGTGACTTGGCAATTGAATCATATTTTGACGGTTCATCGAGACATTGCTGAATTAAACTGGAAACCAGTCAGCGATTGGGATGTCCCTCTGCGTCACGTGAGCTTTAAAATATCGGCTCCAAGTAGTTCACAGCAGCAATTATTTGTGCATTTAGGGTATCTACAACCGGCTGCTCGTATTAAGAATATGGGGAACACATTTGGTGTGGACGCTGACTATATTGGTGAAGGAAAAGCTTTAGAGCTGCATGGATACTGGGATTCAAATAGTTTTACAGCTAAAAAGGACGATCGAAAGCTAGTTCTGGGACAATTTCAAAGTGTAGAAAAGAAAATTCATCGAAAGAGTCTTCTTTTTCGCAGGGTATTCTCTGTAGTTTTTCCGGTTGTCATAAGTGCTGCTGCCCTTATTGCTGTTTGCGTTTTTATTCTTTATAAGCTTTTGCTAAAACCCCGCAGTACCTATCAGGGAGCCAAATGGCTCTACGCTGCCCCTGCAGACTGGTCTCCGCAACTGGTTGCTTCTGCTGTTTACAGTACAGACTGGTCTGAGGTCAATCCTGTTACAGGAGGAAAGGGGCTCTTTTCCTTTGAAAATTTAGTTCAGGCAACGCTACTTGACTTAATTGATCGAGGGAATCTCAAGTTAAAAGTAGATGAGAAGGGTGCTTGGCTTTCCTACATGACCTCTAAGGGGCTAACTCCATCTGAGGAGTATTTTATTCACATGGCTATGGGAGAACATTTGGATAGTAAACTTGCTGTGGAAGGGCTGTTTTCTGATTACAAAGTTGACAGGAGTATTAGTGTTAAAAAGGGGTATAATGCTTCGCAGGTCAACGATTATGGACGCCGCAAGACAAGCGCGTTTACACGGTCGCTAAAGAAGTTGACGCAAGCTGTTGCTGATGAAAAGCAAATTTACCGTTTGGGGGATTATTACAGACCTTTGAGTTTACGGGAGAACGGTCTGAGACAGCTCAGCCTAGCTTTGCTTTTAGGAGCGAGTCTATTTTCCGTGGTATCCCTCCTCTATCTTCTGATTTCAGGGAAGTTAACGCTGCTTAATTGGCAACTTTCCTTGGGGTACGTTTTACTGAGTCTAGGGTCTTTGCTGCTTTGGATTCTGTTTAATGCTTTTAGCCGTTTGGAAAAACAAAATGGGGTGCTCAAAGAAGAGTTTTTACCTGACTATTATGCTTGGCAAGCCTTTCGCCGTATGATGAAGGATATTAAGACTTTTAATCAGGCTGAATTGGAAAGTATTGTGGTGTGGAATCGTATTCTTGTATATGCTACGCTCTTTGGCTATGCCAAGGAGGTCGAAGAGGTTATTAGGGTTCACCGAATAGAAGTTCCTTCTGCAATGGCAGGCTATGTTTATCACGATTGGTATCCCTTGCTTTATCTATCTGCTCATCACTTTGCTGATTACGGACATCAAGCGGTGGCAGCTCAAAACTTTCATGTTTCGTCAGGTGGTTTCAGTAGCGGCGGCTTTTCCGGAGGCGGTGGAGGTGGAGGAGGCGGAGCCTTCTAAAATCTACTTCTTTTTGCTATAATGGAACAAAACTTATCTAGGAGATGCTATGCTATTTATTGAACTGCTTAAGGCAGTATTTCTCGGCATTGTTGAAGGTATTACTGAATGGTTGCCGATTTCTAGCACAGGGCATTTAATTCTGGTGCAGGAATTTATCAATCTCAATCAGGGAGATGCCTTCCGCGAACTCTTTAATATTGTCATCCAGCTGGGTGCTATCTTGGCAGTCATGGTTATTTACTTTGAGCGCCTTAATCCCTTTCAAAGAGGTAAGACGGCTAGAGAGGTACGTCTGACTTGGCAACTTTGGCTGAAGGTTGTTATTGCCTGCATTCCCTCGGCTGTAGTGGGACTTCTTTTGGATGATTGGATGGATGCTCACTTTAGTAATTTCACCAGTGTTGCTACGATGCTGATTGTCTACGGTATTGCTTTTATCTGGATTGAAAGACGTAATCAAAATGTTGAGCCAGCAGTGAAAGATTTAGCACGTATGCACTATAAGACCGCTCTTTATATCGGATTGTTTCAAGTTCTTAGTATTATTCCGGGGACCAGTCGTTCGGGTGCGACAATATTAGGTGCCATCCTGGTTGGGGCCAGCCGCAGTGTGGCTGCTGATTTTACATTCTTTCTAGGAATTCCGACCATGTTTGGCTACAGCGGGCTTAAGTTTGTCAAATTCCTTCTCGATGGTCATCATCTGACTGGTCCCCAGTGGCTTATTCTGCTGCTGGCTTCGGTGGTGGCCTTTGCAGTCAGCATGGTTGTTATTAAATTCTTGACTAATTTTGTCAAAAAGCATGATTTTACAGTTTTTGGCTGGTACCGAATTGTATTAGGTGTTGTTCTTTTGCTATATGCAGCAGTCAAGGTATTGGTGGCTTAAGACAGTTTTTATTGTGCAAAGAGTAGAAAAGGGCTTGGAACATCCGTGTTCCCTGCTCTTATTTTTTGTACTGATTGTTTAATGTCTTTTGAAAACCTCATGATCTGGCCTTGTCCTTATGGTGGGAGACCAGCACAAAAATTTTAAGTTTGATTCACACCACTCTCTAGTTTCTAGGCGATAGCCTAAAACGGTCTGGAGTTCAATTATTTCGAACCAGCAACTAGAAATTAAGATTTATTGAATAGTTGATTTCTGCGAAATCATGATTTTAATCTTATTTCTAGTTGGCTTTAGAAACATACTGTAAAATTGAACTTTTAGGACTTTTCTTGTATAATAAAATAACTACTCGTGCGAGGTAAAGACTATGGAAATGAAACAGATCAATGAATCCACGTTGAAGATTTCAGTTAGTATGGATGATCTAGATACTTATGGCATGGAATTGAAAGATTTCCTCATGCCACAAGAAAAAACAGAAGAGTTTTTCTATACCATTTTGGATGAGTTGGATATTCCTGATAACTTTAAATCAACTGGTATGTTGAGCTTTCGGGTAACCCCCCGTCAGGATAGGGTTGATGTTTTTGTCACCAAATCGGACCTCAGTGAAGATTTGGACTTTGAGCAGTTTGCAGAAGGGGTGAACGATTGGTCCGACTTGACCCCAGAAGATTTTTTTAAAAATTTGGAAAAAAATATGATGGAACAAGGGGATACAGAAGCTCATGAAAAGCTGAAAAACATCGAAGAAATGCTGGATGATGCCCTTAGTAATCTATCGGACTCACCTGTCTCAACGACGGAAACATCGGAAGCTGATGAGGATGATGGCGAAGATAAACCTTTCAAATTTAAGCCGGAAGATCTGATCCCAGAGACTCACTATGTGCATTTTGCAGCGGATTATCCTACTTTAAAGGATGCGATTATAGCAGCACAGGCATTGGATGTACCAACAGAAGCTTCTGAGCTTTTTAAGTCGGAAGACAAATACCATATGACGGTTCTCTTTTATATTGCAAATGAGTCTCCTCAGCGGTCCGATCAGCTAAAGGCCCGTTTTTATGAGTACGGTTATCCTTCAGAATATACGCGGGCCTACCTGTTGGAGCATATGATTAAGCTGGTTGATGACAACGCCATTGAACACCTGAAAAAAATAAAGTTGGTGCCCTCTAAATGATAAATCCATTTCGTTTACAATACATCTTGGTCTTGATTGGGGTATTTTTGATTTCTCTTATCCTGACTCCCTTGGTGCGGTTTTTGGCTTTACATATTGGTGCAGTTGATAATCCTAACGCCAGACGTATCAACAAGGTTCCCATGCCTAGCAGCGGCGGGCTGGGAATTTTAATTGCCTTTTTGATTGGTTCTCTGATTTTGATGCCGATTATTACCGAGCGCCATCATTTTTTACAGTCCTACTTTGATTATATTTTGCCAGTTTCTCTAGGAGGACTTATCGTAGCAATGACTGGCTTTATTGATGATATACGTGAACTTACACCAAAGTGGAAGATGTTGGGAATTGTGCTTGGCGCCATCGTTGTCTGGACCTTTACAGATTATCGTTTTGACAGCTTCAAGATTCCCTTTGGAGGTCCGATGCTCTATTTTGGGCCTGTTTTAAGTTTCTTTTTGACTGTTCTGTGGATTATTGCCATTACTAATGCTATTAATTTGATTGATGGTTTAGATGGATTGGTCTGCGGAGTATCAATTATCAGTCTAACGACTATGGGGCTGATTTCTTATTTCTTTCTTTTTGATAGTAATCTTTATACTACTCTGACGATCTTTCTTTTAATCGCGGCGATTGCTGGCTTTTTTCCTTACAATTATAATCCTGCTATTATCTATCTGGGGGATACTGGTGCGCTCTTTATTGGTTTTATGATTGGTGTTTTGTCCCTGCAGGGATTAAAAAATTCGACAGCAGTTGCAGTTATCACACCGGTTATCATTTTAGGGGTACCAATTTTAGATACCTTCGTGGCTATTATTCGGCGGAAACTGTCAGGACGTTCAGCCATAGAGGCTGATAAAATGCACCTGCACCACCGTCTGTTGGCTATGGGATTTACTCATCGAGGGGCAGTCTTGGTTGTTTATGGGATTGCTATGGTTTTCTCTTTAACCTCCCTGCTTTTAAATGTTTCCAGCCGTCTTGGGGGAGTCCTTCTGATGATTGGTATTCTGTTTACAGCAGAGGTGCTTATTGAGGGGCTGCAAATTTGGGGGATCGGCCGAACACCGCTCTTTGATGCCTTGAAGTTTATTGGCAACAGCTCTTACCGCCAATCGGTATTGGACAGGTGGAAGCAAAAGTTTAATAGATAATTTTATAATCAAAGACAAAGCTAAGCTTGTCTTTTTTTGTTATAATGAAGGGTGATTAGAGGCTAAGTTGTGTATTGTACTCTTTAAAATTTAGGGTAGCACTTTATAGATGGCAATATGTTGTATTGCGCGCAGCTGTTGTTTCACTAATGTGTTTTTTGAGTATTAGTCTCTTCTAAAGACAGGCCCTTGCGATTGACGCTGGCCAACAATGATAAAGGAGTTATACATGTCTGTACTGGAAATAAAAAATCTTCACGTCTCCATTGAGGATAAGGAAATTTTGAAAGGACTGAACTTGACCCTGAGAACAGGTGAAATTGCAGCCATTATGGGGCCAAATGGTACAGGGAAATCAACACTCTCTGCGGCTATCATGGGAAACCCTAATTATGAGGTGACTGAAGGTGAAATTTGGTTCGAGGGGCAAAATATTCTTGAATTAGAAGTGGACGAACGTGCGCGTTTAGGCCTTTTCTTAGCGATGCAGTATCCGTCAGAAATTCCAGGAATCACTAATGCAGAGTTTATCCGTGCGGCGATGAATGCTGGCAAGGAGGATGAAGAAAAGATTTCCATTCGCGATTTCATCACTAAATTGGATGAAAAAATGGAACTATTGGGCATGAAAGAAGAGATGGCTGAGCGTTATCTCAACGAGGGATTCTCTGGTGGTGAGAAAAAGCGCAATGAAATTTTACAGCTTCTGATGTTGGAACCTAAATTTGCTCTCTTAGATGAGATTGACTCTGGCTTGGATATCGACGCCCTGAAGGTTGTCTCTAAAGGAGTTAATGCCATGCGCGGTGAAGGATTTGGGGCTATGATTATCACCCACTATCAACGCCTACTCAACTACATTAAGCCTGATGTTGTTCATGTTATGATGGATGGTCGGATTGTTCTTTCAGGTGATGCTGAGTTGGCAGCCCGACTTGAGCGTGAAGGCTATGCCCAAGTAGCTGAAGAGTTGGGATTAGAATACCACGAAGAAGTTTAATAGGCGTCTAATTTAAAACAAGTTTAGGCTAAAATTACCTAGACGTGTTAGAAGAGAGGAGCAACCACCATCTCATGTCAAAGGAATCTATTGTAAAATTTTCACAGGCGCAGGCTGAGCCGGTTTGGATACGTGAACGGCGTTTAGCAGCTTTTGATCAGATCGAAAATCTGCCTTTGCCTGATATTGAACGTGTTAAGTTTCATCGTTGGAATCTGGGTGACGGTAGAATAGCTGAAAGTGAGGCTAGTAACAATGTGCCTGATTTCACAGCACTTGGGGATAATCCTAAGCTTGTCCAGCTGGGAACGCAGACGGTACTTGAGCAGCTCTCGGCAGATTTGTTAGAACAAGGTGTTGTGTTTACTGATTTAGCTTCTGCCCTAGAGGAGATCCCAGAGATTATTGAGAGCCACTTTGGTCAAGCACTGGCTCTGAATGAGGATAAATTAGCTGCTTATCACTATGCTTATTTCAACAGCGCAGCTGTTCTGTATGTGCCGGACAATGTTGAAGTCTCCCGACCAATTGAAGGTGTTTTTCTGCAGGATAGCGATAGTGCAGTGCCTTTTAATAAGCACGTGTTGATTATTGTCGGTCGCAATGCGCGTGTGAGTTACTTGGAGCGGTTTGAGTCTATTGGTGATGGCAGTGCCCAAACAACAGCTAATATTAGTGTCGAAGTTATTGCCGGTGCTGGTAGTCAGGTTAAATTTTCCGCTATTGATAGGCTTGGAGATAATTTGACAACCTATATGAGCCGGCGGGGACGTCTGGAGCGTGATGCTACTGTTGATTGGGCTCTTGGCGTTATGAACGAAGGCAATGTGATTGCCGATTTTGATAGCGATCTTAAAGGGGACGGTAGCCATGCTGATCTCAAGGTCGTTGCGGCTTCCAGTGGTCGTCAGGTACAAGGGATCGATACACGGGTAACCAATTATGGGAAAAATTCTGTTGGGCATATTCTCCAACATGGTGTTATCTTAGAACGGGGGACCTTGACCTTTAACGGTATTGGTCATATTATTAAAGGTGCCAAGGGGGCTGACGCCCAGCAGGAAAGTCGTGTCCTTATGCTGTCTGATAAGGCGCGCAGTGATGCTAATCCCATCTTGTTGATTGATGAAAATGATGTAACGGCTGGTCATGCA
The DNA here is from genome assembly GCF_053206945.1 of Streptococcus dentasini. Classification (NCBI taxonomy): domain Bacteria; kingdom Bacillati; phylum Bacillota; class Bacilli; order Lactobacillales; family Streptococcaceae; genus Streptococcus; species Streptococcus dentasini. The sequence continues at coordinate 24,608 of NZ_JBRUHS010000003.1, forward strand.
GCCTCGATTGGTCAAATTGATCCAGAGGACATGTATTATCTGATGAGCCGCGGTTTAAAATTTGAAGAAGCTGAACGTCTGGTTATTCGCGGATTCTTAGGGGCTGTTATTACAGAGATTCCTATTAAGGAAGTTCGTGATGAAATGATTTCAGTCCTAGATACAAAGCTGGATAAGCGCTAAATCTTGTTTTAGTTTGCTTTTTGTCGTCTGATTATTGCATTTTATGGGCTAAATCTTACGTAAAAATGTCGGTAAAGGGAAGGCCCCTTGCGAGTGGGATAAAAAACAGTAATTCAGAAGCATTTGATTTTTCAGCAAGTCCTAATTTTTAGTTGCTGACCTAAGGGGTCGGGGCAAATGTTCCCCCTCCATCAATTATTTGAGATATAACAGTTTGACAGTCCGTTGGCACTGTCAAAGGTTTAAGCCTAGAAGATAGAAAGCACCTCCTTGCGTCTTGCAAGTAGAACTACAAAAATGCATAAGTCTAGGAAATTTTATCCCATATCTCAAAAATGACTATTTGGCGTCCTTATATCTTATAAAAAGGAGTTTATCATTGTTGGATGCAAGAAAACTGCGGAAAGATTTTTCGATTTTAGACCAGGTAATAAATGATGAGCCATTAGTTTATTTAGATAATGCGGCTACAACGCAAAAACCTCAAGCAGTCCTTGAGGTTTTAGAATCTTATTACCGTACAAATAATGCCAATGTTCATCGTGGTGTACATACCTTAGCTGAACGAGCAACTCAGTCTTATGAAGACAGTCGTGAGAAGTTACGCTTCTTTTTAAATGCGCGTTCAACTAAGGAGATTCTTTTTACGCGCGGAACAACGACGGGGCTCAACTGGGTAGCTCAATTTGCCAAGGGGATTTTACAAACTGGAGATCAAGTTTTGATTTCGGTTATGGAGCATCACTCTAACTTGGTTCCATGGCAGAGAGTCTGTCAGGAAACAGGTGCTGAGTTAGTCTATGTCTACCTAAAAGATGGTCAGTTGGATATGGATGACCTTAAATCTAAGCTCAGTGAACGGACTAGATTTGTCAGCCTTGCCCACGTCTCTAATGTTCTTGGTTGCATCAATCCTGTCAAGACTGTTGCTGACTTAGCTCATCAATATGGTGCTTATATGGTTGTTGATGGTGCGCAATCAGCTCCTCATATGGCTATTGATGTGCAGGATATGGATTGTGATTTTTATGCTCTTTCTGGTCATAAAATGTTAGGTCCGACAGGTATTGGTGTTTTGTATGGTAAAGAAGAGCTTCTCAATCAGATTTCACCGGTTGAATTTGGTGGTGAAATGATTGATTTTGTCTACGAACAGGAGGCAACATGGAAAGAGCTGCCGTGGAAATTTGAAGCGGGGACTCCCAATATTGCTGGAGCCATCGCTTTAGGAGCGGCGGTTGATTATCTAGGTGAGTTGGGAATGGCTAATGTGCAGGCACACGAACAAGAGCTTGTTGATTATGTCTTGCCTCAATTACAGGCGATTACAGGGCTAACTGTTTATGGGCCGCAGGATTCGTCTCAGCATGCAGGTGTTATTGCCTTTAATTTAGAGGGATTGCATCCTCATGATGTGGCGACAGCCTTAGATTATGAGGGAGTAGCTGTACGAGCCGGGCACCACTGTGCTCAACCCTTGATTAATCATCTGGGTATTCATTCAGCCGTACGGGCTAGTTTTTATATTTACAATACCAAAGAAGATTGTGATCGATTAGTGGATGCAATTTTAAAAGCGAAGGAGTTCTTTAATGGCACTTTCTAGGTTAGATAGTCTTTATAAGGCGGTTATTGCCGATCACTCTAGGAGTCCTCACCATCATGGTTTTTTAGAAGGAGTTGAGCAATTGCAGCTCAATAATCCAACCTGCGGTGATGTCATCAACCTTTCGGTGAAGTTTAAGGATGGTGTTATTGAGGATATCGCCTTTGCCGGCCATGGTTGTACGATTTCGACTGCTTCGTCTAGTATGATGACAGATGCGGTTATTGGCAAAACCAAGGAGGAGGCGCTTCGTTTGGCGGATATCTTTTCAAAGATGGTTCAAGGAGAAACAGACGACCAGCAAAAAGAGCTAGGTGAAGCTGAGCTCATGGCTGGTGTGTCAAAATTTCCACAGCGTATCAAATGTGCCACTCTCTCATGGAATGCTCTCAAAAAGGCCATCGAACGTAGTGAGATGTAATCGAGATAAGAAGCTACTTATGGAATTTAGTAATTTAATGGCCAATCGTCATTCGACACGTCACTTTAAGGATCAAGCAGTCGAGACAGAAATGCTGAAGCAAATTGTTGCAGAAAGCCAGTCAAACGGCTTCTTGGGTTAATTCACAGCCCTGGAAAGTCTATGTAGCGACTGGAGAAACCTTGGAGAAAATAAAGTCAGACCACAGGAGTTTGATCGAAGTTGGACAAAAATCAACTCCGATTTTTCCAGTTCGTTCTCGTACAGGTTTTCAAGAAGATCAGCATTCTCACATGGCGGCTTGGTCTAATCGCTTAGATAACTTTACAGAGGTTGGAAATGAGACCTTTTGGCAACTTAACCAAGAACTTTTTCAAGCTCCAGCGATTATGTATTTTGCCTTGCCAAAAAACTCACCTGAGTGGTCTATTTTAGATATGGGAGCTTTTTTGCAAACAGCAAGTTTATCGGCCAATAACCAAGGTTTGGCAACCATGGTGGCTTATGAATTAGTTAAATTTCCAGGAAATTTAGCTCAAATCTTACGGGTTGATAGTGCTTATGAGATTGTAATCGGGATGGCCTTAGGCTATGAAAGTGACCATCCTGTCAATACTTTCCGCCCTAAGCGACAATCGCTAGATAAGATTTTGAAGATTTTAGACTAAGTTAAAATAGAAAGAGGGAACATGGCAGAAGAAAAAGTAGAGCCAAAACCGATTGACCTCGGTGAATATAAATATGGTTTCCACGATGACGTTACTCCTGTATTTTCAACAGGTAAGGGGATCAGTGAAGAGGTTGTGCGTCGAATGTCGGCGGAAAAAGGCGAGCCTGACTGGATGTTGGACTTTCGCCTAAGGTCCTTAGAAACCTTTAAGAAGATGCCTATGCAGGAGTGGGGACCAGATCTCTCAGATATCAACTTTGATGATCTGATTTACTACTCAAAAGCAACAGACAAGGCTGCTCGTGATTGGGATGACGTTCCCGATAAGATCAAGGAAACATTTGAGAGGATAGGGATCCCAGAGGCAGAACGGGCATATCTGGCTGGCGCCTCAGCTCAATACGAGTCAGAAGTGGTCTACCATAATATGAAAGAGGAATATGATAAGCTGGGAATTGTTTTTACAGATACAGACTCAGCGCTCAAGGAATATCCAGACCTCTTTAAACAGTACTTCTCAAAACTGGTTCCTCCCACGGATAATAAGCTGGCAGCTCTCAACTCTGCTTTCTGGTCAGGAGGAACATTCATCTACGTGCCTAAGGGAGTTAAGGTTGATATTCCTTTGCAGACCTATTTCCGCATGAACAATGAGGCGACAGCTCAATTTGAGCGAACCCTGATTATTGTAGATGAAGGGGCTAGTGTCCATTATGTTGAAGGTTGTACAGCGCCGACCTATTCAACGGCCAGTCTTCACGCTGCCATTGTGGAAATTTTTGCCTTGGATGGTGCCTATATGCGTTACTCAACCATTCAAAACTGGTCTGATAATGTCTATAACCTAGTAACCAAGCGGGCTAAGGCAACAAAAAATGCTACCGTCGAGTGGATTGATGGTAATATTGGTGCTAAAACGACTATGAAGTACCCTTCTGTTTACCTTGAAGGTGAGGGAGCGCGCGGGACTATGTTATCTATTGCCTTTGCCAATGAAGGGCAGCACCAAGATACTGGTGCAAAAATGATTCACAATGCGCCCCGCACCTCCTCGTCTATTGTGTCAAAATCTATTGCTCGAAATGGGGGTAAAGTGGATTACCGCGGTCAGGTGACTTTTAATCGTGAATCGACAAAGTCTGTTAGTCATATCGAATGCGATACGATTTTGATGGACGATTTATCTAAATCTGATACCATCCCTTTTAATGAAATCCATAATTCACAAGTAGCCCTTGAGCATGAAGCAAAAGTCTCAAAAATTTCAGAAGAACAGCTCTACTATCTTATGAGTCGAGGCTTGTCTGAGCAAGAGGCGACAGAGATGATTGTTATGGGATTTGTCGAACCCTTTACCAAGGAACTGCCAATGGAATATGCTGTTGAGCTTAATCGCTTAATTAGCTATGAAATGGAAGGTTCAGTTGGTTAACTAAAAATGAAGCTTTAGGAACATTGTTACAGAGATGTTTCTAAAGCTTTTTTATATGTTTTGCGAATAAATAGGTGAATCATATTATGAAAGGAGTTTTGGGCCATGAAAAAAGAAAAATTGGTGGCTTTGACGCTTTTACTTATCTTAAGTGGGGCCTATCTTGTTCCTCCCCTAACAAGAGCCGAAACGGCAGAAAGAACGGTTCGCCGGTCTAAGGAAGAAGGGAAAAGTAGCGAGTCGAGCAGCAGTTCGGATGATATTTCTTTTTCTGAGGATTCGACGGAGGGAGAAGAAACTAAGGATGAAGATGAGAACAAGGCGGAAACGCAGACAGAGAGTAGTGCTCAGGAAGTCTCGTCCTCTGCGTCAGACCAGAGTTCAGCAGATTCTAAGGAAACTTTTAAAGGTTCTCCTCAGCCATCATCTGAGGAGAAAGTAGAAAGTGAGCAGGAGAAAAGTAAAACCGAAATGGCTGATCGTACTGAGGATAGTTCGGTCGCATCAGAGAGGGCAGTGGAGGAAACTGAAATAACGGAAAAAGAGGTTTCTTCAGATGCAGCCAAAGGTTCTTCTTCAGATCTTCCCTCAAGAGACCAGCAAGCGCCTGTTAAATCATATGACCCATTCAATTTATCTTTACCTACATATTCAGAGAGCTCTGGAACGGTCACATCAAGTTCCCAAGCTTCAGTCATTGCTAGCCCATTGTGGAGCGCAACATCGGTTTTTGATAACGATGATAGTGAGGTTACTCCAGCTTTTTCTTATACAAAGTATGTAGAACACTGGTCTGGCAAAAATGCCTACAGTCATAATCTTCTGTCTCATCGCTATGGGATCAAGGCTGAACAACTGGATGGCTACCTCAATTCCTTAGGAATAGCTTACGATCGAAATCGTATCAATGGACAGCGTCTGCTTAAATGGGAAAGAGAGAGCGGCCTAGATGTCCGTGCTATCATTGCTATCGCACTTTTTGAAAGCTCACTAGGAACTGCTGGTGTAGCCAAAGAAGCTGGTGCTAATATGTTTGGTTACGGAGCTTTTGATACTAATGTCAGCAATGCGACTCATTTTTCAGACGAGATTGCTATTAGGCGGATGACTGCTGAAACAATTATTCAAAATAAAAATTGGAGTTTTAAGCGTCAAGATGACAAAGCGATAAAGTACGCTCAAGGACAACTAGATTTATTAACGGAAGGGGGCGTTTATTTTACGGATACTTCCGGTACAGGTAAACGCCGCGCGCAAGCCATGCAGGATATAGATCGCTGGATTGATCAGCACGGGGGAACGCCGACTATCCCTGAAGAACTTAAGAATTTCAGTGGGACTAGCCTTGAGGTCGTCCCCGCAGGTTATCACTTATCTAAGCCAATGCACATAGAAAACTATCTTGCTCTTTCCTATCCTTGGGGGCAGTGTACTTGGTATGTTTATAATCGTGCTCATGAATTGGGCTATCAATTTGATGCCTATATGGGGAATGGAGGTGCATGGATTTACAAATCTGGTTATGAATTAACTCATGAACCCAAGCTAGGCTATGCCGTATCGTTTGCTCCTAATCAGGCCGGTGCTGATCCTAATTATGGCCATGTCGCTATTGTGGAGGAGGTTCGAAAGGATGGATCAATTTTAATTTCTGAATCTAATGCTTTAGGGCTAGGCCTTGTTTCCTATCGCACCTTCACAGCTAAACAAGCAACAGAATTGACCTACGTTATTGGGAAAAGGTAAGATTAGGTTAGAATTTTGGGGCTATTGACCAAAAGGCTTCTCTTCGTAAACAAGAAACAAGCTTTTTTGATCCGAGTCCGAACTCAGGCTTTTCTTTGCTATTTGTGTTATAATAACAGCGTTTTATACTTAGCAGTAGTAAAGGAGAAAATTATGTCATATTTTGATAATTTTATAAATGCCAACAGCGCTTACGTTGCATTACATGGGACAAGCCATTTACCGATTAAACCCAAAACAGAAGTAGCTGTTATCACCTGTATGGATGCTCGTTTGCATGTTGCCCCAGCTCTGGGATTAGCACTGGGTGATGCCCATATTCTACGCAATGCAGGTGGTCGGGTAACCGAGGATACTATTCGCTCTCTTGTTATTTCAGAACAACTGCTTGGGACACATGAAATCGTTGTTCTCCACCATACGGACTGTGGCATGCTTACTTTTAAAAATGACGAGCTAGCTGACCTTGTTGAGAGTAAGTTAAATCAGAATGTACATGATCATGATTTTCGTCCATTTGATGATCTTGAAACCAGCGTTCGAGAGGATGTCAATCTCTTACGAGACTCTCCGCTAATTCCAGATGATATTATCATCTCTGGTGCTATCTATGATGTTGATAGTGGCCGCATTTCAGCAGTTGAGTGCTAGGGACATCAGCCTAAGACTTTGGGCTGATTTTTCTTTTGGTCTATTGACAATCTTTGGGATATCCCGCTATACTGAAACTATTATTAAATAAGTAAGCGAGAAATATTATGTCCGATAATCATATGACTTACCGTATTGATAGCCATATGCAATTTCCTTTAGTTGAGATATTTTTAGAAGCTGGGGAATCAGCTTATATCCAACGAGGCAGCATGGTCTACCACACGCCGTCTATTAGCTTGAATACAAAGCTTAACGCTAAAGGTGCAGGTCTTGGTAAAATCTTTAAGGCTGTTGGTCGTTCTGTAGTTTCAGGGGAGTCGGCCTTTATTACACAGGCGATTGCTAATGGTAATGATGGTCGTTTGGCGATTGCTCCTTCAATGCCGGGTCAGATTATTGCCTTAGAGCTTGGAGCTAAACAATACCGTCTCAATGATGGTGCTTTTCTGGCCTTGGATGGCTCGGCCCAGTATACTATGGAGCGCCAGTCTGTCGGTCGTGCCTTCTTTGGTGGGCAAGGTGGCCTCTTTGTTATGTCAACAGAAGGAGTTGGCACCTTACTGGCTAACAGTTTCGGTTCTATTCAGAAGCTGGAGCTTGATCAACAGGAGATTACGATTGATAATGCACACGTTGTCGCTTGGTCTAAGGAATTAGATTATCAGATTCACCTAGAGAATGGCCTTTTGCAGTCGTTTGGTACAGGCGAAGGGATTGTTAATACCTTCCGGGGAAGTGGTGAAGTCTATGTTCAAAGTCTCAATATCGAGACTTTCTCTCAGGTTATTGGCGGCCATTTAGCGGTTTCAAATACGAACAGTAACGGTTCAGGGATTTTAGGGTTGATGTAATTGAACTTTTGGCTTTGTAGCCTATCTTATAGATAGAGGTCTATGCCGTTACTACCTTAATAAAAGGTTAATGGAAATCTAGGGAGTTGTTATACTGCCCTGGATTTTTATTTATTAAAAGTCAATAGGTCCATTTTAGCGACTTACCAGCCGAATGTTACCACTTATGAGAGTTCTCTTGTTTATAGCAGCAGACTTGCTATAATAAAGTTACTAGAGATGGAAAGGTAATTCTTATGAAGATTAGGGTTGAGCTGGATAAAAGATTAGAGACTCTTGAAGTTGTTTTAAAAACGCCTAATCTTAGTGGTAAAATAGATGAAATCTGCCGTTTACTCAGTTGTATGGATAGGGCACCTTTTCCATTGTATAAAGGGACGAGTGAATATTTTATTGACTTAGCAGAGCTCCTTTTCTTTGAAACTGAGGGAGCAAATATTTATGCCCATACCAAGGAGGACGCTTATAGGGTCAAAATGAGACTCTATGAGCTAGAAGACAGATTACCTGCTTACTTTTGCCGTATTTCAAAATCGGCTATTGTTAATGTTCAAACTATCTATTCTCTGGATAAATCATTTTCAGGAACCAGTACGATCCGTTTTGAAGGTACACACAAGCAAATTCATGTTTCGCGTCATTATTATCAATATTTAAAAAACAAGCTAAATGAAATGAGGTAGGTTATATCATGAAAAAGTATTTCTTGGGTATCGTTTTGCTCTTTTTATCTGTTTTTCTATTATTTAAAGACTATCTAATGCCTTCTCCCCTATCCATTTGGGCTCTACTTGCCCTAGTCTTCTTGGCTTATCATGCTATTAAAAGCCTACTGACAGGTTCTATTATGGGGCTAGGAATCTGTGGCGTTTTGATAGTTATTATCCTAAACAGTCAGTACCATTTTATTCGCATTGAGACTTGGACACTGTTCTTAGCTGTTATCCTTGCCTGTATTGGCTTGGAATTAATTTTTAATCCTGAGCATAAATGGCACAGGACTCTGACCTATGGACGATTTTATTCCTCCTCCAATGATGGGAAAGAATATAATTTTGGCAATTCTACCCGCTATATTCATAATGATAATTTTCTGTCAGATAAAGCAGAGGTCAATTTTGGAAATTCCACTATTTATTTTGATAATGCCTTAATTTTAGGTGATACTGCTAATTTTGAGGTAGAAGTCAATTTTGGTAATATTACCCTTTATATTCCCAAAGATTGGTATGTTGATTTGCAAGTAAAGACCGCCTTGGGAATGGCTCAAGCTCCGCAAAGGCTGTCCGGTCAGAATAAGCGTTTAGTTGTGACCGGTGACGTTAATTTTGGACGACTGAGCATTGAATATATTTGAACTGGAAGAGGCTGAGGTTTTAACAACAGTGGATTTTATCAAGAGGCAAAGTTTCTAGTTAAGATCATAATTCCTCATATTTGTGCTATAATAAAAAGGATCGCAAACGGCTAATTAAGTGGTTTGCTTTCTGTTCTTTTAGGACAGCTATAACAGGAAAATAGGAGACGGTAGAAGACTATGTCTAATGAAATTCGTGTGCGTTACGCACCAAGTCCAACGGGACTGCTACATATCGGAAATGCGCGGACAGCGCTCTTTAATTATCTTTATGCTCGTCACTATGGCGGTACCTTTGTCATTCGTATTGAGGATACGGATCGCAAGCGCCATGTTGAAGATGGCGAGCGTTCCCAACTGGACAATTTACGCTGGTTGGGAATAGACTGGGATGAGAGCCCAGAAACTCATGAAAATTATCGTCAGTCCGAACGCCTGCCTCTATACCAAAAATATATTGACCAACTCTTGGAGGAAGGAAAGGCTTACAAGTCTTATGTGACAGAAGAAGAACTTGCAGCTGAGCGTGAGCGTCAAGAAGCAGCTGGTGAAACACCTCGTTATATCAATGAATATCTGGGGATGAACGAGGAAGAAAAAGCAGCTTATGTTGCTGAGCGTGAGGCAGCCGGTGTTATCCCAACGGTTCGTTTGGCTGTTAATGATGCCAGTATTTATAAATGGACTGATATCGTTAAAGGTGACATTGAGTTTGAAGGCGGCAATATCGGTGGTGATTGGGTTATTCAGAAACGCGATGGTTATCCAACTTACAACTTTGCCGTTGTCATTGATGACCACGATATGCGAATTTCCCATGTTATCCGCGGCGATGACCATATCGCCAACACCCCTAAACAGCTCATGGTCTATGAAGCACTTGGCTGGGAGGCACCAGAGTTTGGCCATATGACCTTGATCATCAACTCTGAGACTGGTAAAAAACTGTCGAAGCGTGATACCAACACCCTTCAATTTATCGAAGACTACCGTAAAAAGGGCTATCTGCCAGAAGCTGTCTTCAACTTTATTGCCCTCTTAGGTTGGAATCCTGGTGGAGAAGAAGAAATCTTCTCCCGTGAGGAGTTGATTAAACTCTTTGATGAAAGTCGTCTCAGCAAGTCACCAGCAGCCTTTGACCAAAAGAAGCTGGACTGGGTTAGTAATGACTATATTAAGAAGGCTGATTTTGATAAGGTTTTTGAGCTTTGCAAACCATTCCTTGAGGCAGCAGGACGTCTGACCGATAAGGCTGAGAAATTAGTCCAGCTCTACCAGCCTCAGCTAAAATCGGCTGATGAAATTGTTCCTCTAACTGACCTCTTCTTTGAAGACTTTCCAGAATTGACACAGGAAGAGAAAAATTTCATGGCTGGTGAGACGGTTCCGACAGTGCTTGAAGCTTTTAAGGCTAAGTTAGAAGCTATGTCTGATGAGGATTTTGTTGTTGAAAACATCTTCCCACAAATTAAGGCCGTTCAAAAAGAAACGGGTATCAAGGGCAAGAACCTCTTCATGCCGATTCGCATTGCAGTATCTGGGGAAATGCACGGGCCTGAATTACCCGACACAATCTATCTCTTAGGTAGAGAAAAATCAATTGAGCACCTTGCCAATATGCTGGAGAGCTTGAGGTAGGGACAACGTTTCTCTATAGCTCTGTAGAACTCATTTAAATTGGTAGATTATAGCAGAGTGTTTAGGTCGCTCTGCTTTTAATGTAGGAAATAATTTACAGTCTTTTTACTTTCTATTGGAGGTAGCTTATGGTATACTAGACACGATTGGTGATAAGTTTGCTTACTGTAAAAGTTGGCTTCTAATGGAAAGCTGCCTTAGAGAATGGGGGAGAGATATATTCTCAAGGCGACTGTAACGGCTTCTCCTAGCCAAGCCAATTATAAGACATACTGTTCACTGTTTTGGACATCCCCCGAATGGTCGGGGGATTTTTTATTTTCAATGAAGATAGCGTGTTGTTATTTTAATTATAAAATAATATAATAATTCAAACAGTAGTTGAAATTAGGATAAGAAGTTATGAATATATTTATTTTAGAGGATAATCTCATCCAACAGACGCGGATAAAAACGCTGGTAACAGAGATCTTGCGTGAAGAAGGGACATCAGCTCGTCAGTTTGGGGTCTTTTCCAAGGCAGAAAATTTATTAGAGGCGATTGCGGAAAAGGGAAATCACCAGCTCTTCCTTTTGGATATTGAAATTAAAGGCGAGACCAAAAAGGGATTGGAAACCGCAGCTGAAATTCGGCAGATTGATCCGGCAGCTGTCATTGTGTTTGTGACCACCCACTCAGAATTTGCTCCGATCAGTTTTAAATATAAGGTATCAGCCCTAGATTTTATTGACAAGACTGGAACAGATGAGGAATTTAAAATTGATTTACGAGAAGCAATCAGATATACAGCTGACCACATGCATCGTTCTGAAGAAGTGGATGAGGTCTTTACCTTTGAGTCGGCTCAGGCGCGTGTCCAATTGCCTTTTAAGGATATTTACTACTTTGCGACTTCCCCTACCCCTCATAAGGTGATGCTGATGACAAAAAGTGAGCGGCTGGAATTTTACGGCAATCTTTCTGAAATTGCTGAAGTAGATTCCCGACTCTTCTCCTGCCACCGATCTTTCCTTGTCAATCTGGATAATATTAGCCGTGTGGATAAGGCAGAGCTTCTTGCTTTCTTCGAGAATGGAGATTCCTGTCCGGTCTCTCGTCTGAAATTAAAGTCTCTTATGAAAGAGTGGGAGCAAAGACGTCAGGGTGCTTAGGCAGTTCAAGATTATTTTTGACATTTCAGGACAAAAAAACGACAATTCAAGACATAGCGGTTTAAAAAATAGAGATTTGAGATATACTAGTGAACGTAGGGATGAAGTTTTCTATTAGTTTCTCTCTCCCAAGTCTTTCACTAATAGGAAACAGACGCAAACTTATCCCGAACTTCTTATTTATTCGAAACCCATTTCTCATCTCTCTCCCAATATACTTGTGAAATGGAAAGGAACCTGCCGTTTAGGCAGGTTTCTTTTTGTCTTAAAAATTTTTATTAATCAGATTAATAGATTGTTTATTTTTATGTGTATATTCTACTGTATTATGAATAAAAATCCAAAAAATGACAAAAAATCGATAAAAATACAAAAAACACTTGACGAGTGAATAAAAATACCATATAATGGGGTTTGTAAGGTTGAGATATACAAAAAACAACCAAAAAAATAAGAAAAGAGAAATAATTATGTCAAAAGAGAAAGTTATTCTAGCTTATTCGGGGGGTCTTGATACCTCAGTTGCTATCACTTGGTTGAAAAAGGACTACGATGTTGTTGCGGTCTGTATGGATGTTGGTGAAGGAAAGGATCTTGAGTTTATTCATGATAAAGCTCTCAGTGTTGGAGCAGTTGAATCTTATGTCCTTGATGTTAAAGATGAGTTTGCGCAAGAATATGTTTTGCCAGCTCTTCAAGCCCATGCCTACTACGAACAAAAATATCCGCTGGTATCAGCCCTCAGCCGTCCGGTGATTTCTAAGAAATTGGTTGAAATCGCCCACAAGACAGGAGCAACAACTATCGCTCATGGTTGTACTGGTAAAGGAAATGACCAGGTTCGTTTCGAAGTAGCCATTGCAGCTCTTGATCCAAGTTTGAAAGTTATTGCCCCAGTAAGGGAGTGGAAGTGGTCACGTGAAGAAGAAATCGAATACGCTAAAGCTAATGGTGTACCGGTTCCTGCCGATCTTGACAATCCATATTCAGTCGACCAAAATCTTTGGGGACGTGCTAACGAATGTGGTGTTCTTGAAAATCCTTGGAATGAAGCACCAGAAGATGCCTTTGGGATTACAAACCCGGTAGAAGAAGCTCCTGATACCCCTGAGTTTGTAGAAATTACTTTTAAGGAAGGTAAGCCAGTTGCTCTTGATGGTCAGGAAATGAAACTGGCTGATCTTATCCAAAAATTGAACGACCTCGCTGGCAAACATGGAGTGGGACGTATTGACCATGTGGAAAATAGGCTTGTCGGTATCAAATCTCGGGAAATCTATGAATGTCCAGGGGCTATTACCCTCTTGATGGCTCACAAAGAGATCGAGGATCTGACCTTGGTGCGTGAAGTATCGCATTTCAAACCTATCCTTGAAAACGAGCTGTCAAACTTGATTTACAATGCTCTGTGGTTCAGCCCGGCGACACAAGCTATTCTTGCTTATATCAAGGAAACGCAAAAAGTGGTGAACGGTACTGCTAAAGTAAAATTGTACAAGGGTTCTGCTAAGGTTGTGGCTCGTAAATCACCAAATTCCTTGTACGACGAAAATCTTGCCACATATACTTCAGCAGACAGTTTTGATCAAGACGCTGCTGTTGGCTTCATCAAACTCTGGGGGCTGCCGACTCAGGTTAATGCTCAGGTTAATAAGCCAGGTGAATAGTTGAGGTGACTGGTGGTATCAGAGCTGTTTCTAAGAGTATAGCCACTATTAATCGGACTGTAGTGATTGAGGGCAAGCTATAATCAATCAGCTCAGCCTTATAGTTCGCTAGTGCGCCTGAATTAGAGGTTTTAAGAAGAGAATCCCCAAGTTGACTGAGCTTCAGTCTTTGAGGTTTCTCGGATTATTGAAGCGCCTAGGATTTTTATAGAAGGGAAGTTTTATCAGATAATCACAGTCAGAGAGCTGGATCTGAGACTCTTTTCTTATTATTTTCGATTCTCGATTGGGAGATTCAGTGAGGTCTCCTACGAGCTTGAATAAGGTGAACCAGTGAGTTCCTTTCAAGGGTCTGTCCCGTGAGGCTGTTAAAACTAGCTGTGACATAGGCTAGTTTTTTTGATAGAATGAGGAAGTACTGTTTTGTCACTGCTAGGATTTTTTGGCTGTGGTAAGATAATCAAATTAGCTGATAATTATTTGAAAAGATCAGAAAGGAATGGGGAGTTGCTCAAGCTAATGCAACTGTCCTAGAAAATACAATGGCAGAAAATCATAAACTGTGGGGCGGCCGTTTTGAAGCTGGCCTTGAAAAATGGGTTGAAGAGTTTGGAGCTTCTATCTCTTTTGACCAAAAGATGGCAGAATTTGATCTAAAAGGGTCGCTGGCTCACGTGACGATGCTGGGTGAGACAGGAATCATTACTCAGGATGAGTCTGCTCAAATTAAAGCTGGCTTGGAAGAATTGCTGCAGGACTTTCAGGCTGGGAAGCTGGTGTTTGATATCAGCAATGAAGATATCCACATGAACTTGGAGTCATTGTTGACTCAAAAGATCGGCCCGGTAGCAGGGAAACTTCATACTGCCCGCTCACGTAACGATCAGGTTGCGACAGATATGCATCTCTACCTTCAGGCTAAGTTGAGTGAGGTCATTGATAAATTGCATCATCTGCGTCAGATTTTGGTCGAGTTAGCTGCTGAGCATACTGATACGATTATGCCGGGTTATACGCACTTGCAGCATGCTCAGCCCATTTCCTTTGGGCACCATCTGATGGCCTACTACAATATGTTTACCCGTGATAGCGAGCGATTTGAGTTCAACCAAAAACATACCAATATTTCCCCTCTGGGGGCAGCAGCTCTTGCTGGAACGACCTTTCCTATTGATCGTGAAATGACAGCTCAGTTGATGGGATTTGAACAACCTTACAGTAACTCTCTGGATGCTGTATCTGACCGCGATTTTATTTTAGAATTTCTTGCAAATGCTAGTATCTTAATGATGCATATGAGCCGGATTTGTGAAGAAATCATCAGCTGGTGTTCCAACGAGTTTAAATTTGTTACCCTGTCAGACACTTTTTCAACAGGGTCGTCTATTATGCCGCAAAAGAAAAATCCGGATATGGCAGAGTTAATTCGTGGCAAAACTGGGCGTATTTATGGTAACTTAACTGGTCTTTTGACCGTGATGAAGTCCTTGCCTTTAGCCTACAATAAGGACTTGCAGGAGGACAAGGAGGGCATGTTTGATACGGTGGAAACTATTACGGTTGCTATTGATATTCTAGCTGGAATGCTAGACAGCATGACTGTCAATGATGTCCATATGGCTGAATCGACTGAAAAAGACTTCTCTAATGCAACCGAGCTGGCTGATTACTTAGCAGTTAAGGGAGTGCCTTTCCGTCAGGCCCATGAAATCGTTGGTAAGCTGGTACTGGAGTGCACCAAGAATGGTCATTACTTGCAGGATCTTCCTCTGGAACGTTACCAAGAAATTTCAGATCTAATTGAAGAGGATATCTATGTGACCTTGCAGTCCAAAACAGCTGTAGAGCGCCGCAATTCTCTAGGAGGGACAGGTTTTGAACAGGTTAAATGGCAAGTTGAACAGGCTAAGAAGGCTTTGGATAGGTCGCTTTTTTGAGAACAACCGAGCGAGCTGTTTATAAGTAAGATTTTCTATCAGGATAGTCCAAAATCTGAGGGATTTTGGGCTTTTTGGTCTTTTGTGGTATAATAAAGAATAATTTCGAGTGTTTGGAGACCGTGGTGAAAAAGACTTATCGAGTAAAGCGTCATCAAGATTTTCAGGCTATTTTTGGTCAGGGTAAGAGTGTAGCCAACCGAAAATTCGTCGTCTACAGTCTTGAGAGGCCGCAAAAACATTTCAGGGTGGGCTTATCTGTCAGTAAGAAGCTGGGGAATGCTGTCACCCGCAACCGTGTTAAACGAAAATTGAGGCATATTTTAATGGAGCTCTCGCCTGATCTGACAAAACATGATTTTGTTGTGATTGCCAGAAAAGGAGTGGAGGACTTGAACTATCAGGAAGTGAAGCAAAATTTGAAGCATGTATTAGCACTTGCTCAGCTGTATCGGAAAGGAAATGACTGTGAAGAAAACCATGAAGCTTAGTGGACTGGCTTTAGCCGCCCTTATCTTTTTATCGGCTTGCGGACGCAACGGCGAAGTGACCAGTTCCTCGACAGGCTGGGATCAGCTAGTCTATGGGTTCGGTCGGGCTATCCAATTTATGTCGTTTGGTGGCTCGGTTGGTATCGGTATTATTCTTTTTACTCTTTTGGTTCGAATTGCCCTGATTCCTCTCTATAATCGTCAGATTAAATCTAGTCAGGAAATGCAGGAATTACAGCCAGAACTCAAACGTATTCAAAAAGAATATGCGGACGATCGCAATATGCAGGCCCTAAAAACCCAGGAACTTTACAAAGAGAAAGGGATCAACCAATGGGCAGCTTTCCTGCCTTTAGTGATTCAGTTTCCTGTAATGCTGGCGCTCTATCAGGCCTTGATCAGGGTACCAGAGCTCAGTCGCGGTAGCTTTTTGATTTGGAATCTTGGTCGTAACGATACAACTTATATTTTGCCAGTCTTAGCAGCGCTCTTTACTTTCTTGTCCATGTGGCTGAGCAACAAGGCTGCCAAAGAGAAAAATGGTTTCATGACAGCAACCAGTATTATCATGCCCCTCTTTATTCTCTGGATTGGCGCCCGTTTCACCAGCGGTATCGCTCTCTATTGGGCTATCGGTAATGCTTTTCAGGTTGTTCAGATGCTGATTTTCAACAACCCCTTTAAGATTATTGCCGAGCGCGAGCGTCAGGAGCGTGAGGCCAAAGAGAGGGAAGCGAAAATTCGTCGTGCTAAGAAGAAGGCGCGTAAAAGACGTTAAGTAAACGCATCAGAAGGTAGATATTTTTTCTGTTAGCGAAGGAGAAGATAGATTATGGTTAAATTCACAGGTAACACTGTTGATGAGGCAATTGAGAACGGCTTACGTGAACTCGATATCACGAGGACTAAGGCCTCTATCCGTGTCCTATCCCGTGGAAAGAAAGGATTTTTTGGTTTTTGGAAGAAGCCAGCGGAGGTCGATGTCGAAGTCATTAATCGCACGACGGTTTCTCAGGCTGATCAAGAAATTGTCCGCAGTTTACCAAGAGCTTTAAGTAAGCAAGAAGTGTCTGAAGAAGCTCTGAAACAAGAGCAACTGGAAGCTCGTAAGGTTACCAGTATTATCAAGTATTTAGAAAAGCGTGGACAGATTGTCAATGATAATGTGAAATCAGAAATGCTGGATGCCAGACGATCGGTGACGGCTATTCTCAGCGACTTACTGCCAGATGAGATTGTCGAGGAGTATCGTCGGAAGAAAGAGGAGCTGGATGAAGAAGGACTGGATTGGGAGGATGAGTTAGACGATAGTTCAGCGGATGTTGTTGCCTTATCGCAGCAGCAAGAGGTGTCTGAAGGGGGGGCTGTTGCAGCGCCGGAGATAGCAGTTTCTAAAGGAACGGAAATTGCTGTAGCGGCTTCAACTGCCCATTCATCATCAGAAGTTGATTCCTTTGAAGCTTTTGTCGCCAGTGAGTTTGATCAAGTAGAGTCGTTGACCAGCAAAGATATCGAAAAGGCTGCAACAGATGTGGCTTCCTATATAGAAGCTATTATCTATGAAATGGATGTTGAAGCCAGTCTGACCACCAGACATACTAACCGTCAAATCACTGTTCAGATTGAAACACCTGAAGCAGGACGTGTTATCGGTTATCATGGGAAGGTACTCAAATCTCTGCAGGTTTTGGCACAAAATTATTTACATGACCACTATTCGCGCGCTTTTTCTATCACGCTCAATGTGCATGATTATGTCGAGCGGCGGATGGAGACCCTGAGTGAATTTGCTAAAAAAATTGCCTATAGGGTTATGGATAGCGGTAAATCTTATGCTATGGACAGTATGAGCAATGATGAGCGCAAAATTGTGCATAAGACCATTGCTAATATTAAGGGGGTTGACAGCTATTCAGAAGGAAGGGATCCTAAGCGTTATGTCGTTGTGATTCCCGACAGGACTTAGCAATAAAGTAAGGGAGCTGGGCGCGTACGGTCTGGCTCTTTTTTTGAGGAAAATTTTAAATAAGTGATATCTTCTTTTGCTACCGCTTACCTCCTTGTTTTTACCGCTTACTGGTATTTCAGTCACGAGAAGGGACATTTTTGCTACTATATGATGTGGAGGTGGGAGATATGTTAATGGAAACAAAATCATTAAGCAAAGTCTATGCTAATCAGACAGTTGTGGACCAGCTTGATTTACAGATTCCCAAGGGTAGTTTGGTAGCTTACTTAGGAACCAATGGTGCCGGAAAATCAACGACAATTAAAATGTTAACAGGACTTTTAAAACCAAGCTTTGGTGAGATTAAGGTTCTTCCTCAGGTCAAGATTGGTATTGTCTTTCAAGACAGCGTGCTTGATGAAGAATTGACTGTCAAGGCTAATCTCAACAACCGTGCAGGTCTATATCGTCAAATTGACAGGGACTGGTTGACTGATTTGATTGATATGACTGGATTGAAGGACTTTTTTCATCAAAAATACGGCACCTTATCTGGCGGTCAGCGCCGCCGCGTCGATATTGCACGTGCTCTTATCAGTAAGCCTGACCTCCTTTTTCTTGACGAGCCCACGACAGGGTTGGATATTCAGACGCGTCAGATGATTTGGGATTTGCTCTATCGCTTGAAAAAAGAAGAGGGTTTGACTATTTTTTTGACAACGCATTATCTAGAAGAAGCTGAAAATGCGGAAGTGACCTATGTCATTGATCAAGGAAAAATTTTAGCACAGGGAACAGCCTTTGAAATAATCAAGGAATATGCAAAGAGTCAGCTCCTTTTAAAAACAAAGGACCAGCAAAAATTGCTTGATTTCCCTTATGAGATAAGGAGGGTCGAAGCGGGCTATCTGGTGGAAGGATTATCCTCTCAGGAGGTTATTACTATACTTGCTGACTATCGGGATAGTATTATCGATTTTGAATTTAAACAAGGGACAATTAATGAAGCTTTTATGGCTATTACAGGAAGGGAGATTGACTAATGTTAGCTATTATCAAACGAAATCTAGCACTTTATTTTAGCAATAAGGCTAGTGTTTTTTTCTCCCTTATGGGGGCTTGGATTGCCTTTGCACTCTATATTATCTTCCTGCAAAAAAATATGCTGGATGCTTGGAGCAGTCTGGACCATCCAGAAAAATTCTTAGATAAATGGGTAATGGGAGGTATTCTAGCGGTTACTAGCATTACGACGACCTGGTCTAGTGCTGTGCGTCTGGTTCGTGATAAGGAAAGTCAAAAATTTAATGATTTTTTGCTGACAGAGACCTCTGCTTTTAAATTGAATCTTGGCTATCTTATCAGCACCAGCTTGATTGGTAGTATTATGCAGTTGGTCATGTATGGTGTTATGTCGCTCTATTTTGCCTGGCAGGATGGTTTAGGGTTTGATGGAGCTGCTCTTCCTAAAATTCTGGGACTCATGCTCTTGAGCTCGATCATGGCAGCTATCCTTAATTTGATCATCTTGCAATTTATTCATTCTGTTGAAGTTGCGGAACGCTTGGCTGTTATTATCGGGACAGCGTCTGGTTTTTTAGTTGGGGTTTACATGCCGATCGGTGGTTTGCCAGATATGGCTCAAAAGGTGATTAAATTAGTTCCAGGAGCCTATGTTGCTGCGGCTTTCCGTCAGATTCTCATCGGGGGTAAGATTCCTCAATGGCAGTCTCCCTTAGATTTAAAGGAA
This sequence comes from Streptococcus dentasini, assembly GCF_053206945.1. NCBI lineage: Bacteria > Bacillati > Bacillota > Bacilli > Lactobacillales > Streptococcaceae > Streptococcus > Streptococcus dentasini. The sequence goes on from NZ_JBRUHS010000003.1 coordinate 44,111, forward strand.
TACCTAGGCATTAGTCTGGTTGTAAAGGATCATGTTATGACCTTGTCACAGAATGTTTTATTAAGTGCTGGTGTCACGCTTGTCAGCTTGCTTGTTTTGAGTATTCTTCTATTTGTCAAGAAGTCAGTTTTGCGATAAACTGATAAGAGTATTGGGGCAAAGTTTGAGTTGCTAGTGTAAATTCTGGTATGATTAATTAGGCATTTCTTGCTTGTCCAAAGACCAGAGCTGGGTTCTCCGGAATTTTGAGGCGGATTGGTGGTGGAATGCAGTAATACTATGCCAAGGGGGCAGAGAGACAGATGAATTACCGCTTTGAAGAAGATAAGAGCTTGGATCGGGAAGCAATTGAGGTAGTGGTTCGCAGCCAAATACTAAATGCAGAGGTGCAGCAAGTTTTGAATTATCTATCGGCTTACCAAACCGAGACTCCAGCCGTGTTGCCGCTTAAAACAGCTGATCGTATTGAAATGCTTAAGGTGCAAGATTTGATCTTTGTTGATGTCGATGGCAGCAGTTTGATCTTAGAAACCTTGCAGGGGCGCTATCAGACCAATGAGCGACTCTATAGGTTCAGTCAACGGCTCAATAATCCAGATTTTGTACAGGTATCTAAGCATGCCCTCTTGAATATTAACCATCTGGAAGCTTTGGAGGCCAGTTTTTCTGGTAACATGCTAGCTATTCTGACAGGGAAACGCAGACTAGATGTCAGCCGTCGCTATCTGCGCAATTTAGAGGAACGTTTAGGTTTATGAGGTGAGAAAATGAAGAGATTTTTGAGAAAAATGGCCCTATACGCTCTTATAGGTGTCGGCTTTGGTGGTTTCACCTATGTTGTCATCCTCTGGTTAAATGGTGCAGAAAGTCAGTCTGTGGAACAGATTGCCAATGTTGTATGGATCAGTGCTTTAATAGGATTGATTTCCATGATTTTTAGCTTTGAACGTCCTTCTTTTATAGCCCAGCTATTCCTTCATTTTTGTTTGGTCTATAGTCTGGTTATTCTTATGAATAGATTAAATGATTATGATGGGACTCTTTTTTCCCTCAGTTCGTTTGGTAACTTTATTTTATGCTATCTTATTATTTGGGGAATAGTTTATAGTATATGGCTTCATCGTATTGATAAGATTAACCATAAGCTAGCTGAAAAAAAGAAGAGTAAATCTTGACAAGCGTACCCATTTCCTATAGAATAATAAGGTATGTTTAGTAACTGATCACAATAATAGCCGGCTAAACGAATACGAAAATCTTAGAGGAGGTATTCAAGGTGAAACGTACGTATCAACCAAGTAAAATTCGTCGCCAACGTAAGCACGGATTCCGTCACCGTATGTCAACTAAAAACGGCCGCCGCGTGCTAGCAGCCCGCCGTCGTAAGGGACGTAAGGTATTGTCAGCTTAAGGGTGATAATGAATAAAAAGCCAATTCTTACTCGAGGGAATTGGCTTTTTAGATTTTTCTTGACCCTGCAGTAAAATACCTTATAATGGAGGGAGTGAAAAGATTGGAGATTTTTATGACTTTCAAAAAGGTGATTGTCAGCTTGCTGGCCTTGTTGGTCCTTGTCGGCTTGAGCGCATGTGGCGGTAGCAAGACATCTGATAATACTACAAATACTACCAGCAATAGTCAGGCTAGTCGGCAGCAGTCTGATTATCAGAAATTTGTTGCCGGTGAAAGGGATATCCGTAATCATTATGAGTACGCAGGGGATCAGCTATTGTTGTCGCAGACAAGCACAGTTGTCCTTTACTCGGCTTTGGGCGTTGATTCACCAGAGGCTGCGCAGGCCCACCATGAGCAAAACGGTGCGACTAAGTGGGATGGTATCGAAGGCATTGAGCATAAGATTGATTATCAGACAGATCGCCTGATAGAGGAGACAACTATTGATTATACCAAGGTTGATTTACAAGCTAATGCTGAACTTTTGCAGATTCAGTTGACAGATGGAAAAGCCCCCGATCAGATTAGTTACAGCCAAACCATTCAAGCCTTGCTAGCTGGTGGTTACACTGAGGTCAAAGATGGTAAATTCCAAGAACTAAACTAAAGAATAAGATAGCAGAGCCCAAATATGATTTGGGCTCTCAGACTGAAGACAAAGCTCTTAAAATTGAATTTCTAAGAGCTTTTTGCTCTGTTTAGGAGTATACTAAAAGAAAACGGTTTGTGAGGTAAGAGCATGTTTCACAAAGAAAAGCCAGATTATAATCGCCATCAGTACGGGTTCTATACGCTTGATCAGCTTGTTCCTGAGGATCACTTTCTGCGTAAAATTGAGGCTGTGATTGATTTTGACTTCATCTATGACTTAGTTGAAGATACTTACTCTTGTGATAATGGGCGTCCGAGTCTGGATCCTGTGACGCTTATCAAAATCCCTCTCATTCAATGTTTCTATGGCATTCGCTCTATGCGTCAGACCATCAAAGAGATTGAGGTGAATACTGCCTATCGTTGGTTTTTAGGACTAACTTTAGATGACAAGGTACCTCATTTTACCACCTATGGTAAGAATTACAGTCGGCGTTTCCAAGATAAACAGGTCATTTCTGAAATTTTCAATCAGGTGCTGCATCAAGCCCTGATGGCTGGTTTGATTGACCCCAATGAGATTTTCGTGGACGGCACTCACGTCAAAGCCGCAGCTAATAATCACAAGTATCGCAAGGAAATGGTGGAACAACAGGCTAAATTTATGAGTGACCAGCTGGAACTTGAAATTGATTTGGACAGGAAAAAGCACGCAAAAAAGTCGCTAAAGCCCGCCGCAAAAAGCGAGGCTAAAGAAAAGAAAGTCTCAACGACTGACCCGGAGAGCGGTTGGTTTCATAAAGGTGAGCATAAAGAAGTTTTTGCCTATAATGCTCAGTTTGCCTGCGACAAACATGGCTGGGCATTAGCCTATAGTGTAGAAGCAGGGAATGTCCATGACAGCCAAGCTTTTCCTGCCCTGTTTGCCAAACTTGAGCCCTTCAGTCCTCACTTCCTGATCGCTGATTCAGGTTATAAAACGCCTTCTATCGCTAAATTCTTGCTGGATAAAAACATTACCCCTGTTTTTCCTTACACCAGACCGAAAGGAAAGAAAGGGCTGTTACAGCCTAAGGATTTTGTTTACGATGAGTATTATGATTGTTATCTTTGTCCTGAAAATCAGACGTTAGAGTATTGTACAACGACTCGTGAGGGCTATCGGGAGTATAAGAGTAAGGCCAAGATTTGTGCCACTTGTCCTTTATTAGGGAGTTGCACAGAGAGTCAGAAGCATCAAAAAGTCGTCACGAGACATCTTTGGAAAGAGGATATGGAGATTTGTGAGGACATTCGCTATCAAAGAGGGATGAGGGAACGCTACCAACATCGAAAAGAAACCATTGAACGTCTCTTTGGGGCAGCTAAAGACTATCACAATCTCAGATATACGAGAGAGATTGGCAAGTCCAAAATGGAGGATAAGGTTGGGCTGATTTTAGCGTGTTTAAATCTCAAAAAACTGGTAAAAATGATGGCAGGAAGGCCTTTTTATTTTGGACAGCTTCAGCTTTTTTACCCATTTTTCATCTCAAAGATAAGAGACACCAAAAAAGACAAACTCCCAAAAAGAAGTTTGTCTTCGGTCTGAAAAGCCTATGAAACCAACGTTTCAAAGGCTTTTTTCTTTTTATTTTAGCAAAATAACTGATTATATATTTTGAACTAGATTAGAGGCAAAAATGGATAATATCTATTCTTGATTAAAATCTATATTTGGAATCTGAATAGCTCCATAAGCTCCCTCAGAAAATAAACCAATATATAATCTGAACTTTTCTATCATCGGTGTAACAAGTGCTTGTTGAAATTCACTATCTTGTGAAATATCTTCTGGTAAATCTGAAGCCAAGACAGAATACATTGCATCAATTTCGGCAATAACTCGGTATTGACTATCTGGGTAAGAAATTTCCATCTTTATTAGAATAAGTTGATTCTCTTGCCCTTCCTCTCTATCAGGAAGATTCATATTAATTGAGGCCCTACCATCTTCTTCAACCTCCCCAGAATTATGAATATTAAATTCAAATTTACTAAATGTTATTCTTCTTATCTCTATATTTTTTGACTTCATTTTATCCTCCAATAGACCATGAAAATGCTTTATTTTCCTGTAGTCTATCTTTAGTAATATTTTGTTCTTTATATGGTTGTATTTTTTCAGATTGATTTTTTACGATAATTGTTTGATGAATATGTTGTTCTGGTGCTGAAACCTTTTCTACGATAGTTCGACTAAATTGCTTAGTCATAATTTCAATTTGATTAGTTAATTGTTCAATAACATTTTGAGTTTGTTTGAATAATCCATCATTGATTAATTGTACCAAAGTTTGATTTAAACTAACGCCCTCTATTTCAGAACGTTCCTTGACACTTTTATGCAACGTTTTAGGTAATCTTAAAGTAACCTTTCCGCTGAAATCTTCTAAAGAAGATTCAAAAGGTTCTTTAATCTCTCTTCCCCATTCAAGATTTGCCTCAATCCAGTCTTCCTTGGCTAATTCAATTTCATCATAAACTTCTTCTAAAGATTCACCATAAACGATTAGCCCTGGTAATTCTTTAATAGAGGCAGTGAACAATAGCTCACCCTCATCATTAGTTCGATTAATCACAATTGGATAGTTCAACCCAAGATAGTACTCCTTATCTTTCATCATTTAAACCCTCCTCTAATTCTATCACTTTCTCAATCATCTTTATAACATGCTTTACATAAACTGGTTTAATCGGCTTATGTCGCGGTATCGGAAAACTCTCTTCTAATAAGGAATGAGAAGTAATTGAATGATTGGTTCCTTGCTTCCACATAAAACCATATTTTTTACATATAGCTTCTAAACGCTTAGGGGTAACAGATTTGGGATCATTTTTTATTTTTTGCAAATCTTTTTCTTTGCCCATTATATACCTCATTTATTGTGACACCATATATAGTGTCATATTGATTATATAAAAAAAAGTTGATAATTTCAATAACTTCCTCTATTTTTTCAAAGTAACTGATTAACCTAAATCAATTCATCATACCAGCCAAATCTAGCATAGCTTTTTCAATCTTATCTTTTCCTTTTTACATAGAAAGAGCTGATTATGTTTTTATCAAGTAATATTCTACTACAATTGCATTGGTAACTGGTGGTGCCTTTCATTTCTTTCTTGCCTTTTCTAATAAAGAAACTAAATCGTAAGTCTCTTCAATAAATTGTTGGCGACTGTAATTCTTTTGCGATAGGAACCACTCAATCATAGCGATGAGTCCGGCAGTTCGGATATGAATGGTAAAATCTTTTGAGTTTCCTATTTTCTCAGAAAAGAAGTTATCGTGTTCTGTTAAAAACACTTTAAGGACTTTACGTATTGAATGAATGGCAAAAGGATAGTTGGTTTCATTAAATAAACGTTTGAAAAAGACAGTATTTCCCTGAAGATAATCATACAGCTTAGCCAAACTAACAGCAAGCAGGTCTTGTTGATTGACGGATTGACTCAAATCGCTTTCACTAACAATCGGCAGCAGACTTAATAGATAAGCATCTAACAAAGCGTATTTATCTTCAAAATGAAGGTAGAAAGTTGAGCGATTGATATCAGCCAAGCGACTAATATCATTAACGGTCATCTCTGTCAAATCTTTTTCCAAAAACAAGGCTGTGAATGCTTCATAGATAGATTTTTGTGTGCGTTTGAAACGGCGATCCTGTTTATTCATGGGGAACTTCCTAGATAATATTAGATATGTGTTGATTATACAACAAATAGTGTTTTTTGCCCATTGTTTCCTTATTTTCATCTGATAAACTAAAAGCATTAAGAAATAGGGGGAAAAACAATGAAACGTATTATCTTTATGGGGGTCCCTGCATTTGGTCATACCAACCCAACTTTATTAGTGGTTCAAAAATTAATTGAACAAGGCCATCAGGTTCGCTACTACACAGTCTCCAATTTTAAAGAGACCTTAGAAAAACTTGGTGCTGAAGTGGTTTGTTACGATGAGAAAATAGATAATATGACAGTGGAACACGTTAATCAGCCAACCCATAATCAGAAAAATCATTTTTCGGCCCTTTTATCAATTGTTTCAAAAGCCATTGAAGATATTCTAAATACCTATCTGGAAGAAATTAGATCTTGGCTGCCTGATATTATTGTCGGTGACTCCCTTGCTCTATGGGCTTCTGTTATCGCTGATTATTTAGGTGTCCCCTATGTGTCTTACAATACACATTTCGCTTTTAACAAGCATACACCAACCATGTTAAGTGATGCTTCACATAAAGACAATTTCAAAATGGTTTTACAATTGCCTGAAATAATGACCAATTACCAAAAAATAAAAAAGCTGGGCTATCCAACCAAGCATGTCACTGATCTGGCCTTAACCAGAACGGATTGTCCTGTCATCGTGACAACATCACAAAATTTCCAGCCTGCTGGTGCTACTTTTGAAGAAAATGTTCATTTTGTCGGACCAATTATTAGAGAAAGTGCTGCAAGCTGGAAAAAATCTAATCGTCCGCTGATTTACATTTCTCTGGGAACAGTTAACAATCAGGCTAGCCGCTTTTATCGTAACTGTTTCACAGCCTTGGGAAATAAAGAGGTTGACATTCTTTTATCTGTCGGCGTTAAAACGAATATTAGTTCATTAGGTCAGATACCGCAAAATTTTCAAGTCGTTCATTCTGTTGATCAAATCGCGGTCCTGAAATCAGCTGATGTTTTCCTCACCCACTGTGGTTTAAACAGTACAAGCGAAGCTCTCTATTATGAAGTTCCTCTCCTTGTTTTTCCGCAAACAGTAGAACAAAATATGGTGGCTGAACAAGTGCTTGCAGCAGGTGCTGGCTTTAAGCTGGAAAATGGTGAACCTTCAACTATAGCTCAAGGCATTGACAACATCCTTCATCACGCTAATTATAAAAAAGAGGCTAGCAAAGTATCACAAGATTTTAAAGCTAGCGGCGGTGTTGATGCGGCCCTACAAATCATTTTAAATCCAAAACAATAATAAGGTAAACTATCTATGAACAGATCTGAAAGATCGACCAAAGAAACCGAACAAGAAATCATCTGTCATACCATAAATAACCTACGTGATTTAGGTGGTTACAAAACTATTGACGGAAAAACAGTCAAACACCGTCTCCTCTTCAGAGGACCTGCCCTAACAGATCTTTCTCAGGATGCTAAATCGGCGATAAATAGTTTAGAGCTCAAACAAATTTTAGATTTGAGATCAGAGCAAGAAGCCCTAAAAGCACCTGATTATATTCCTCAAAATTGTGCTTATATGAGATTCTGTGCCAGTGTTATTGATGGCAGAGAAGTTGACCTGTCTCCAGAAGCATTTAACCAAAATCTTTTCAAAAACTTTTCAAGTCTTATTCGACTGATAAAAAATACCATCAATCAAACGAGTTATAACAATATGAGCTTTTCAAATCCAGCTTTCCACGAACTGTTTCAATTACTAGAAAATCAAAAGGTGCCTCTCTACTTCCATTGCTCAGCTGGAAAAGACCGGACAGGTCTGGCAGCACTTCTTATCTTATTAGCATTAGGAGTGAGCAAAGAAGTAGCCTTAGATGATTTTGAATTTACCAATCATTTCTATGCAGAAAAAATTAAGTCGGCACAGCAAAAACACCGCTTACTGTGCCGATTTTCAAAAAAAGCAAGATTACTTATCCAAGCAAGCGAAGGAGTGTCAAGACAAACCGCCGAACACGCTCTGCAAGCTATTTTAGATAAATATGATACGTTTGAAAACTATTTTTATCAAGAATTTGGTCTTGACGAAGCGAGACTAAAACAGCTTCGTCAAAATTATACCACCTAAAAATACTTTAAAATCACCAGAGAAATAAAGTATCACTTCAGACTTGGAGATGCTGGTTTGTTTTAAAAGGCATGTTTAGTTTTTATTATTCCAAGCCTACAAAAATTGGGATTCAATAGTGTAATAGCTAAAGAGGGAGAACAGCAGTCTTAAAAATTATTGAAGACGCTAAAGTAAAAAAGCAAACACGGTGATTTAATAATGTTTGTATTTGTAACATATAAAAAGTAAAAAAGCTTATGAAATCAACGTTTCAAAGGCTTTTTTGCTTGTCTAAAACAGTGTCTTAGTCGATTGACTTTCTCCTTCATTTTTCTTTATCTCCCCTTTATAGAATTCAATCTTCTCAAGCAATTTCTCTCTATTTTCCAGTAGCTCTGCGATATTGCTATCTAATACTTTTAAGTGGGTTTCCAGTAATTCCAACCTCTCCTGATAGGTAGCATCCCCTTGCAATCGCAGGTCTGAATAGATCTTGATTTCCTTGATAGGCATCCCAACTCGCTTTAAACGCTGAATAAATTGGAGCCACCTATAGTCATTTTCGTCATAATAACGTCTGCCTCCCTCGTCTCTCTTGGGCGATAACAACCCTTCTTTCTCATAATATCTTAGGGTATGGATACTAAGACGAGTCAATTGCGTAATTCATACTGATTTCCTCCTTGACCTAGAGTTAACTCTAGAAGCTATAATAAGTATAGCTCAAAAAGGAGGAATTTAACAATGACCATCCCACTCAATCAATATGTTTGTATTACCGGTGCCAGTTCCGGGATTGGCCTTGAGGCCGCAAAAGCCTTTGCACATCTCGGCTTTCATCTCATTCTAGCAGCAAGACGAGAGGAATTACTAGAGGATTTAAAGCGAGAAATCCTTCAGACCCATCCTAACTTAGATATTATGGTCAAAAAAGTTGATTTATCTGCTTCAGATAATGCTTATCAGCTGTATGAAGATTTAAAAGATTATCATATCTCAGTCTGGATTAATAACGCTGGTTTTGGCAATTATGACAGCGTCGCTAAGCAAAATCTAGAGAAAATGTCAACTATGATTCATTTGAACATTGAAGCTTTGACTATACTATCTACACTCTATGTCAGAGATTATCAAGATGTTGATGGCGCTCAGCTGATCAATATCTCATCTCGCGGCGGTTACATGCTGGTCAGCAATGCCGTCACCTACTGTGCGACAAAGTTTTATGTCAGTGCCTTCACTGAAGGACTCGCTCTTGAGATGCAAAACAACGGCCATAAACTACAAGCAAAAGTCCTTGCTCCCGCGGCAACGAAAACAGCATTCGGCAAGGTAGCAACTGATTCCACTCAATATGATTATGACCAACATTTCAAGCAATACCATACAGCACAGGAAATGGCTGATTTTCTCATCCGACTCTATCAAAGTAGTGACGTGGTAGGTTTAGTCGATGTCGCAGATTTTAGTTTTCAACTAAGCGGACCGCTCTTTCCTTATTAATGTTAAAAGCCTGCGAAGTTAGTTGTAAGTTAAACACAGAAAAACCAAGGTGTAACTTTTAATTTCTATTGTAACACTTATCTTGATAAATTTCTTTTATATTCAAAATAAGTTTTCTCTACCTTTTAGGATAGAAAATTGAATCGGATAATACAAAAAAGACATTCTATTATTTTTAGGATGTCTCAGACTGAAGACAAAGCTCTTAAAATTGAATTTCTAAGAGCTTTTTGCTCTGTTTAGGAGTATACTAAAAGAAAACGGTTTGTGAGGTAAGAGCATGTTTCACAAAGAAAAGCCAGATTATAATCGCCATCAGTACGGGTTCTATACGCTTGATCAGCTTGTTCCTGAGGATCACTTTCTGCGTAAAATTGAGGCTGTGATTGATTTTGACTTCATCTATGACTTAGTTGAAGATACTTACTCTTGTGATAATGGGCGTCCGAGTCTGGATCCTGTGACGCTTATCAAAATCCCTCTCATTCAATGTTTCTATGGCATTCGCTCTATGCGTCAGACCATCAAAGAGATTGAGGTGAATACTGCCTATCGTTGGTTTTTAGGACTAACTTTAGATGACAAGGTACCTCATTTTACCACCTATGGTAAGAATTACAGTCGGCGTTTCCAAGATAAACAGGTCATTTCTGAAATTTTCAATCAGGTGCTGCATCAAGCCCTGATGGCTGGTTTGATTGACCCCAATGAGATTTTCGTGGACGGCACTCACGTCAAAGCCGCAGCTAATAATCACAAGTATCGCAAGGAAATGGTGGAACAACAGGCTAAATTTATGAGTGACCAGCTGGAACTTGAAATTGATTTGGACAGGAAAAAGCACGCAAAAAAGTCGCTAAAGCCCGCCGCAAAAAGCGAGGCTAAAGAAAAGAAAGTCTCAACGACTGACCCGGAGAGCGGTTGGTTTCATAAAGGTGAGCATAAAGAAGTTTTTGCCTATAATGCTCAGTTTGCCTGCGACAAACATGGCTGGGCATTAGCCTATAGTGTAGAAGCAGGGAATGTCCATGACAGCCAAGCTTTTCCTGCCCTGTTTGCCAAACTTGAGCCCTTCAGTCCTCACTTCCTGATCGCTGATTCAGGTTATAAAACGCCTTCTATCGCTAAATTCTTGCTGGATAAAAACATTACCCCTGTTTTTCCTTACACCAGACCGAAAGGAAAGAAAGGGCTGTTACAGCCTAAGGATTTTGTTTACGATGAGTATTATGATTGTTATCTTTGTCCTGAAAATCAGACGTTAGAGTATTGTACAACGACTCGTGAGGGCTATCGGGAGTATAAGAGTAAGGCCAAGATTTGTGCCACTTGTCCTTTATTAGGGAGTTGCACAGAGAGTCAGAAGCATCAAAAAGTCGTCACGAGACATCTTTGGAAAGAGGATATGGAGATTTGTGAGGACATTCGCTATCAAAGAGGGATGAGGGAACGCTACCAACATCGAAAAGAAACCATTGAACGTCTCTTTGGGGCAGCTAAAGACTATCACAATCTCAGATATACGAGAGAGATTGGCAAGTCCAAAATGGAGGATAAGGTTGGGCTGATTTTAGCGTGTTTAAATCTCAAAAAACTGGTAAAAATGATGGCAGGAAGGCCTTTTTATTTTGGACAGCTTCAGCTTTTTTACCCATTTTTCATCTCAAAGATAAGAGACACCAAAAAAGACAAACTCCCAAAAAGAAGTTTGTCTACAGTCTGAGAGCCCAAATATGATTTGGGCTCTTTTTATCTGGACTTTGTGATAAAATAAAGGCATGAATATATTCGATACCCATACTCATTTAAACGTAGAAAATTTTGCAGGAAAAGAAGCAGAAGAAATTGCAGCAGCGCGTGAACTCGGTGTGACGAGGATGAACATCGTTGGTTTTGATGAACCGACGATTAAGCGGAGTTTGGAATTGTCTGCCCAGTTTTCTGAGCTTTATTCGACTATCGGCTGGCATCCGACTGAGGCTGGCTCCTACACGCAGGAAGTGGAGGAGATGATTGTTTGTCATCTGTCCAATCCGCGCGTGGTTGCTCTTGGTGAGATTGGGCTGGATTACCACTGGATGGAAGATCCCAAAGAAGTTCAAATTGAGGTCTTTAAACGCCAAATCCAGCTATCTAAGGACCATGACCTGCCTTTTGTGGTGCATACCCGTGATGCCCTAGAGGACACTTATGAGGTCGTTAAGGAGGTTGGCGTCGGCCCCCGTGGTGGGATCATGCACTCCTACTCAGGTTCCTTGGAAATGGCACAGCGTTTTGTCGAACTTGGCATGCTGATTTCCTTTTCGGGTGTGGTCACCTTTAAGAAGGCTCTGGATGTACAGGAAGCAGCCACTGCTTTACCAATGGATAAAATTTTAGTTGAGACTGATGCACCCTACCTGGCACCAGTACCTAAACGCGGCCGAGAAAACCGCACAGCCTATACTCGCTATGTTGTCGATAAGATTGCTGAACTCCGTGGACTAACCACCGAAGAAGTCGCACAAGCTACTTATGATAATGCTATAAAAGTGTTTGGATTGGAGAATAGAGGCGAGTAAAGCGAGCTTACTCCGAACAGACCGTGAAACCTTATGATAAAAAACATTGAAGAAGAGAATGGCACTCCAAGGCCGCCTAAGCCGATGGTTTTCGCCGTGACGAGGGATTTTTAAAACGTTAAGTTCAAAACTAAGTCATGGAAGGACGAAAGGCGATCGCTGACGTCCCCATCACTTAAGAAAACTATCAAAAAACAAAATTATGGAAAATAAAATTAAAATACAAGAAGTCCTCGTTGTTGAGGGCAAGAGTGACACTGCCAACCTGCGCCGTTTCTATGAGGTTGACACCTACGAAACCAAGGGTTCTGCCATTACCGATGAGGATCTAGAACGCATCGCTTATCTCAATGAGTTACGAGGTGTCATCGTCTTCACCGATCCCGACTATAATGGGGAGCGTATCCGAAAAATCATCATGGAGGCTGTACCGACAGCCAAACATGCCTTTCTTAACCGCGATGAAGCTGTACCAAAATCAAAAACCAAGGGGCGCTCGCTCGGTGTTGAGCATGCCTCTTTTGAGGATTTGCAAAGGGCTCTGGCAGGGGTGCTTAGTAGCTATGATGATGAAAACCATTTTGATATTACCCAATCCGATCTCGTTCGTCTCGGCCTTCTCATGGGAGCTGACAGTCGTCAGCGCCGTGAGTATCTCGGTGAACAGTTGCGAATAGGTTACACCAACGGTAAGCAACTCCTCAAACGTTTGGAATTGTTCGGAGTGACGCTGGCAGAGGTTGAAGAAGTGATGGAGAATTATCAAAAAAATTAAAAATTGGAGGAAGGGAAATGGAGCATGTTTATCTGCACGGTTTAGGCGATTCTCCATCTGTCTGGCGAGATATAGCAACTAAAATTCCTTCAGAAAAATCTTCTATTTTGCCTTTAGGGGATTGGTTTGATAAAGAGCATCCACATTACAAACAATTATATGAAGGTCTAGAAAACTACTGTCAAGCTACTAGCGAGCCATTGGTTTTGTCTGGACATTCACTAGGAGCTATACTGGCCTTACATTATGCGGCTGCTCATCAGGATAAAGTTTCTGGCTTGATCTTAATTTCTGCTCAGTATAAGACACCTAAATGGCTGATACAAGTACAAAATTTCATCTTTCATTTCATGCCTGAGCAGACTTTTAAAGGTTTGGGGCTGACAAAAAATCGGGCGATTGAATTTATGAATTCCATGCTAGATGTTAATCTAGAAGAAAAATTGTCGGCAGTCTCTTGTCCGACTTTGGTATTATGTGGAACAAAAGATGTTCCCAATAAGAGGGCTGCCAGAGAGTTAGCCAAGCGTATAAAGGTAGCTCAATTAGAATGGATTGAAGGTGGAGCCCATCAAGTGCTTACTTCTCACTCGGGACAGATTGAAGAGGTTATATCTAAATTTTTAGAGGGTCAAGAGAAGTGATCAATAGGGGATAGGATAACCTACAAGATTGGAAAAATGATAGGAAATAAAGGCGATAGACTGAATGACTTCCTGTATGAGGTTATCTTTGTTCCAAAAGGAATCGAAAAGCCTGACAAAGACATTATTAAGCGCCCAGAACACTTTAACATTAGCTTTGTGGAAGTTGAGGGTGTGATGAAAGGATTTGATAAATAATTATGGAAATTTCACCAGTTTATAGGATGGAGTTATTGAAAAAAGTTGAAACAAAAATATGGAATAAATATAGTAGCTATAAAAACGTAGAGCAATATATTAGACTGAACCAAACAGTGTATGACAATTTTGGAAATGCTGATTTTTATATTTCGTATTTTACGGAAGGAAATAATAAAAATAAAATTAATCTATCTGAAACCTTGGGGAATATAGCTATAGAAGTCCCTGATAAATTACTTCAAATGGCTATAGATTTAGGAATTGAAACGCCTGATTTTATTCCGTCAATTCCAACTTTTAGAAATGAGCTGAAAGCTGATTACAAAAATGCTTCAACAAGTTTTGAGAAAGCTTTTCAAAATATTGAAAAAGACCCTGCAGAATCAGTAGGTTACGCTAATTCAGTTTTAGAAAGTATTATGAAGGAAATTTTGAAGGATAGTAGATTTTCGGATATCAATGCTTCTAACTTAACAAATGGGAAATTAGTGAAAGCTATTTTAAAGAAATTTGAGCTTAATCCTAATTTAGAAATGCCTGATGAAATGAAAAGTATCAGCAGCTCACTTACAACTATTTCAAAGGCAATTGAAGATTTGCGTAGTGATAAAACATCATTTCACGGGCATGATTCTGATAAATACCTTATAGATGAACCATTATATGCTTATTTTGTTATTAATGCTTGCGCAACTGTGGGGTTGTTTCTAATAAATTTTTATGAAAATAAATTTCCGAAATATGGGACAGAAGAAGATAGTGATTTAGACATATTTAACATTAGCGATGATGATTTGCCTTTTTAGATGGAGTTACTACTCTGGTAAGATAAGTAAAGGATTTAAATATGGAGATACGGAGGTAGAGGGAAGTGAAATTTAATCCAGAGATTGCTAGAGATATTTCATTAGATATTGAGGAGTTATACCAATATCCAGAGCCCCTTGTGTTTTCTACACCAGAAAAATTTAATAGAGCAAAAAAGTATGATATTAATACTATTACCTATCGTTGTAATCTCCTTAAAGAAGCAGGATTTTTAAATTGGGATCCTAAGTATGGAAATAATAAATTTCAAATGGGATTTGTAAATGGATTAACTTATGAAGGTCATCAATTTTTAGATTCTGTTAGGAGTCCTAAAGTTTGGAGAGAAACTAAATCACGTGCTGAAAAATTAGGAGTGTTTACTGTAGATGTGATATCGAAAATAGCTTTAAATGTTATTTTAGACATGATAAATAGATCAAAATAAGCTACACGAGGTATATATGACAAATGAATTAATAGAAAGAAAAGGTAATAATGAGATTATCAGAAAAAAGTTAGAACAATTTTCTTTATTTACTTCTGATATTGATAAAAGAACCACAAATATTTTTGCAATTAGTAATCCGTTTGAGACGATTTTGCCACAATTACTTGACAGTGACGTATATCCTACTATAAATCAAATTGTTATTTCACATGATACGAATTTAGTCAATGCTATGACTGTTAGAGATCAAATTCACTCAGCGATTTTTGATGAATCTACTGGAAAACTCTATAAACCTGATTTTGATAATTTGTCGCCAGATGTAAAAAATAAGTTGGAAGCTGGAATATATAAATTAGGTGATTCTAAAAAGGTTGAAGGGAACTTACGAGCAGTAATTGTAGATACTCAAAATAATAATACTAGGGTTGAAGATTTGACATTAAAAGAAGTTGACGAGAGGGTAGATAATTCATCTGAACTTTCAACTCAGTTACAGTTAAAACAGATTTATGAGTTGTTGCTTGATATACAAAGTACACAGGAATATCAAGTGATATGGGATAGGAATAATAGTATTCTTAGTCCATTTTTTGAGTCTAGGATGAAAATAATTGAGGCTCAGAGCGAGACAAACCATGAAAAGAAGTTTAAGTTACTTGAAAAAGCTTCTAATTTGATGGAGAAATCAATTAGCCATATCAAATCTGATATGATTTCTAATAAAAACGAAGTTCTAAAAAAGATAAATCAACCAAATTATTTATATTCATCATTTGAAAGGCATACTAATTTTATTTTAGAGGATATTCAGTTGTATACTAAAATTGTTGGTATGCAAATATATATTGATTTTACACTAGATAAACAAGGACTTGCTAAAGAAAGGTTTTTAGCTTATAAAAGTTCAATTAATGAATTATCGGAATACAATGTGCCTATAAATAGAGGTTTAGTTGTAAAACTATTAAAAAAGGTGCCAAAAATTAAAAATTTGGAGTATATTCAAAAGCAAGAATTTGGAAGTGTTCTTGAGACCATTCATGAGAACTATCGTACTTCTGGTAAAAACATAGATTTTTGGCTAGATTTAGATAGAAAGATTAAAAAATTGAATAGTGAGAAGACGTTAATTGAGAATAGCAAGCAGTCTAAGTTTATTAAGGAAGAAAATAATGATGAAAGATAAAAAGGAGAGGCAGTGCATCAATAGATTTTGTAAGAAAACTTTGACAACGAACAAAAAGGTGCTAATTTGTGATAGTTGCAGAAAGAAGGGACGTGATTGGACGTTTGGTATTTTGGGGACAGTAGCATCCGTTGTGTTTTTGGAAAAGCAGATCAATAAAGATAAATAGCAGACTAATCCATAACTTACAATACTCTAAAGTACCATGGGTTCATTTTTTAGAATTTTTTAGTTAAAACTTTCTGGGAGAATACGATGACCTATAGGATTAGAAAAATGAAAAGAGATGAAGTAGATAGACTGAATGACTTTTTGTATGAAGCGATTTTTATTCCGGAAGGGGCGGAAAAGCCTGATAAAGAGATTATCAAACGCCCAGAACTGCAGCTATATGTCAAAGACTTTGGCAGTCAGTTTGGGGATTTTTGCCTGGTGGCAGAAATCAATCAAGAGCTAGTCGGTGCTGTATGGAGCAGGATAATGGAGGATTATGGGCACATCAACGATGATACGCCTTCTCTATCTATTTCCCTTTTCAAAGAATACAGAGGGCAGGTGATTGGAACAGTCCTGATGAAAGAAATGCTGACCTTGCTCAAAACAAATGGCTTTAAGGCAGCTTCTTTATCTGTTCAAAAGGCTAACTATGCCGTTAAACTGTACCGGAAACTAGGTTTCCGCACAGTATCTGAAAAAGATGAAGAGTTGATTATGGTGGCTGAATTATAGTAGGTTATTCTAGTTTTTCAATTCGATATGACTTTGGAGAAAGTTAAGTAATGGCAAGGTATAAAGGAGTGCAAATATGAAGGCTATTGAAAATTATCAGGCAGAAAAATATCAACAAACTAATTATGAAAAAGTTGAATCAGGCATTTATCAGACCAAAGATGAGAGTGGAGAACTTCAGTATGTGACTTCATTGTCTTTTGTACAGGAGCCCGACTTGGGTGAGGGAGCTGGTGAGGCTATATCGCAGTATCCTCTGGAGGATATTTTAGAGGAATTTTACTGTTATATTAGCGATTTTTATAGGGATATGAATACAGCGGATTCTGAAAAAAACTATCTGGAATTTGCCAGCCCTGACTTAGCAGATATCCAAAAACTTCGTTCTATTATTGGGAAACACGTTTACAATGCCGAAGAAGACGGTTTTGTAAAGTTGATGATTGATGAAACCTAAGGAATAGGAGACGGCCAAGCAGATTTGCAGAAGGTTTTGAAGCTTTTGCTGAGTGAAAAATATCCTAACCCGATAATCTCTGTCAGGCTTGTGCTGTCCTATTTGTAGGAGCAATTGATTTATGAAAAATAATAGACTATTTAAAATTCTATATTACGTACTGGAGAAGGGTAAAGTAACGGCTAATGAATTGGCTGAGAAATATGAAGTCTCGGTCAGGACCATATACCGAGATATCGATGTTATCAGCAGTGCAGGCATTCCGATTTATGCGACTCAAGGCAAGGGTGGCGGCATCGAAATTTCTGAAGACTTTGTACTGAGGAAGTCCCTTCTCTCTGGGAAAGAACAAGAGCAGATTTTAATCGCCCTGAAAGGTCTGGAGGGAACAAGTAAAGAATATGAGAATGAGCTTCTGACAAAATTGTCGGCCCTCTTTAAAATGAAAAACACCAATTGGATAGAGGTTGATTTTGACAGCTGGCAGGGGAATAAGGCCTATGGTGAGTTATTTAGAGACATAAAGTCAGCCATTATCGATAAAAATATTGTAAGATTCAGGTATTTTTCCAGCAGTAAAGAAGAGACTTATAGAGAAGTCAAGCCAATCAGGCTTTTATTTAAAAGCTGGGATTGGTATGTCTATGGTTTTTGTTTGCTCAGAAAAGATTTTAGATATTTTAAACTGTCTCGTATAAAAGCCTTTGAAATATGTTCGGATAGCTTTGACGATCAATTCGATAGTATTGTTTTGCCAAGGGAAGTAAAGACTAAAGATACAGTAGCAATCAAAATGAAATTTGATAAAACAGCAGCATTTAGGGTCTACGATGAAATGGCTGAATATGCTGTAGAAGATAAAGAGGGCAATCTCTGTGCCGAGATAGAATTGCCTAATGACGACAACCTTTATCGCTATATTCTTTCCTTTGGCGATGCAGTAGAAGTTTTAGAACCAGAGGATGTTCGAAAGCAAATGAGAGAAATGACTCATAAAATGGCCAAAAAATATAGAACCTGACAAATGGTGTCAAGTATCTTCCTGTACAATAGAACTATCAAAATACAGGAGGATTAGATCATGAAATACGAATGGAGAAAACAGGAAAAAGCTCTTTATGGTGTCAAGCAGACACCGGTCGTAGTAGAAGTACCCAAACAGCAGTTTATCCTGATAAAAGGCAAAGGTAATCCCAATGAAGCGGATTTTTCAGATAGGATATCCGCCCTATATGCGCTGGCCTATGCTATCAAGATGCAGTATAAGAAAGATATGAAAGATAGGTCCGATGCTGAAGTGACGGATTTTACCGTCTATCCTTTGGAGGGACTTTGGGAAAATGGTGATGAGTCAGCATTTGATAAAAACAAACTGACCTATACACTGATGATTAAACAACCTGATTTTATAAGGCAGAAGGATTTTACCAAGGCGCTTGAGACTGTTAGAAAGAAAAAGCCTAATGACTTGTATGATGAGATAGGCTTTGAAGAAGTAAAAGATGGCAAAGCTATTCAGATCTTACATATGGGAAGCTACGATGATGAACCCAAGTCTTTTGCATTGATGGATCAACTTGCCAATGAACTCAGCCTTACACGAACAGCCGATTTTCACAGAGAAATCTACCTAAGCAATCGCAACAGAACAGCTGAAGACAAGCAAAAGACCATACTAAGATACTCTGTGAGGTAGGAAATACATGGAAAAAGTTATTCAATAGGGGTGTGTGAGGCAGGAATGATGAAAACCGTTTATATGTACGTCCAAGATACTATGGCTGATTGGGAGCATGGCTATTTGATGCAAGCTTTGAGCCTGCAGACTATGCTGAAAAAGCCCAAAGTTTCGTTTAAGACGGTAGGCAGGACAAAAGCGCCGATTGGGACAGCCAGCGGCATTACTCTAGTGCCCGATTTAAGTCTAGATGATATAGATGTTGCGAGTACAGCAGCTTTGGTGCTCATTGGCGGTGAGACTTGGCTAGATGAGGAGCAAGCAGCTATTTTGAACCTTGCGGCCAAGTTGTTACAGGAGGGGATCTTGGTTGCCGCTATCTGCGGTGCTACCTTGGGGCTGGCTGACCGTAGTGCCTTAAATACACGTTTCCATACGAGCAATGCTCCTTTTTACCCAGAAATGAGTCCTCATTATACTGGGCAGAGGTATTACAAAGAAGATGTGGCTGTTTGTGATGGCAATCTGATCACAACAAGTTCCGCTGGTTCGCTCTTGTGGGCCAAACTGATTGTGGAAAAATTAAACTTGTATGCTAACAAAACCATCGAAGCTTGGTTTGACTATTTTTCTACGGGAGATGTTGCCGCTTATGCTAGATTGATGGCTTCATTTTCAGAGTGAGAAGACCTGATGAAGAAAGCGATTATCCTCCTGCGTGGCGTTACGCCGACCAGGCCAAATAAAATTCCCAAGATGGCTTATCTTAGGGAAATTTTAGAAGTGGCAGGTCTGCAGTCCGTAGAAACCTATATTCAGAGTGGGAATATTGTTTGCGAGACGGATTTAGCCGATAAAGACGTCAAAAATCTCGTCCACGATACGATTTTAAAAAATATCGGAGCGAATTTATCCGTCATTGTCAAAAGCTCTGAGCAACTAGCAAAGGCTACTCAGGAGAATCCTTTTGGTGAGACCTATGATAGTTCACGTGTTCATCTGGTGTTTACTAATGATCACTGCCTTCGGAGAAAATCGCTCAGCTCCTAGAGCAAGATTTTGGTGATGAAGTGTTTGCTGTCGGCAGTGAATGTCTGTATCTTTACTACCATGTGATGCTGAAAAGAAACGGCTGAATACCAACTTTCTAGAAAATAAGTTAGGCATTACCGCAACCATGCGTAAGCTTAGTGTCACGAAGCGTTTGAGTCAGCTGTGAAAAAGAATTGCAAAGGGAGTGGGAAAGAACCCAAAAATTGAAAGTTTTGGTTCGTATTCCCACTCCCTTTAGAATCATTTAGTCAAATACAGTCACAATTGGTTCAGCTGATGACCAATCAGACAATTGGTCGAAAAATTGGGTGAAGGCCGGTGTTTGGTTGTGGCTATCAATGGCTTCTTGATTTTCCCACTGTTCAATCATGATAAATTGATTGGGCTTGTCCACAGCTTGATAGAGCTGGTAGCTGCGGTTTCCTTTTTCTTGTCTTGAGGATTCAATCAGTGGTTGAACGGCCTGTAAAAAATCTTGACGTTTGCCTTCTTTAATAAAGAATGTAGCGTTGATTGTTTTCATAAATGGCCTCCTTGTAATTGATAATACTGGTAACAGTCTATAAATTTATAGACTAAATGTCAATATTTTGGTGCTTTCTAACACAGAGGGCAGCTACATATTATCTTTACCCCATGTGTTGAGTTTGAGTAAAAGCTTCAATAGTTCTTGTCCTTTTGCTGTTAAACGGTACTGAGTGTGGAAAGGCAAGGTTTGTAGGTCTGTTTTGAGCACTAGGCCATCGGCTATTAAATCGTTTAAAGCGCGTGTCAGCATGGTTTTAGTGATTCCCTCTACTTCACGCTTTAACTGGTTAAAACGAATGGGCTCATGCTGCGAGATCATCCAGATAATATTGAGTTTCCATTTTCCTGAAATACTGTCCATTAATCTTGATAACCCACAGTTCCAGTGTGTTTTTGGTTGCATAGAAAGGTCTCCTAAGACAGTAGTCACAAAAAAGTGACTACTGTTTTTTCATCATTAGCTTTATTATAATGAAATTGTTGAGAAACACAAAGGAGGATACAAGTTGTGGAAAATATTTTAAGCTTTTTGGATGAGCGTCGGTCTATCAGATATTTTGATTCCCAAGCAATCTTGGAAAAAAGTGTGATCGTCGATATGCTGAAACATGCCAGCTATGCACCGTCTGGCAACAATTTCCAGCCTTGGCGCGTCGTAGTTGTTAAAAATAAGGAAAAGCAAAAAGAGTTGAGGAAATTATCAGCTAATCAGCCGCAGGTTGAAACAGCCTCCGCAGTGTTTCTCTTGTTTGGAGATAAAGAGGCTTATGATTTGGATTGGTGGCAGGAATTTCATATGGAAAAAGGCATTGTTACAAAAGCTGAAGCAGCTGTCCGTTCTGAGCGGATTGGTCAGTATTTTGCCCTTCACCCTGAGGATAAGGATATTGAAGGATTGCGATTGGATGTTGGTCTCTTTGCTATGAACCTCATGCATGTTGTCCGTGCCTATGGTTATGAGAGTGTGCCGATGAGGGGGGTGGATTTTGAAGCAATGAAGGACTACCTAAAACTCTCTTCTGATTGGGAACCTATTTTAATGTTGTCTGTGGGGAAAGCCTTAAAATCTGGTCATCCCCATGTTAGGAGAAAGGTAGGAGAGTTTTCGGTTTTTATTGATTAATTAGCTTAACTGTTCTAGGTCGCCCGTCACCCCTGTTTTATTTATGGTAGAATAAATAGAAAGAATTAAAATAGAAAGTGCACCTATGAGAATAGCAGATTACTCTGTGACCCGTGCCATTTTGGAGCGTCGCGTTGTCAATCTGAAATGTCAAAATAGAAAAAAATCTCAGATGGTTCTGTAAGAAATGATGCTCTTTCAAATATCTTTTAGCCAAAGCAGTCTAATTTTGTAACTATTGACGTATTACTTTCTAAATCCTATGACATGGAAAATAGAATGTGTTAGAATTAGCTTGAATAAATGTCTATTTAGAAAAGGCATCTCTATGACTAAAAAACGCACAAAATTAGTATGTATTACCCTCTTAATTCTTTTACTTTCTTTGGGTTTATCAGCTGGAATCCCCATCAAAGGACAAGGTTTACAGTTTGTATTTTCCGCTTTAATTGGAATCATTTTACTTATTAAGAATATCAAGGCCTTCAAGTTTCAAGATTTAGTTCTTTCCCTATTTTTTGCCCTCTTATTAAACTTATACTATTTCAATCGCCACGAAGTGATTTCGCCCCTGACCTACATGCTTATTCCTAGCTATTTAGGAGCAATGGCAAGTATTAGGCGTTACGATATTGACCAATCGATAGTGAAGAATAATCTAATAAGAACACTAAGTATAATCATTGGATTGGGAACACTATTGGGAGGAATTAATATTTTATTAGTCTACTTATCTGGTGGGAGTAACTTTGGTTTCTTTCTTAATCTGGACAACTTACTAAAGTCGCTAGTCCCTGGTATTTCTGAAGAAATTATTACTCGTTTTGTGTATCTAGCCTTAGTCTTTAGTTTGTTAAAACGCAGACCTGAACATTTAATTGAGAATTTATGTACCTATACCTTAATGATTTTTCCCCATGTATTAGGACATTTTGTCGGACATATCCCTATTGCTGAAGTTATCCTCCTATCTATCTTTTTTGGTTTTCCATTGGCTTATTTGCAAAAGAAAATTGATTTAATTACCGCCATTGGGACTCACTCATATATAGATTTGATCCGTTATATTGTTTTTAACGCTTGATTAGAAACCTAGAAAGAAATACACATGAGAATTGCAGATTATAGCGTGACGAAGAGCGTACTTGAGCGTCACGGATTTACTTTTAAGAAATCCTTCGGTCAGAACTTTTTGACCGATACCAATATTTTACAGAAGATTGTGGATACCGCTGAGATTGACAAGAACGTCTTGCAGCATTTGCAGCAGGGCAGCTGCAAGTCAAGGAGGCTTCCGTAGTCTTTTTGCTCTTTGGTGATAAAAAGGCCTATGACTTAGAGAGGTGGCAGGAATTTCATGTGGAAAAAGGTACTGTTACAAAAGCTGAAGCAGCTGTCCGTTCTGAGCGGATTGGTCAGTATTTTGCCCTTCACCCTGAGGATAAGGATATTGAAGGATTGCGATTGGATGTTGGCCTTTTTGCTATGAATCTTATGCATCTTGTCCGTGTCTATGGTTATGACAGTGTGCCGATGAGAGGAGTGGGTTTTGAAGCAATGAAGGACTACCTAAAACTCTCTTCTGATTGGGAACCTATTTTAATGCTGGCTGTGGGGAAAGCTTTGAAATCTGGTTACCCGCATATCAGACGTTCCCCAGACGATTTTGCGGTTATTATAGAGGAGTAAAGGAAGTAAGAGGGGAAGGGAAAGAATTCAAAAATGGAAAATTTGGGGTCGTATCCTCTTGTGCCAAGGGCTTACTCCAAAATAGGAAGACTGGACGAATTTTTGCCCAGTCTTCTTTTTATGGTAGAATAAAATAGAAGATACTAGAACATTTTATGAAAATGACCTATTAAATGAGACAGACTGTCTTTTATTGTACTGTTACCAGAGGTAGTAGAAGCAATCAAGAGGAAGTTTTATCTAGAGATAGGCTGCAGAAGGAAATCATTATAATGAAAAAACAAACATTCGTCTTTAAGGTTGGAACAAGTTCCCTGACTCAGAAAAATGGAAATTTGGATCGTATTAAACTAGCCCGTATCACTAACCAGCTGGCCCAGCTCCACCAACAAGGGCATGATATTGTTCTTGTTACATCTGGCTCTATCGCAGCGGGCTTTAGGCGTCTAGGATTTGAGAAGCGTCCCAGAAAAATTGCTGAAAAGCAAGCTAGTGCAGCGGTCGGTCAGGGGCTTTTGATTGAGGAATACACTCAAAATCTCATGAAAGACAGCATTGTGGCGGCTCAGGTTCTATTGACTCAGGACGACTTTGCGGACGATCGTCGTTATAAGAATGCCTCTCAAGCTCTGCAGGTTTTATTGCGTCAGCGAGCTATTCCTATCATTAATGAAAATGATACCATTGCTATTGAAGAGATTAAGGTCGGAGACAATGATACGCTCTCAGCTCAGGTTGCTTCCTTGGTCAAGGCGGATCTTCTGGTTATCCTGACTGATGTCGATGGACTCTACTCTGACAATCCTAGTAAAAATCCTGAGGCTAAGCATTTTGATAAAGTCGTCAACATCACGGACGATCTCTTTGAAATGGCTGCTGGTACTGGCAGTAGCAATGGGACCGGTGGTATGACCACTAAACTTCAGGCTGCTCAGATTGCAACTAAGTCCGGTGTACCAGTCTATATTTGCTCGTCTAAGAAAGATACGGCTCTCCTGCAAGCGGTTGGTCAGACTAATCGGGGCACTCTTTTCTTGGCGGATGAAGCGGGGATGAGCCAACGTGAGCAGTGGATGGCTTTCTATGCCCGAACAGAAGCTTATGTAGAGATTGACGAAGGAGCCAAGGAAGCTTTGGATGACCATGGGAATAGTTTACTGGCAGCAGGCATTACCAAGGTCAGTGGTGATTTTGAGGTCGGCGATATTGTAGAGGTCTACAATCAGCCCCAGCATGACTTGCTTGGTAAAGGACGTGCCAAGATGTCTTCGCAAGAACTACGAGACCTGTTGCTTCAAGAGCATGCTAAGGGAGTTTTTATTCACCGCAATGACTGGGTGGCTCTATAAGAAAGGGATAATATGACATCAACACAAGAATTATTAGATAGTCTGCTAGCTCATAAAGCGGCTATCAATCTGGCCAGTACGACCCAGAAAAACGAGGCGCTTGAGGCCATGGCTGCAGCCTTGGAAGAGCATATACCAGCTGTTTTGGCCGCAAATGAAGCAGATATGGCCGCAGCCCAGCAGGGCTCTATCAGTCCGGTTATGCAAGACCGCCTGCTGTTGACAGAAAAGCGCATCCAAGAGATGGCTGCAGGTATTCGAGCCCTGATCTCTTTGACTGACCCAGTTGGTCTGATTTTGGAAGAAAATACGGCTTCCAACGGGATGAAGATCGTCAAGCGCTCCCTACCTTTTGGATTGATTGGCATGATTTATGAAAGTCGGCCTAATGTGACCTCCGATGCCGCAGCCCTAGCCATCAAAAGCGGTAATGCTGTCATTTTGCGCGGCGGTAAGGAGGCCTTTCGCTCGGCCAATGCGATTGTTTTAGCCCTGAAGGCCGGTTTGGAAAAGGCGGGTATTGCTCCTGAAGTGATTGAATTGGTTCAGGATACCAGCCGTACTTCAGCGACTGAGTTAATGACTGCCAAGGGCAAGATTGATCTCTTAGTTCCTCGGGGCGGAGCAGGTTTGATTCGGGCTGTTGTGGAGCAGGCTACTGTGCCAGTTATCGAGACAGGGACGGGAATTTGCCATGTTTATGTAGATGCTGACGCTGATTTGGATAAAGCGGTAGCTATCGTTGTTAATGCTAAAACCAGCCGGCCGTCAGTCTGTAATGCTGAGGAAGTCCTTTTGGTGCATGAGGCTGTTGCCAGCGACTTCCTGCCTAAATTGGAGCGAGCTCTGGCCGGTGAGGTAGAGCTGCGTGCTGATGAGCAAGCTTTGGCCTATTTAAGCAGCGCTCATCCAGCCGGCGTAGATGACTTTGATACGGAATTTTTAGACTTTATTTTGGCTGTTAAGGTGGTTTCTGATGTAGCTGAGGCCGTAGAGCATATCGCTCAGCATTCGACAGGGCACAGTGAAGCTATTGTGACAGAGAATACTAAAGCTGCAAATTACTTTACCCAGTTGGTAGATTCAGCAGCTGTCTATGTCAATGCATCGACTCGTTTCACTGATGGCGGACAGTTCGGTTTGGGTTGTGAATTGGGAATTTCAACGCAGAAAATGCATGCGCGCGGCCCTATGGGCTTGCGTGAAATGACAACCTACAAATACATCATTACAGGTAATGGTCAAATTCGAGAATAGGAGACAGACATGAAGATTGGTTTTATCGGTTTGGGCAACATGGGGGGAGCTATTGCAGAGTCAGTAGCCAAGCTTGAAGTCCACGAACTCTTACTCAGCAATCATAATCCAGTTAAAGCCGAACAGATCCAAAAAGCCTGTGGTGGTGAGGTTTTATCTAATGAGGCGCTTATTGAACAGGCTGATCTAGTTTTCCTCGGCATTAAGCCACAATTTATAGCACCTATTTTGGAGGACTTATCAGAAACTATTGCTCATAATCCTGAAACTGTTTGGGTCTCCATGGCTGCTGGTGTTACAATTGAGCAATTGTCAACTTATCTGCCCACTGAAAAGATTGTTCGTATGATGCCTAATACTCCAGTGGCTATCAGTCAGGGAATGACCACATTTACCACCCGCAATCCTCAATTAGAATTGCTTTTTGAAGAGGTGATGGTCGAATCTGGCCAAGTTCAGAAAATTCCAGAAAAGCTGATGGATGCAGCAACAGCTATTGCTGGCTGCGGACCGGCTTTTGTCTATGAGATTATCGACATCTTGACTCAAGCCGGTGTACAAAATGGTCTCAGTGCAGTAACAGCTAGACGCTTGGCAGCTCAGACCCTGCTTGGAGCTTCTCAAATGGTGCTTGAGTCAGACAGGCATCCGTCTCAATTACGAGATGAAGTGACGTCACCCGGTGGTTCAACGATTGCTGGCTTGCTGGCTATGACTCAAGCTGGCCTGCAAGCTTCACTGGTCCAAGGGATTAATCAAGCCTTGGAGCGCACTAAAGAACTGACTAAAGATAAGTAGCCCTCAGTTTACCAGTATTTAGTTCCTTAAGAGAAGAAAGATTAGTCATGAAAATCGCAGATAAAACCGTTACCCGCGCCATTTTAGAGCGTCATGGGTTTACCTTTAAAAAATCCTTCGGTCAGAACTTTTTGACCGATACCAATATTTTACAGAAGATTGTTGACGTAGCAGAGGTTAATCAGAACGTCAATGTCATTGAGATTGGCCCCGGCATCGGGGCTTTGACCGAGTTTTTGGCGGAGAAGGCTGCTGAGGTCATGGCTTTTGAGATTGATGAGCGTCTCATTCCGATTTTGGCAGATACCCTGCGTGATTTTGACAACGTGCAGGTAATCAATCAAGATATCCTCAAGGCGGACTTGCAAACGCAAATTCAAAACTTTAAAAATCCTGACCTGCCTATCAAAGTTGTAGCCAACCTGCCTTACTACATCACCACGCCGATTCTCATGCATTTAATTGAGAGTAGGATTCCCTTTCAAGAGTTTGTGGTCATGATGCAAAAAGAAGTGGCAGACCGGATTTCAGCCGAGCCTAACACTAAAGCTTACGGCTCTCTGTCTATTGCGGTACAGTATTATATGGAGGCTCAGGTAGCCTTTATCGTGCCTCGCACCGTTTTTGTACCCGCGCCAAATGTTGACTCAGCCATCCTTAAAATGGTACGCCGCAATCAGCCTTTGGTGGAAGTGCAAGACGAAGATTTCCTTTTTGACGTCGCAAAAGCCAGCTTTGTCCACCGTCGCAAAACCTTGTGGAACAACCTAACCAATCGCTTTGCCAAGTCAGAAGACATCAAAGCTAAATTGGAAGCCGCTTTGGAGCAAGCAGAACTCCAGCCATCTATCCGCGGCGAAGCTTTGTCTATTATGGATTTTGCTAGATTGGCAGATGCGTTAAAAGATCAAGGAGTGTAAGATGTTAAGAGAGTTGAAGTACGGCAACACACGGACCTATCTTATTAAAGGTAGCAAAGAAATCTTGCTGGTTGATACAGACTGAGCAGGAAAGCTGCCACAGTTTTTCAAAGTTATCAAGCAAGCGGGGGTTCAGGTAGACACTATTGACTACCTCCTCATCACTCACTACCATCCTGATCATATGGGTCTGGCACAGGACTTGATGGCTTTGGGGATAGATCTGGTAGTCATGGACGTGCAGAAATCTTTTATCCATCAGTCAGACCATATCTTTGAAAAAGAAGGAAACAAGGATTTCAAACCGATTCATGATGAGGAGATTTTTCTGCTCTCTTGTGCCAACAGCAGAAGCTTCTTGGCGGCTTTGGGAATCGCTGGTGAGATTGTCCATACACCGGGGCATAGCGAGGACAGTGTGTCCTTAGTCTTAGATAGTGGTCAGGCTATTGTTGGTGACCTCTATCCTTTAGAGCAAGTACCGCTTTATGACAATCCTGTGCTGACAGAGACATGGAATAGTTTGCTCAGTCGTCAGTTGAAGACAGTTTATTACGCCCATCCTCTACCAGCTGACGTCAGTCGCTGGCAGTCTTTTGAAGAATACAAGGCAGATGTTGAATAGAGGCAGGTGAATTTATGAAGTTGATAAAGATTTTAGCTGGTCTTTGTGCTAGCCTTTATGTCCTACAGGCTGGTTTACATTTTCTCATTTTATTAGGGATGCCTTTGGGTGGTTTCTTTTTTGGCGGGCTTTATACCGTCTTTCCGCTTTGGCTGAGGCCGATCAATCTGATATTTACCCTAGTTTGGTTATTTTTTGCCTATTTTTATTTGACTTATGGGCAGATTCTTACAAGCCACTGGACAAAAAGAAGACTGGATCTTATTATGGTGATAATGACTAGTCTAGCCCTCCTGGCTACTGTTTTTAATCTCTTTATTAGTAGCAGTCTGCTTGAGAAATATGGAACCGGCAGTATGACAGCCTCGACCTTTTTACTGAGTTGCTGCTTGCTCACCTTATCAAAAAAATCCCGCTGAACGAGCAGGATTTTTTAATTAGCTTAATTTTTCAGGCTCTTCCACAAAAAATCGAACAACCGTTCCACAGTTTTTACAGATTTCTAGGCAGATCGATTGACCTAGCTTAGTGGCACTGCCCGAACGTGAAACACCAGCATAGCCTTTGTTTTGTTTGGCTGTAACAAATTGATTTTCCCCACAGTAAGGGCAAGTTTGTGTTTTCATGATTGATCCTCCTTATTCAGTTGAAAAATATCTTCCACAGGCAGCTGGAAAATCTCCGCGATTTTCAGCGCCATTTCAAGTGAGGGGTTGTAACGGTTGTTTTCTAGGTGGACAATGGTTTCCCTTCTGACCCCAATTAACTGCGCCAGTTCCTCCTGACTCATTTTTTTCGCCTTGCGTAATTCTTTGAGATTAGTTAGGATATTAGCCATCTTAACCACCTCTTTTCTCAAAGAGGAAAAAAGCAATATCAAAGGCCAAAATCATAACTGCGCCGAAGATCAAAATCATACCAGCTGTCAAGGTAAATGGGAAGAAGAAGGCAATAACGCTCAAAATCATCAAGCAGGCTAAGATCAAACTCAAGGTCAGGCAAGCAGCCTTAGCCAAGTCAGCATAAAAGCGTTCATCAGGCTTTTCGTCCACTTTTTTGAAAGCAAAGTAGAGGAAGAAAGCAACTAAAATCAAGAGCCCCAATCCTAAAAAGACATGCTTTATCCAGATAGGATTGCTATTTGGCGTGATAGCCCAAATACCTTTGGTATAAACCCCCATTGCGGCAAAGATTGTCATACTGTACAATTTTTCAGTCAATCCAAAATAGCGGTCTTCTGGTTTTTGAAAGGCTTCTTTGCGAAAGAGCCACAGAATGATAGCTTGAAACAGTAAAGCGATAATGAAGACAGTAGTTTTTATCCAAGCAGGATGACTTTGCGGTGTTAGAAACCACGTTAGAAACCACAAAAGTAACATCAGAAGCCAGGAAATATAGAGCCGTTTTTTATTTTTCATTAGTAAGCAACCTCCCTAGTTTTTTGTGACGATTCATCAGCCAAGCAGTAGTCGCGAAAATGACAGCTATCAAACCAAATGTTATGCCTAAAACAGCAAGCTTGATACTAACAGGATTTGAACTAACTGCGACATTGACAATCATCATTGGGATAACAAATAAACTTGGTATCAAGTAGGTCCAGCGGAATTTTTGTTTTTGCTGGGGAGCTTTTTTAAGATCAGATTTGGCAGGTTTATCAGGAAATTTGACAGTATTGACAATGATAGAAATAATGAAAATCAAAGCCATTGTAATGCCAAAGGTGACATGTTTGATCCAGACAGGATGAGAGTCAGTTGAGATTAACCAGATGACAAATAGTTGAGGAAGCACAATAGCGAATGTCATCCGTTTGTAAATATGGTTTTTCATAAGTCATCCCTTCTTTCTATATAAGATAAATGTTAATTATTTCTAACTCTTTCTGTTATAAATATATCACTTCTTCAAAATACTGTCAATAAAAAAGTGAATTATTTATCACTTTTATGTCGTGGGGCATAAAAAACGCCCCCAATCCTTTTTATGACAAAAAACTCCCGTCTATATGAGACGAGAGCTCGCTAACAATAAGGAAAGGACGGGATTTGAACCCGCGCATGAACAAAGTCCACTTGCCGGATTTCGAGTCCGGTGCCGTACCAAGCTGGGCCACCTTTCCAGAAGTCTTTCAAACCTGACAAGGCAAGAATTCCACAAAATATTATTTCGTTTCAAACGAGGAAACAAAAGGCAGCTTAACCTGAGTTAGGCGCCTTGCAGTGACGAAGTATCAAACGAAATAAATGCGGAGGAAGGGATTTGAACCCTCACACCCGTACGGGCACATGCGCCTGAAGCATGCGTGTCTGCCGTTCCACCACCTCCGCATACACAACTATTATAGCGTATTTTCTGAAAATTGCAAGGCTTTGTTTCTGCCCCAAAGAGAGGGCTTTTATGGTATAATAAGCCCATAAAATTCATAAAGGAGCTCATTTGCAAGGTAGAATTATCAAGGCTTTAGCGGGTTTTTACTATGTTGAGTCAGCCGGCCAGATTTATCAGACTCGAGCCAGGGGAAATTTCCGCAAAAAAGGACAGACTCCCTATGTTGGTGACTGGGTCGATTTTTCAGCGGAGGAAAATTCTGAAGGTTATATTTTAAAGATTCATGAACGGAAAAATAGTCTGGTCCGGCCGCCTATTGTCAATATTGATCAGGCTGTTGTCATTATGTCCGCCAAGGAGCCGGATTTTAATAGTAATTTACTCGATCGTTTCCTAGTCCTTTTGGAAGGGAAGCAGATTCGGCCTATTATCTATATTTCCAAGATGGATTTGCTGGAAGATAGAGTAGCTATGCAAGAAATCCGTAGGCAGTACCAGATTATCGGTTATGATTTTGTCTGGTTGCTAGATGAGCTGCTTCCTTATTTATCTGGAAAAGTGAGCGTTTTTATGGGGCAAACTGGTGTTGGTAAATCTACCTTGCTCAATAAAATTGCTCCTGAGCTGGACTTGGAAACCAAAACTATTTCTGATAGTCTGGGACGGGGACGCCACACGACTAGGGCAGTCAGTTTATATGACGCTTATGGTGGTAAAATTGCTGATACCCCCGGCTTTTCCTCTCTTAATTATGAGATTGGCAGTGCTGAGGACTTAAGCGAAGCGTTTCCTGAAATTCGTAAAGCTAGTCATGGCTGTAAATTCCGATCCTGCACCCATACGCATGAGCCTGACTGTGCTGTGAAGACAGCTCTCGAAGCCGGCCATATCTGGCAGGAACGCTATGATAATTACCTGCAATTCCTTAGTGAAATTGAAAATCGCCGAGAAGTCTATAAGAAAATTATTAAAAGAAAGTAGGAAATCCATGATAAAAAAGATTGCTCCTTCAATCCTTGCTGCTGACTATGCCAATTTTGCAAATGAGCTCAAACGTATTGACGCTACTAATGCTGATTATGTTCATATTGATATCATGGATGGTCAGTTTGTTCCGAATATTAGTTTTGGAGCAGATGTGGTTGCTAGTATGCGTAAGCACAGCAAAATGGTTTTTGATTGTCATTTGATGGTTGTTGATCCTGAGCGCTATGTCGAGGCCTTTGCTCAGGCCGGTGCTGATATTATGACCATCCACGTTGAAGCAACGAAACATATTCATGGTAGTCTGCAAAAGATTAAGACTGCAGGAATGAAGGGTAGTGTGGCAATCAATCCAGGAACGCCAGTATCGATGTTAGCTCCCTTGCTGCCCTTGGTTGATCAAGTGTTGATTATGACCGTTAATCCAGGTTTTGGTGGGCAGGCTTTTATCCCTGAAATGCTGGATAAGGTTAAAACAGTAGCGGCTTGGCGGGAAGAAATGGGTTATGACTTTGATATTGAGGTTGACGGTGGTGTCGATAATCGTACGATTGCAGACTGTGCGGAGGCTGGAGCTAATATTTTTGTGGCAGGCTCCTACCTCTTTAAAGCTGATGATTTAACAGCCCAAGTCCAAACCCTAAAGGATGCGCTCAATGACTGAGGTTGCCTTGATTGCCGGTGGGAGGCCTTGCGCTCCTGCTAGGGATTTTGATGTTTATGTCGGAATTGATGGAGGCAGTCTCTGGCTTTTGCAGCATGGCTTTCCTTTAGATTTAGCAGTAGGGGATTTTGATTCTGTTACTGTCGAGGAGCTAGCCTTGATTGGGCAGCAAGCAGGGAAAATGATTCAAGCTCCAAGTGAGAAGAATGATACGGATACCGAATTAGCAGTCAAGACCGTATTGAGTCAGTATCCCAAAGCCGTCTTGACTATTTACGGAGTATTTGGCGGCCGTATCGATCATACCTTATCAAATATTTTCCTCCCTAGCGACCCAGCTATCGCTCCTTATATGCAGCAAATCAGTTTAGTAGATGAGCAAAATCGTGTTTGCTTCCTTCCAGCGGGGACTCATCAACTCCAACCAGTGAAGGATATGACCTATATCTCTTTTATGACATCAGATAGCGCGGATTTAGTGATTAAGGGAGCTAAATATGAGCTGACGGGTGATAATTTTTTCAAAAAGAAAATATATTCCAGTAACGAATTTACGAATCAACCTATTGAGGTCACTGTAGCAACAGGCTACGTTATTGCTATTCAGAGTAAGGATAAGAAATGGTCGGATTTTTAATAATTATTGGTTTGGCTGGCTTGGGCCTTTCCGTTTATATAGTGAGGCACTTGATTGGTTTATCAGGTCAGTTGGAAAAAAAGCTGGATGATAATGCTGATAATCTCTCAGAACAACTTTCCTATCAACTGGATTTGGCAAAAAAAGATCAGGCACTAGAGCTTAATCAACAAATTGCTGCTTTAAAAACAGAACTCTATCAGCAACTAGCAGATATTCGTGATGTCCTCCACCAAAACCTGACCGACAGTCGCGATCGTTCAGATCAGCGCTTGGAGCTTATTAATCAAAATTTGACGACTGCCGTTCAGGATATGCAAAGGTCAAACGAGAAACGTTTAGACCAGATGCGCCAAACTGTTGAAGAGAAGTTGGAGCAAACGCTTCAGAGTCGACTGAAAACCTCTTTTGAGACTGTATCGAAACAGTTGGAGTCTGTTAATCAGGGTCTGGGTGAAATGAAAAGTGTGGCTCAGGATGTCGGCACCCTAAACAAGGTGCTTTCCAACACTAAGACTCGTGGCATTATGGGAGAGCTGCAGCTAGGTCAGATTATTGAGGATATCATGACGGATAGTCAGTACGAACGGGAATTTGCAACAGTAAAGGGTTCTTCAGAGCGTGTAGAGTATGCGATTAAACTACCTGGCAGTCATGAGAATGATTACGTTTATCTGCCTATTGATTCTAAATTTCCGCTGGAGGACTACTATCGCCTAGAAGAAGCTTACGAATCTGGTGACAGTGAGCAGATTGACAATTATCGGAAGTCACTTTTAGCCAGCCTCAAACGCTTTGCCAAAGACATTCAAAAGAAATATCTCAATCCACCAGAAACAACCAATTTTGGTATCATGTTTTTGCCGACTGAAGGGCTCTACTCGGAAGTGGTTCGCAACAGTACTTTCTTTGATGATTTGCGACGGGAAGAACATATTGTTGTCGCTGGTCCTAGTACCTTATCTGCTCTTTTAAATTCCTTATCGGTTGGCTTTAAAACACTGAATATCCAGAAGAATGCTGATGATATTTCTAAAATTTTGGGCAATGTCAAAACGGAATTTACAAAATTTGGCGGTATGCTAACTAAGGCACAAAAGCAGCTCAATACAGCTAGTAAAACGGTCGATACGCTACTAACGACGCGAACGAATGCGATTATTAAGGCTCTGGATACAGTTGAGGATTATCAGGATGCTAGCACCCAATCTTTGCTTAGTATTCCGCAAATAGGAGGTGGAGATGACCATGAAGATTAACCAAATGAAAAAAGATGAGGCTTTTGAAGGTTTCTATCTGATCAAGAAAGCTGAACTTCGCAAAACTCGAGCCGGAAAAGATTATCTGGCGATGACCTTTCAAGATGACTCTGGTGAGATTTCGGGCAATCTCTGGGATGCTCAACCACATAATGTTGAAGAATTTACAGTTGGGAAGGTTGTCCATATGCAGGGACGACGGGAAGTCTACAATGGGACGCCTCAAGTGAATCAAATTACCTTGCGCAACGTTAAGGAAGGTGAGCCTCATGATCCTGCTGACTTCCGTGAAAAATCACCTGTCAATATTGTCGAAATTAAAGATTACTTGGAAAATATGATGTTTAAGATTGAGAATGCGACATGGCAGCGAATTGTTCGTACCCTCTACCGTAAGTTTGATAAAGAGTTTTTCAGTTACCCTGCAGCAAAAACCAACCATCATGCCTTTGAAAATGGTTTGGCCTATCATACAGCCACCATGGTTCGTCTGGCTGACAGTATTGGTGATATTTATCCCACTCTCAATAAAAGCTTGCTTTTTGCCGGAATTATGCTCCATGATTTGGCTAAATGCATCGAGCTATCCGGTGTCGATGGGACAGAGTATACCATTCGCGGAAATTTGATTGGGCATATTGCTCTTGTCAATGAAGAAATTACCAAAACTATACTGGAGCTTAATATAGAAGATGGACGCGAAGATGTAACGCTTTTGCGCCATGTTGTTTTGAGTCACCATGGTCAGTTAGAATACGGCAGTCCAGTTCGTCCGCAGGTCATGGAAGCAGAAATCATTCACATGATTGATAATATTGATGCGGAAATGATGATGATGACAGCAGCACTTGCTCAGGTTGATGATGGCGAAATGACACGAAGGATCTTTCCACTGGATAATCGCGCTTTCTACAAGCCTAAATTATAGAATTAAAAGACGAACATTCCTATAATGTTCGTCTTTTAATGATTTTTATGATAAAATAGAAATGAATCAATAGGAAATGAGAGTTAAAATGAAATTAAGAAGAAGTGAACGTATGGTTGTTATTTCGAATTACCTTATCAACAACCCTTATACTCTGACTAGTCTAAATACCTTTGCTGACAAATATGAAGCTGCTAAGTCTTCAATCTCAGAAGATGTTGCTATTATTAAGCGCGCTTTTGAGAACAGTCATATCGGTCATATCGAGACCGTTACAGGTGCCAGTGGTGGCGTTATTTTTACACCGACTATCTCAGAGCAAGAGGCCAAAGCAATTGTCGAAGGACTTTGTGAGCGTCTGTCGGAAAGCGATCGCATCCTACCTGGTGGTTATATTTACTTATCAGACTTGCTCAGTACTCCTCATATCTTGCAAAGTATTGGACGGATAATTGCCAGCAGCTTTGCGGGTCAAAAAATTGATGCTGTCATGACGGTGGCCACTAAAGGAGTTCCAATTGCGAATGCTGTAGCCAATGTTCTAAATGTTCCGTTTGTTATTGTTCGTCGAGATTTAAAAATTACGGAAGGCTCGACTGTGTCGGTTAATTATGCTAGTGGTTCCAGTGACCGTATCGAAAAAATGTTCTTGTCCAAGCGCAGCCTCAAACCCAGTAGCCGTGTTTTGATTGTGGATGATTTTCTTAAAGGAGGGGGCACAATCACTGGTATGATTAGCCTGCTTAAAGAATTTGAAAGTGAATTAGTCGGTGTTGCTGTTTTTGCTGACAATGGTCAAGAAAAACGTGATAATTTGTCCTATAAATCACTCTTAACAGTAACTAATATTGATGTGAAAGAGCAAAAGTTGGAAGTTGAACGGGGAAATATTTTTGATCAATAGAATAACGGTTTCTTATTCGTATAAATCTCTCTTTGCTTGGTGCTGCTTGGAACTTTAAGGGTAAGTTTTGAAGCTTTAAAACAATCTTAAAATATTTCTTGTTTTTTTAGAAAGTTTATGATAGATTGAGATTATTATAAAAAAGGAGACTTTATATGAAAAACTTTCAAAAACTCGTTGTAACTGTTTTAGCTCTAACACTGCTTGTTGGTCTTGCGGCTTGCGGTAATTCTAAAAAAGAATCTAGTGACAAATCTGATAAAACAGAAAAAACCAGCCAAAGCTCAGTGAAAAAGAGTGAAAAAAAGACTTCTGATGATAGTGCTGAAACCAACGGCGAGGACACTAAAGTCAGTGCTGGTGAAGAAGGCGTTGAAGTAAACGGCGGAGATTCCAACGTTAATGCTGGTGAAGAAGGTGTTGAGGTTAATGGTGGAGATACCAATGTCAAAGTTGGTGAAGATGGCAGTGTCGAAGTCAATCCTTAAAGATAATTTAAGAGATTAGTTGCTAACCTATTTTAAAAAGTTTCTAGCTGATTAGAATTGTTAATGACTACTTTCAAAATTTCTAACAAAAGCATTAAAGGTAGGAGATTAATTCCAGCCTTTTTTTAAAATTAAAGCAAGGCATTGACAAAATAGTGCTACTGTAGTATTATGATAGACGGTACTTTTTACTTTTGGTCTCTCCAAAGTGTACAGGGACGTGCTGACAAATGTTGCAAAGTACACACAGATATAGGCTGTCACCAAGCGCTATATCAACCAAAAATAAAATTTTACAGGAGAAAGTGTAGATGCCTACAATCAACCAATTGGTACGTAAGCCGCGTAAATCTAAAGTTGAAAAATCTGACTCACCAGCTCTTAATGTTGGTTATAACAGTCATAAAAAAGTAACGACAAATGTTTCTTCACCACAAAAACGTGGTGTTGCAACACGTGTTGGAACAATGACACCTAAAAAGCCTAACTCTGCCCTTCGTAAATTTGCTCGTGTGCGTTTGAGCAACCTTATCGAGGTGACTGCCTATATCCCAGGTATTGGTCACAATCTTCAAGAGCACAGTGTTGTTCTTATTCGTGGTGGACGTGTTAAGGACCTTCCAGGGGTACGTTATCATATCGTTCGTGGTGCGCTTGATACAGCGGGTGTAGCAGATCGTAAGCAAGGCCGTTCTAAGTACGGTGCAAAACGTCCTAAAGGATAAGAGAAGGGAGATAAGAACTAATGAGTCGTAAAAATCAAGCGCCTAAGCGCGAAGTATTACCAGATCCATTGTACAATTCCAAAATTGTGACACGTCTTATCAACCGCGTTATGCTTGATGGGAAACGTGGTACAGCTGCTACCATCGTTTATGGTGCTTTCGAACAAATTAAGGAAGCAACAAGCAATGATGCTCTTGAAGTCTTTGAGACAGCAATGGAAAATATCATGCCAGTCCTTGAAGTGCGTGCTCGTCGTGTCGGCGGTTCTAACTATCAAGTCCCAGTTGAAGTACGTCCAGAACGTCGTACAACGCTTGGTCTTCGTTGGTTGGTTAATGCCTCACGTGCCCGTGGCGAACATACTATGAAGGACCGTCTTGCTAAAGAAATCATGGATGCTGCCAACAATACAGGTGCTGCTGTTAAGAAACGTGAAGATACTCATCGTATGGCAGAAGCAAACCGTGCCTTTGCACACTTCCGCTGGTAATCTAAGATACGAGAGCGTTAAACAAGTCCTAGACAAAATAGGAAAAGCGACGACGAAGCTTAGGCTTCTAGGAGATTTTATCTTTTTGTCAGTGACTTTTAGCTCGAGTTCAATTATTTAAGATGTGAGGACGTCAAGAAAATTCTAGGAAAAATAGGAAATGTGACGACGAGCCTTTGGACTCTAGGAAGATTTATCTTTTTTCCCGAGTTTTTAGTCCGAACTCAATTATTTAAGATACAGAGACGAAGAGAGCAGAGACAAAATAAAGGAAACTGCCAACAAAGCTACAGCTTCTAGGGGGTATCTTTTTAGGCTGGTCGCTCTCGAATCGTGTTCAATTAAACTGGTAAACAGTGGAAACGGGTAGGTCCCTGCCTATCCGTTTTTTACAAAAATTATAGATTATAGGAGAAAACCATAATGGCTCGCGAATTTTCATTGGAAAAAACTCGTAATATCGGTATCATGGCTCACGTTGATGCTGGTAAAACAACTACAACAGAGCGTATCCTCTATTATACTGGTCGTATTCACAAAATTGGTGAAACTCACGAAGGAGCTTCACAGAT
Organism: Streptococcus dentasini; assembly: GCF_053206945.1. Classification (NCBI taxonomy): domain Bacteria; kingdom Bacillati; phylum Bacillota; class Bacilli; order Lactobacillales; family Streptococcaceae; genus Streptococcus; species Streptococcus dentasini. The sequence goes on from NZ_JBRUHS010000003.1 coordinate 82,311, forward strand.
GGACTGGATGGAGCAAGAGCAGGAACGTGGTATCACAATCACCTCTGCCGCAACAACAGCACAATGGAATGACCATCGTGTTAACATCATTGACACACCGGGGCACGTTGACTTCACCATTGAGGTGCAACGCTCCCTCCGTGTCCTTGATGGTGCGGTAACTGTTCTCGATGCGCAATCAGGTGTTGAGCCTCAAACTGAAACGGTTTGGCGCCAGGCAACTGAGTACGGTGTTCCACGTATTGTTTTTGCTAACAAGATGGACAAAATTGGTGCTGATTTCCTTTACTCAGTAAGCACTCTTCATGACCGCCTTCAAGCTAATGCACATCCGATTCAACTTCCAATCGGATCTGAAGATGATTTCCGCGGTATTATTGACCTCGTTAAAATGAAGGCTGAGATCTATACTAATGACCTTGGAACTGATATTCTGGAAGAGGATATTCCAGCTGAATACCTTGAACAAGCGCAAGAATATCGTGAAAAGTTAGTTGAAGCGGTAGCTGAAACTGATGAAGACCTCATGATGAAATACCTCGAAGGTGAAGAAATCACAATCGAAGAGTTAAAAGCAGGTATCCGTAAAGCAACGATCAATGTTGAATTCTACCCAGTTCTCTGTGGTTCAGCCTTTAAGAACAAAGGGGTTCAATTAATGCTTGATGCTGTTGTTGATTACCTTCCAAGTCCAGTTGACATTCCTGCTATTAAGGGTGTTAATCCAGATACGGATGAGGATGAAATACGTCCAGCATCTGATGAAGAACCGTTTGCAGCTCTTGCCTTCAAGATTATGACCGACCCATTTGTAGGGCGTTTGACATTCTTCCGTGTTTACTCAGGTGTCCTTAATTCAGGTTCTTATGTTATGAACACAACTAAAGGTAAACGTGAACGTATCGGACGTATCCTTCAAATGCACGCCAACAGCCGTAAGGAAATTGAAACTGTTTATGCTGGTGATATTGCGGCAGCCGTTGGTTTGAAAGAAACAACAACTGGTGATTCCTTGACTGATGAGAAGGCTAAAGTTATCCTTGAGTCTATCGAAGTTCCAGAACCAGTTATCCAGCTCATGGTTGAACCTAAGTCTAAGGCTGACCAAGACAAGATGGGTGTTGCCCTGCAAAAATTGGCTGAAGAAGATCCAACCTTCCGCGTTGAAACAAATGTTGAAACGGGTGAAACAGTTATCTCTGGTATGGGTGAACTCCACTTGGATGTCCTTGTTGACCGTATGAAACGTGAATTTAAGGTTGAAGCCAATGTTGGTGCACCTCAGGTATCGTATCGCGAAACTTTCCGTGCTGCTACACAAGCTCGTGGATTCTTTAAACGTCAATCAGGTGGTAAAGGTCAATTTGGTGATGTTTGGATTGAATTCACACCAAATGACGAAGGTAAAGGTTTCGAATTTGAAAATGCTATTGTTGGTGGTGTCGTTCCCCGTGAATTCATCCCAGCAGTAGAAAAAGGTTTGGAAGAAGCAATGGCAAACGGTGTCCTTGCCGGCTATCCTTTGGTTGATATCAAGGCTAAGCTTTATGATGGATCATACCATGATGTCGACTCTTCTGAAACAGCCTTCAAGATTGCCGCTTCTCTGGCTCTGAAAGAGGCAGCTAAGTCTGCACAACCAACTATTCTTGAACCAATGATGCTGGTAACAATCACGGTTCCTGAAGAGAATCTCGGTGATGTTATGGGACACGTAACAGCTCGTCGTGGTCGTGTTGATGGTATGGAAGCACATGGTAACAGCCAAATCGTGCGTGCTTATGTACCACTTGCCGAAATGTTTGGTTATGCAACTGTTCTTCGTTCAGCATCTCAAGGACGTGGTACTTTCATGATGGTATTTGACCACTATGAAGATGTTCCAAAATCTGTTCAAGAAGAAATCATTAAGAAAAATTCAGGTGAGGCTTAATCCACCTGTGGTTAGTAGTAAAAGACCAGCGTGTTTGCTGGTCTTTTTGTCTGGTTGGGGATAGTAAGTGGTTGCAATTTGCAGAAAAAGATTATATAATAATCATGTTGAAGGGGCTTTGTGGACGTTCGCAAGTTAACCTTTTCACAAATCGTTAAAGGGTTCGCCCTTAATAAAAATTTTCTTGATTTTCATAAGGAGGAAATCACACATGGTAGTTAAAGTTGGTATTAACGGTTTCGGACGTATCGGTCGTCTTGCATTCCGTCGTATCCAAAACGTTGAAGGTGTTGAAGTTGCTCGTATCAATGACCTTACTGACCCAGCAATGCTTGCACACTTGTTGAAATACGATACAACTCAAGGTCGCTTTGACGGTACTGTTGAAGTTAAAGACGGTGGATTCGAAGTTAACGGTCAATTTGTTAAAGTTTCTGCAGAACGTGACCCAGAACAAATTGATTGGGCTAACGATGGTGTAGAAATCGTTCTTGAAGCAACTGGTTTCTTTGCTACTAAAGAAGCAGCTGAAAAACATCTGCATGCTGGTGGTGCTAAGAAGGTTGTTATCACTGCTCCTGGTGGATCAGATGTTAAAACAGTTGTATTTAACACTAACCATGATGTTCTTGATGGTTCTGAAACAGTTATCTCAGCTGGTTCATGTACAACAAACTGTCTTGCACCAATGGCAGATGCATTGAATAAAAACTTTGGTATCAAAGCTGGTACTATGACAACTATTCATGGTTATACTGGTGACCAAATGATCCTTGATGGACCACACCGTAAAGGTGACTTCCGTCGTGCTCGTGCTGCTGCAGCTAATATCGTTCCTAACTCAACAGGTGCTGCTAAAGCTATCGGTCTTGTATTGCCAGAATTAAATGGTAAACTTCAAGGTCATGCTCAACGTGTTCCAGTTCCAACTGGTTCATTGACAGAACTTGTTTCTGTTCTTGACAAGAAGGTTACTGCTGATGAAGTAAATGCAGCTATGAAGGCAGCAGCTACTGAATCATACGGTTACAACACTGATCCAATCGTATCTTCTGATATTGTTGGTATGTCATTTGGTTCATTGTTTGATGCAACTCAAACAGAAGTAACTGAAGGTGCTGATGGCACTCAATTGGTTAAAACAGTTTCATGGTACGATAACGAAATGTCTTACACTTCACAGTTGGTTCGTACTCTTGAATACTTCGCAAAAATCGCTAAATAACTTTATTAATTAGTGGTAGTAGGAGAGCCTGTGGGCTCTCTTTTTTGGTGTCTCTTTATCGAGTAGAATTTTGTGAAATGCTTCATTTGATTGTCTTATCCCCTTATGTTGTGATATAATACAGATATTAATATAAAAAGGAGTCTTATGTAATGGCGAAATTGACTGTTAAAGACGTTGATTTGAAAGGTAAAAAAGTTCTCGTTCGTGTTGACTTTAATGTTCCTCTGAAGGATGGTGTCATCACTAATGATAATCGTATCTCTGCAGCGCTTCCAACTATCAAATACATCATCGAACAAGGCGGACGTGCAATTCTCTTTTCTCACCTTGGACGTGTGAAAGAAGAAGCTGATAAAGAAGGTAAATCTCTTGCACCAGTCGCTAAAGACTTAGCTGCTAAACTTGGTCAAGATGTTGCTTTCCCAGGAGCTACTCGTGGTAACGAATTGGAAGCAGCTATCAATGCTCTTGAAGATGGACAAGTGCTTTTGGTTGAAAACACTCGTTTTGAAGATGTTGACGGTAAAAAAGAATCTAAAAATGATCCAGAACTTGGTAAATACTGGGCTAGTCTTGGCGACGGTATCTTTGTAAACGATGCATTTGGTACAGCTCATCGTGCGCATGCTTCAAACGTTGGTATCTCAGCAAATGTTGAAAAAGCGGTTGCTGGTTTCCTTCTTGAAAATGAAATTGCTTATATCCAAGAAGCTGTTGAAACACCAGAACGTCCATTTGTTGCTATCCTTGGTGGATCAAAAGTTTCAGATAAGATTGGTGTTATCGAAAACCTTCTTGAAAAAGCTGATAAAGTCCTTATCGGTGGTGGTATGACTTATACCTTCTTCAAGGCTCAAGGTATCGAAATTGGTGACTCATTGGTTGAAGAAGATAAATTGGATATTGCCAAATCTCTTCTTGAAAAAGCAAATGGTAAATTGATTTTGCCAGCTGACTCAAAAGAAGCAAATGCATTTGCTGATTACACTGAAGTTAAAGATACCGAAGGTGAAGCTGTAGATTCTGGCTTCCTTGGCCTTGATATCGGTCCTAAATCAATCGCTAAATTTGATGAAGCCTTGACTGGTGCTAAAACAGTTGTTTGGAATGGTCCAATGGGTGTCTTTGAAAACCCTGACTTCCAAGCTGGTACAATCGGTGTGATGGACGCTATCGTTAAACAGCCAGGCGTGAAATCAATCATCGGTGGTGGTGACTCAGCAGCTGCAGCTATCAACCTTGGCCGTGCAGATAAATTCTCATGGATTAGTACAGGCGGAGGCGCAAGCATGGAGTTATTAGAAGGTAAAGTATTGCCAGGTTTGGCAGCACTTACTGAAAAGTAATAAATCTTTCATCTAGAAGATTAGAAAAGGTGTCGAAAGGCATCTTTTTTGTGCATTGCGCAGAGTTTCTGCGAAGCGGAGTAAGTTAAAAAATCTATTTTGTGAAGAAGAAAAGTCGATATAAAAATGAGACTGGAGGAAGTTCTCAGCCTTATTTATTTGGTTAATTTTATTTGCTAGGCGCATTAGTTGGGGGAAAAGCTGGTTGACTCTGCCAAGAAGTCTTTCCCTTGCACAGTTCATTAGGTGCTATAGCACCTAATGAACCACTGCTGATGGAGGTCCTAAACCCTTGTTCCGCAATTGTCAGCGGCTATCCTAATCAACTGTTCGAAGGTGGAACGACGAAGTCGATTTTTTATATCAATTGACTTCTGTCCCACTCTCATTTTTGTGCTAATTCAAATAACCGTGATTACGGTACCATTTGATGGTAGCTAACATTGTCTCTTCAACTGGGCGGAAATATCCTCCCAGTTCTTTTTTGGTTTTAGTATGATCAAAGTGGGTGCGTTGGTATTCCTTAGCCAAGAGGTCTACTAAATCTTTACTGACTAAGACAGGTTTGCCGGTAATTGAATGATAAATTTCATTCCAAGTAGCAAGGGTTCGTAGTAAGGGACGAGGAATGTATCTTTTGGGGGCAGGAATTCCTGTCACGGCCTCCAAGGTGTTCATTAGTTCCTGCATGGTCATGTATTGTCCAGCAACTAAATAGCGCTCACCCTTGCGGCCATATTTCATAGCTCGGATATGGATGTCTGCCACATCTCTAGCATCAACTACACTATAACTGGCTTTGATAGTCCCTGGAAGCTTCTGTTGCATATAATTTAAAATCATCTGGCCTGTAGAAGTCGGTCCCATGTCTCCTGGACCATACATGGATCCAGGCAGAACAAAGGTTAAAAATAAATCGGGATGCCTAACCAGAAAATCTTTAGCAGCATTTTCACTGAGAATTTTACTGCGATAGTATTCTATTTTGGTATCGGGGCTGCGGGACATGGTCTCATCAATGAGCTGGTTAGGCTGGCCTGTAAGGACAGCAATGGATGAGGTGTGTACCACTTGGCGAATCCCAGCATCATAAGCGGTCTGCAGGAGATTTATAGTTCCTGTGATGTTGGTATCGTAAAGTTCTTGCCAGTGCTTGCCACCTTTATGGCTGTCACGAAAAAAAGCAGCTGTGTGAAAGAGGCTGTCACAATCGGATACATGAGATTTATAATTTTCTGGATTGAGAATATCTCCTTGAACAAAACGAATGGAGAGATTTCCAAATTGTTTTTGTGCTTTATCCATTGATCTAACTAAAGCGGTAACTTGGATATTCTCTTTGAGTAAAGCGCGGACAAGATTATTCCCCAAAAGACCTGTTGCCCCAGTAACAAAGGCATGTTTGATAGTTCGGGATAAAGTGGTTGTGTTCATGTAAAAGCTCCTTTTGATAAATCGCTAAATAGATGACATGTCATCTATTTGATTCTATTCTAGTTTTTAATTATTTTATTGTCAACAATTTACCTAATCTAGTGTAAAATAGTAGACAAGAATAATGAGGTAGGGAGAAACAATGGATTCGCTAGGAAAACAGTTTAGATATTTATTTAGAAGCGCTGATAATATAGCTATGAAGGAATACACTCACTTAATGTCATCTGCAGGTGTTACCCCTAATCAGAGTGAGGTTCTATTGGTGCTAAAGGAATATGGTCCATTATCTTTAAAGCATTTGGGAGAATTATTAATTTGTGAGGAAAGAAGCCCCAGTCGATTGGTGAAGAGTCTGATTCAAAAAGGATTAATCATAAAAGAAATATCGGAGTCCGATCGCCGCCGGTCTCTACTGTCTTTGACACAAACTGGTGAGAATCTTATTGCTAAAATAAAAGAAGCTGAGCAAAGTTTTGATCGATCAATGGAAAAGCGCTATGCAACTGAGCTAAATATCCTTAATGACTTGTTGGCGGAGTATATTAAAGGAAGCCTCTATGAAGAAAAATTAAAGCGTCGAAGTCTGTGGGATGACTAAGGGAGATCTTATGAAAATATAGAAATTCGATAGTTCGATCGGCCCCGTTCTTCGTTAGAAAGCCTAACTATAAACTAAGTCTGACGCTTGAAAAACAGTATCCCCTTCTCTTAATGGCTGTATTATAAGTTGGAAATAGAGAAGGGAGGACAGCAGGAATTATCAGAAAATTTTGTGATTATCATCCAAAACTATGATAGAATGAATAAGGAAGTGAACTTTTGGAAGGTAGGATTCAATATTGGGACGATTTCGCTTTAATCCTCAAGAGTTTAAATTAGGGATGCGAACATTTAAGACGGGTTTAGCTGTATTTTTAGTTCTCTCCCTCTTTTCTTTATTTGGCTTTGAAGGGCTACAAATTGGTGCTTTAACGGCTGTATTTAGTTTAAGAGAAGATTTTGACAAGAGTGTCCATTTTGGAACTTCTCGTATTTTAGGGAATACAATTGGTGGTGTTTATTCACTGTTATTCTTTGGCTTAACCGCTTTATTTGATAATCTCTTATGGGTGACGCTTGTATTCGTGCCGATTTTTACGATGTTGACGATTATGACCAATGTTGCTATGAATAATAAATCGGGTGTCATCGGTGGCGTTGCTGCCCTATTGATTATTACTCTTTCAATTCCCGCAGGAGATACGTTTACCTATACTGTTGCTCGTATCTTTGAAACATTTATAGGAGTGTTTATAGCTACTTTAGTTAATATAGATGTGGATTGGCTACGTAAGCGCTTGATCAAGAAGGATTAATGTTATTGGAGCCAGATAACCAAACTAAACTAGTTACTTAAGCTTAGTTTTTATCTATAATCTGATCCTACTGACTTAAAAATACTTCTTATCATTGAAAACAGTTTTGCTGGTTTTTTCGCTTTGATTTTGTGTAGGAACCGTTCTTAATAAGGTTGTTTTGTCTATGTTAGAAAATGTAACATTCGAGCTTGACAAGACTGAATTTTCAGATATAATGGGATGTGAAAGGAGTTACAGTTATTATGCGAGAAAAAGAGTTCAGGCGTTCTCTAGCCGTTTTCCCAATTGGATCGGTTATGAAACTAACTGATTTAACTGCTAGACAGATCCGTTATTACGAGGATCAGGGTCTTTTAACTCCTGACCGTAGTTCTAGTAATCGTCGTCTCTATTCTTTAAATGATATGGATGTCTTGCTGGAAATTAAAGATTTTTTGGATGAAGGACTTAATATTGCTGCAATTAAGAAGGAGTACGAAAAACGTAAACAAGCAGTAAAAGACAAGCAAAAGCCATTAACTGATGCCGATGTCCGTCGTATCCTTCAGGACGAGTTGCGAAATCAGGCGCGTTTTACTTCACCCAATTCCAACATTGGTGGTTTTCGTATGTAAATGACGAAATCATATAGATTGATATTTTAGGAGACAGGGGCTTTACGTTTTTGTCTTCTATGGAAATTAGAAAAAGGAGGCCGTCATGGCAATCACAGCAGATGATATCCGTCGCGAAGTCAAAGAGAAAAATGTTACTTTCTTGCGTTTAATGTTCTCAGATATTGCAGGAACAATGAAAAATGTAGAGATACCTGCTACTGATGAGCAGCTTGATAAGGTTCTGTCTAATAAGGCTATGTTTGACGGTTCATCTATTGAGGGGTTTGTCCGCATTAATGAGTCAGACATGTATCTTTACCCGGATCTTAATACCTGGACCGTTTTTCCTTGGGGAGGGGAAAATGGGGCTGTTGCAGGTCTGATTTGTGATATCTATACTGCTCAAGGTGAACCTTTTGCAGGTGATCCTCGCGGTAATTTAAAACGTGCCCTTCGTCACATGGAAGAGTTGGGGTTCAAATCCTTTAATTTAGGGCCTGAGCCAGAGTTTTTCCTATTCAAAATGGATAGTATGGGAAATCCAACACTTGAAGTTAATGATAAAGGTGGTTATTTCGATCTTGCTCCAACTGATTTAGCAGACAATACGCGCCGTGAAATTGTTAATGTTCTGACCCAAATGGGATTTGAAGTGGAGGCAAGTCACCATGAGGTAGCTGTTGGTCAGCATGAGATTGATTTCAAATACAGTGATGTGCTGCAGGCTTGTGATCACATCCAAATTTTCAAGCTAGTGGTTAAGACGATTGCGCGTAAGCACGGTCTCTATGCGACCTTTATGGCTAAGCCTAAATTTGGTATTAATGGATCTGGGATGCATTGTAACATGTCTCTCTTCAATGCGGATGGTCAAAATGCCTTCTTTGATCCTGAAGATCCAAGAGGCATGCAGCTTTCCCAAAATGCCTATTACTTCCTAGGCGGTTTGATGGAGCATGCTTATAATTACACGGCTATTGTCAATCCTACAGTTAACTCTTACAAACGCTTGGTTCCCGGTTATGAGGCACCGGTATATATCGCTTGGGCAGGGCAAAATCGGTCTCCATTAATTCGTGTTCCAGCTTCACGCGGAATGGGAACGCGTTTAGAGTTGCGCTCAGTTGATCCAACAGCTAATCCTTATCTTGCTTTAGCTGTTTTACTTGAATCTGGTCTTGATGGTATTGAAAATAAGATCGAAGCGCCAGAGCCAGTCGAGTCCAATATCTACGTGATGACAGAGGAGGAACGTCAGGCAGCGGGAATCCGTGACTTGCCTTCTACTTTGCACAATGCGGTTAAGGCCTTGCAGGAAGATGATGTTGTTAAGGCCGCTCTTGGAGATCATATTTATCCTAACTTTGTAGAGGCCAAGCGTTTGGAGTGGTCTAGCTATGCAGCTTTTGTCTCTCAATGGGAAGTTGACAACTATTTAGATTTATATTGATCCTTAAGGAAAAAGTTCAGGGTTGGGGCATTTGTGTTTCAACTCTTTTTATATGTCATTTTGATTAAAAAAATAACAAATTTCAAGAGGAATGTCATTAGAATAACGATATTTCTTAATTGGGAGTTAATGGAGTTGTTATTTTTTCCTGTTAAACTAACCACATAACCCAGTTAAAGAGTACTGAGCCTGTCTGCTAAGGCTCTTTTGCTGAGATTATAGTACTGATGAGAGGGAATAAACATGAATAAAAAATTAACAACTGCTAGCCTTTTTGCTGCAACAGCTGTATTAGTTGGTCTGGCTGGTCAAGTAGCTCACGCTGAGACTTACGCTGTTCAAAATGGTGATAGTTTCTTTAGCATAGCAGAACAGCACGGTATGGATCCTTATCAACTAGCGGCTGATAACGGGATGACTATTTCAAGTACGATTCTTCCAGGACAGACTGTTGAAGTGGCTGGTGTAGCAGCCCCAGCAGAAGCTGTAGCGCCTGCAACAGATGCAGCTGCCCCTGCAGCAGATCAGGGGTCTGTTGCATCAGTAGATACGGCTGTCAATACCTACCCTGTTGGTCAGTGCACATGGGGTGTAAAACAGTTGACTGGCTGGGCCGGAGACTGGTGGGGTAATGGTGGTGACTGGGCTAGCAGTGCGGCGAATGATGGTTATACTGTAGGTTCAGCACCTCAAGTTGGATCTATCGTTTGCTGGACTGACGGTGGCTATGGCCATGTAGCTTATGTTACAGATGTTAGTGCTGATGGACAAATTCAAGTTCTTGAATCAAACTATAAGGATCAGCAGGAAATCGGCAACTATCGCGGTTGGTTCGATCCGAATAACAGTGTGACACCTGGTTCTGTTAGTTATATTTATCCCAATGCTTGATAGCAAATAAAAAAGATAAAGCCTTGCTAAACAACTATCTTAGCAAGGCTTTTTGTGATAAAAAAGAAATTAAAATTCAAGACTGTTATCTTGGCCGTTTTCTTCCGCAATGGAGAGGCCAATCAACACTTAATACTGTTATTGTTAGCTGGTATCTGTAGTGATAAGCAACAGCCTTTTCTATAAAATTAGGGGAGTAGGAATAAAATGAACAGTGTTCATCGCATTCGTATAGCCTTACTCCCAACCACTTTTTGCTCAGTATCTTATTGAGCTAGTTATCATTATCAGGTGTTAGGACCATTGGAATAATAATTGGTTCACGTTCGGTCTGTTCATATAAGAAAGGACGCAGAGCATTGACGATAGCACCATTAACGCTTTGGATGCTAGCGTCTTTATTTTTAAGGGCGATGCGAATAGCGTTGAAGAGGATGCGCTGTCCCTGACGGATGAGGTCTCCTGATTCACGCATATAGACAAAACCACGACTGAGAATATCTGGACCTGCTAAAATCATTTTGCTCTTGAAATCAACAGTAGCTACTGCTAGAACAACACCATCCTCTGATAAATCGCGACGGTCGCGTAAAACAGCTGTTCCGATATCGCCAATACCGTTACCATCAACGTAAATATCTTGGGCGTTGAAGTGACCAGCACGCCGAGCTGAATCCTCAGTAAGAGCAAGAACATCACCGTTTTCCATGATAAAGATATTGTCACGTGGAACACCTGTATCTTCAGCGAGGCCTGCGTGTACTTTTTGCATACGATATTCACCGTGAACGGGCATGAAGAATTTAGGTTTGATGAGGCGGAGCATAAGTTTCTGCTCCTGCTGGCCACCGTGTCCAGAAGTATGAATATTATTGATTTTACCATGGATAACATCGACGCCAGCTTCTTGGATGGTATTGATCAATTTATTAACGCTGGTTGTATTACCCGGAATTGGACTGGACGAGAAGATTACAGTATCTCCAGGCTGCAGGGTGACCTGCCTGTGAGTTCCGTTGGCGATACGAGCTAGAGCAGCCATGGATTCTCCTTGACTACCTGTACACATAATTAAAATTTCACTAGCGTGATAATCCTTAATTTCATTAGGTTCAATGAAAGTATCTTTTGGAACCTTAATGTAGCCAAGTTCAATCCCATTGGCAATAGCTTTTTCCATGGAGCGGCCAAAAACTGCAATTTTACGCCCAGTCTTAACTGCAGCTTCAGCAGCCTGTTGAAGGCGGAAGATATTGGAAGCAAAAGAAGCGAAAATAATACGTCCATGAATACCTTCAATGATCTTCATAATGGATTGGCCGACAACTTTTTCTGAGTTGGTGAAGGTTGGAATCTCGGCGTTAGTAGAATCAGAGAGAAGGCAGAGGACACCATCCTCACCGAGGGCAGCCATTCGATGCAGATCCGCTGGTTCTCCTACTGGGGTAAAGTCGAATTTAAAGTCACCGGTGCAGACAATTTTTCCTTGTGGTGTATGGATCACAATTCCAAGGGGTTCTGGAATCGAGTGGGTCGTACGGAAAAAGGTGACCTTAAGATTTTTGAAGGTCAACTCTGTATTGTCATTGATTTCGTAGAGCTTGGCTTCACGCAGGAGACCGTGTTCTTCAAGTTTACCGCGAATCAAAGCCAAAGCCAGGGGGCCTGCGTAAATAGGGACATTAGCCTGTTTAAGCAGGAAGGGGATACCACCTATGTGATCCTCATGCCCGTGAGTGATAACTAAGGCTTTGATACGATTAACATTTTCGACAATATAGGAATAGTCAGGGATAACGTAGTCGATACCTAGAAGGTCATCTTCTGGGAATTTAATGCCGGCATCAACAATAATAATTTCATCTTGATACTCGATTCCATAGGTGTTCTTACCGATTTCGCCAAGTCCACCAATAGCATAAACCCCAACTTCTTCGGGTTTCAGATTGATGTTTGACATATTAAAACTCCGTTAATTCAAAGGCATCTGTCTCTTGTTCGTATTCAAGGTGTTTATCAGATAGTAGTTCAATAAATTCAATGTTATAGTCTGTATTTGCTTCTACTAATTTTCGAGCCTTAATATGTCCCTCTAATTCATCCTTGGCATCGATGCTAAGATAGAGGGCCTGAGTTGTTTCACGTCTTGGGCTGCGGTCGGTTGTTTCTTGATAAAAAACTTTATAGATCATGATTATCCTTTCTGATTGGTCAGGCAAACCTAAATGAAAGCAATCAAAGAAGACAGAAAAAAGCTGGTTCACTTTGATTGCTTTTTATGAAATTGTATAGAGTAATAGATTTGACCTGAATCGTTATAACTACCAAGATTATACCATAAAGTGAGGGATTAGTAAAAAGGATTAAGAAAGATAGGGTTGTCTTGGGTGCTAAGCCTTCTAATTTATGTTAAAATAGGAAGGAAATTGACAAGGGGAAATGATGAAATTATTAGCTTTTGATACCTCCAATCAGGCTTTGTCAGTAGCTCTGATGGAAGATGATCAGTTGGTGGCTGACCTATCCTTGACGGTTAAAAAGAATCATAGTATCAGCCTGATGCCGACAATTGATTTTTTAATGGCCCAAGCTGGCTGGAAACCTAGTGATTTAGATCGGATTGCGGTTGCTCAGGGACCAGGCTCTTATACGGGGTTGCGAGTGGCTGTTGCAACGGCTAAGACCTTAGCTTACACATTGAATATCGATCTGGTTGGTGTTTCTAGCTTGCTAGCCTTAACAGATCTTGATGAGGAGGGCTTGGTTGTTCCATTAATAGATGCTAGACGCAATAACGTTTATGCCGGTTTTTATCTGGAGGGACACTCAGTCACTAAAGAACGCCATAGCAGTTTGTCTGATGTTTTGGCGTTTGTTAAAGAGTATCCTAATGTCACTTTTGTGGGGGAAGTGGAAGCTTTTCAATCACAAATTAAAGATACCATACCTTGGGCTAAGCTTGTGCCTAGTTTACCTTCGGCTCGGCTCATTGCTCGGGTAGGAAGAGCTTTACCGGCAGCGGATGTCGATGCTTTTATCCCCGATTATTTGAAGCGAGTAGAAGCAGAAGAAACCTGGCTTAAGACCCATCAGGATACGGATCCTGGTGATTATGTTAAACGTGTGTAGATGAAGCAGGAAGAATTAGCTCAGGCTGTTTTTGATATTCTAAGTGATGTTTATGAACAATCACCATGGACCTTACAGCAAGTGTTGACAGACCTGAAGCAGGATAATACGGATTATTTTTATGTCTACGAAGATCAGGCTATTATAGGCTTTATGTCTATTCAAAATCTGGTCGGCGAGTTAGAATTAACTAATATTGCTGTAAAATCAAACTATCAAGGTCAAGGATTAGCCAGCCGTCTGCTAGAAGAAATCATTCATAGACCGGAGACAATTTTTTTGGAGGTACGCGCGTCTAATAGGCCGGCTCAGGAACTCTACCAAAAATTTGGCTTTAAAGAGGTGGCTCGACGCAGAGATTATTATCATCATCCTGTGGAAGATGCTTTGATTATGCAACGTCTGTCAGAAGATTAAGACCTAAGTATTAAAAATAGGGCTTGTTGAATACGTCGAAGTGATTTTAACGAACAATAGGCAGTCTGGAGTTTTATAAATATGACAAGGAATAGATATATTTTAGCCATTGAGTCTTCCTGCGATGAGACCAGTGTGGCCGTTTTGAAAAATGATGATGAGCTCCTCAGCAATATCATTGCGAGTCAGGTGGAAAGCCATAAACGTTTTGGGGGTGTAGTGCCTGAGGTGGCCAGTCGCCATCATGTCGAAGTGATTACCCTTTGTATCAAGGATGCGTTAGCCGAAGCTGGTCTTAAGGCTGAAGACTTAGCTGCGGTGGCTGTGACCTATGGCCCAGGTTTGGTTGGGGCCCTTTTAGTAGGAATGGCTGCAGCTAAAGCTTTTGCCTGGGCAAACAGCCTTCCTTTAATTCCAGTTAATCATATGGCAGGACATCTCATGGCGGCGCGTGAGTCAGGCCCCCTATCCTACCCACTTATGGCGCTTTTGGTGTCTGGTGGACATACAGAGCTAGTTTATGTCAAAGAACCTGGTGACTACAAGATCATAGGGGAAACCAGAGATGATGCTGTTGGTGAAGCTTACGACAAGGTAGGGCGTGTCATGGGCTTGACGTATCCAGCTGGTCGAGAGATTGATGACTTAGCCCACAAGGGACAGGATATCTATGACTTTCCACGGGCCATGATCAGGGAGGATAATTTGGAATTTTCATTTTCTGGACTGAAGTCAGCCTTTATCAATCTCCATCACAATGCCCGACAAAAGGGAGAAGATCTGGTGTTAGAGGATTTAGCAGCGTCCTTTCAGGCGGCAGTTTTAGATATTCTTATGGTAAAGACTAAGAAGGCTTTGGTGCAGTACCCTGTTGAAACCCTAGTTGTTGCAGGCGGTGTTGCTGCTAATCAGGGGCTGCGCGAGCGGATAGCTCAGGAAATCAAGGATGTTAAGGTGAATATCCCTCCTTTGCGCCTTTGCGGTGATAATGCTGGAATGATTGCCTTAGCGGCCGCAGTTGAGTTTGAAAAGGGGCATAGGGGCGAGTTGTCTCTCAATGCTAAACCAAGTCTTGCCTTTGAAACGATGGATTGAGTAGATGTCAAAGCGCTTGTTTTGGCATTTTTGATTTGTTATAATGATAAGAAATTTCAAAAAATTGAAAGAAGCAAAATATGCGAGAAAAAGGATTTAAGGAAGGTGTCAAAGCTGCTTTACCAACAGCATTTGGTTATGTCTCGATCGGGATTGCGTTTGGTGTGGTCGCTGCTTCGGCTGGTTTGTCAATTCTAGAGGTAGGATTGATGAGTTTGTTGGTTTATGGTGGTTCGGCTCAATTCGCTATGGTAGCTATGCTAGCTGCTCAGGCTGATTTATTGACGATTACGGTGACGGTCTTTTTGATCAACTTGCGCAACATGCTAATGAGCTTACACGCAACCACTATATTCACTCGGACACCTTTCATTCAAAATCTTTTGATAGCTAGTTTAATTACTGATGAAAGCTATGGCGTCCTTTTGGGGGAAGTCGTTCACAATAAAAATATCACAGCGAATTGGATGCACGGAAATAACCTTCTTAGTTACTTAGCTTGGATTTTGGCAAGTGTAGCAGGTGCCTTAATGGGGAGTTTTATTCCTAATCCCGAGCTGCTGGGGTTAGATTTTGCCTTGATAGCTATGTTTATCGGTCTCTTAGTTTTTCAACTTGAAGCCATGCTACCGTCAGGAGTAAGGAAACTAGCACTTGTTCTTTTAGCTGTTGCTGTTTCCTACTTCCTTTTGGTCTTACTGGTTTCTGAGTCTCTAGCTGTTTTACTAGCAACCTTGGTGGGTTGTAGTGTGGGGGTGATGTTGGATGCAGCTCACTGATGATGTTTTGGCAGCTATTTTGTTGGGGTTTGTAGTAACTTGGCTTCCGCGCATAGCTCCTTTTATTCTAGTTAAGTATCGTGGCCTTCCTGATCTTGTTGTCCGTTTTTTAAGGTACCTACCTGTGACTATTTTATTTGCTTTGACTTTATCAAGTTTGGTCACAGAGAGGACCGGCCGTCTTCCTATACTAAATAGTTTAGAAATTTTGGCTAGCCTACCGACACTTTTTGTTGCTGTTCGGACAAAGAATCTCCTGTATGCGGTTCTTACTGGTATCGTCAGCCTTGCCTTGCTACGGTGGATAGTTTAAGCGCAATGATGATTGATCACTCATGCTATAATAACTAAGGTAGAAAGAGTAGTGATATGGTTTTATCTAAAAAGCGGGCGCGCAAGGTTATTGAGGAAATTATTGCCTTGTATCCTGATGCTAAGCCCAGTTTGAATTTTAAGAATAATTTTGAATTGTTGATAGCTGTTTTGTTGTCAGCTCAAACGACTGATGCAGCGGTTAATAAGGTGACACCAGCCCTTTTTGAAGCTTATCCGACACCACAAGCCATGGCTCAGGCTAGTGAAGCGAACCTATCCCAATATATCTCACGCTTGGGTCTTTATCGTAATAAGGCCAAGTACATGCAAAAGTGTGCCCAGCAATTGGTTGACAACTTTGGTGGTATGGTACCTCAGACTCGTAAGGAGTTGGAGAACCTGGCAGGAGTGGGGCGAAAAACGGCTAATGTGGTCATGAGTGTGGGGTTTGGTATTCCAGCATTTGCGGTAGATACCCATGTTGAGCGCATTTGTAAACACCATAAGATTGTTAAAAAATCGGCAACACCGCTTGAGGTCGAAAAGCGTGTCATGGAAGTGCTCCCGCGAGAAGAATGGCTGCCAGCCCATCAAGCGATGATTCTCTTTGGTCGTGAAATTTGCCATCCCCAAAATCCAGAGTGTGGCCAGTATCCACAGCTCTATGATTTTTCAGATATTTAGGAAGGAGGATCTATGCTTCATTTTGAAAACGACTATAATGAAGGAGCACACCCTAAGTTGCTGGAAACTTTATTAGAAACTAATGAGGAGAATTTGGCCGGTTATGGTCTGGATAGTTACACAGAATTGGCAACTCAGAAAATCAGAGAGGCTAGTGGCTGTCCAGAAGCGCAAGTGACTTTTTTAACCGGTGGTACACAGACTAATCAGATCGTTATCGATACAGTCCTTGCTCCCTATGAGGGTGTCCTTGCCGCCCGAACAGGTCATATTGCGACCCATGAGGCTGGTGCTATTGAATTCACAGGGCATAAAGTTTTGGAGTTACCGCAGGAGCATGGGAAAATTAGGGCTAGTGATGTCAAGTATTTTCTAGAAAATTTCTATGCTGATGGCAATCACGAGCACATGGTATTTCCGGGTATGGTCTATATTTCTCAGCCGACTGAATACGGTGCTCTTTATACTTATAAAGAATTGCAGAAGCTGAGCCAAGTTTGCCAAGTACATGAGTTGCCATTGTTTATTGACGGTGCTCGTTTGGGCTACGGTCTGGCAGCTAAGGAAAATGATGTGGACTTACCTGCTTTAGCAGAGTTAGCTGATGTCTTTTATATCGGTGGAACTAAATTGGGGGCTTTGCTGGGTGAAGCAGTAGTCTTTACCAGCAATAATCAGCCTAAGCACTTTGCAACCCAAGTCAAACAACACGGTGCGCTTCTTGCCAAGGGGCGCGTGATTAGTGTGCAGTTTGATCGATTCTTTACGAATAATCTTTATCTCAAGATTGGTCAAGAAGCCCTTAATTATGCAGAACAGCTTAAAACTATACTGAGAGAAAAAGGTTATCAGTTCTATTATGAATCACCAACTAATCAGCAGTTTGTCATTGTGGAAAATGAGCAGCTTAAGACCCTAGCAGAAAAAGTGGTCTATAGCTTTTGGGAAAAATATGATGATAAGCACACGGTAATTCGCTTGGCAACCAGCTGGTCAACGACGCAAGAAGATATTGACCGATTAAAAGAAATTTTATAGAAAAAATGGGTGACTGACTCAGCCACTCTTTTTAATTTGAAATAGGGGAAAGGCTTGTATCAAAATAGAAGAAAAAGCAGCCGCTAGGGCTGCAAAGGGTTAAATAAGAAGAATTATGAGATAATTATAATCAAAATCACTAAAAGCATACTTAAGAAAAACTGTTAGAAAACTTAATATCATACTTGTTTAAGAAGGTAGTCATACTGTCCTCTAATAGTGGGGACTACCAGCAACCCAACCGGTACAGAGGGCAGCGGTGATGTTAAAGCCTCCAGTATGAGCATTGATATCGAGAACTTCTCCAGCAAAGTGTAGTCCTGCTACTTTTTTGCTTTCAAGGGTTTTAGGATTAATCTCTTTGAGGTTTACCCCGCCTTTGGTGACAAAGGATTTGGTTAGGGACATTTTACCCGTTATTTTGATGGGCATATCCTTGATAGATGCTAGTAAGGATTCTAGTTTTTTAGGGTCGAGCTGTTTAACTTTGTCTGGCTGATCCTGTGCTAGAAATTCTGCTAGTCGCTCAGGGAGTAGTAGTTTAAGAGCATTTTTAATGGTTTTTTCACGATTTTTCTCAAGAAAGGCGCTCAGCTGCTCTTGATTCATAGCTGGCAAAAGATCCAAGTGGGCGGTTTCGCCACCCGAGACAAAGCTCGAGAGTCTCAAGGCGGCTGGGCCAGATAAACCAAAGTGAGTGAAGAGTAAATCATGGGTGATACTGTGCTTGTCATAGGTGAGATTGACATCGTCCAGAGAAATCCCCTGCAGTAGTTTGTGAGGAAAATCAGTTAATAGCGGACTTTCAGCTGCTTCTAAGGGCGTAACCTCCAGCTTAAAGTGTCTGGCAATGTCGTGACCAAACCCAGTCGATCCTGTTGACGGATAGGATTTACCTCCCGTTGTGACGATGAGTTTATCACAAGTAAGGGACTGATCGGCTGATTTAAGTACAAAGCGATCATGATCCTTTATGACAGATACGACCTCAGTTTCAGTCAAAATGCGGCCGCCTAACTCCTTTATTTTATCCTCCAAGGCTTGGATGATGGTGCGTGACTTATTGGTCGTAGGGAACATCCGACCGTGGTCCTCCTCCTTGAGGGCAACCCCATTATCTTTGAAAAAGTTAATAATATCGTGATTATCAAACTGAGCAAAGACACTGTAGAGGAAGCGGCCATTGCCTGGGATGCCAGCCATGAGATCATCTAGGTTTCCACTATTAGTAACGTTGCAGCGGCCGCCACCAGTTCCTGCTAATTTTTTACCTAAACGCTTATTCTTTTCAATCAGGAGGGTGGAGAAGCCGTAGTAACTGCTGGCAATGGCTGCCATCATACCGGCTGGCCCCCCTCCGATAATAATTGTGTGATAATGTGTCATAGCTTTATTATAGCATGGGATTGTTGCTGGAACCAGTTTTGATGATTACTGTCAATGTTAATAGTTGGATGAGTTGTTATCTAAATTTTAGTAAAATTGCTGAAAAGGAGCAACTAGTTCAAATCTATCAACTACCCATCTTATCCTATCTTACAGAGGTAAGCATAGTTAAGTAGATAGAAATAAAAATACTAGAGACTAACTTTTCAGAAAACAACCTTTTATTTTGTCCATTAATTTTCACGCTGAAAAACGCACAATGACATCTTATGATGTTTATTTTCTTTGCGTACTTGTGGGGGATTCCCTGTAGATTGACAGCAAAGGCCTATTATGATACTATTTTATAAGAATTTTCGGATAAAAAGAGGACTTTATGGCTATTGAAAAGACTGTCAGCGAATTAGCTGAAATTCTTGGTGTCAGTCGCCAAGCAGTAAATAATCGTGTCAAGACTCTGCCTGAGGAGTTTGTCGATAAAAATGAGAAGGGCGTTACAGTTGTCAATCGCGACGGTTTAATTAAGCTCGAGGAAATCTATAAGAAGACGATTTTTGAAGATGAACCTGTTAGTGAAGAAACTAAGCAGCGCGAGTTGATGGAAATCTTGGTTGATGAGAAGAATGCTGAAATTGAGCGTCTCTATAATCAGCTTAAAGCCAAAGATGTTCAGCTGTCTTCTATGAATGAACAGCTCAGTATCAAGGATGTCCAGATTGCCCAGAAAGATAAGCAGCTGGATCAGCAGCAACAGCTGACTTTGACGGCTATGCAGGACAGTGAAAATCTTAAATTGGAATTGGATGAAGCTCGTACACAAGTTGAAGAGATTCAAATTCAGCAAGCTCGTGCACAAAAGAAAGGCTTTTTTGCTCGGGTGTTTGGTGGCAAGTAATTGAAAATACAGAGGCTGTCTTAGGACAGTTTTTTTATTGAAAAGAAGGATATATCATGAAAAAATTAGACGCTTATATTGCTTTTGATCTAGAATTTAATAGGGTAGAGGATGTCAGTCATATTATTCAAATATCGGCCGTGAGGATCCTAAATCATGAGGAGGTCAGTCATTTTGATCGTTATGTGTATACGGATGTACCTTTGCAAAGTTTTATTAATGGTTTAACAGGGATTACAGCAGATAAGATTGCCTCAGCACCAAAGTTAGAAGTAGTTCTGGCTGAATTTAAATCATTTATCGGTGAGCTCCCCTTGATCGGCTATAATGCTGAAAAATCAGACCTGCCCATTCTGGCTGAGAATGATTTGGATTTGAGTAAGCAGTATGCCCTTGATGTTTTTGATGAGGCTTATGAGCGCCGTTCGACTGATTTAAACGGTATCGTCAACCTTAAATTAACAAGTGTAGCTGACTTTTTAGGAATCAAGGGGCGTGGGCATGATAGCTTAGAGGATGCTCGAATTACGGCGCGTGTTTACGAAGCCTTTTTAGAACTGGACAGTAACAAAGATTACCTTAATCAGCAGGAGGAAGCGCATGGTGACAATCCGTTTGCAGCTTTGGGGGATTTATTTGATTAATAGCAAAAATTGTCAAAAAAGTGATGTTTTGGCTTGCATGTAACGCAGCGTCATTTGCTAGGATGAGAATGAACAAGGGTGAACAATGGTTTTCCTTGTTCTTGGTAGGGAGGTAATAAGTGACTAAGACGTATTCAACTGGTGAGCTAGCCAAGCTCGTTGGTGTGTCAGTACGAACGGTGCAATACTACGACCAGAGGGAGATTTTAACCCCGTCGCAGTTGACTGAGGGTGGCCGACGAATCTATACAGCATCTGATGCTGAGCAGCTTAAACTCATTTGTTTTCTGCGTGATATGGATTTTTCGATTGAAGACATCAAGACGGTTTTATCAGAAGACAGAGAAATGTCGGTTTTGCAACTTCTGCTAAAAGAGCGGATTGCAGACCTAAAAACTGAAATTGCTGATAAGCAGGGCAAACTTGACACAGCTGTCAACTTGCTTGACAGGCTGAAAAAACAGGACGATTCATCCCTTAAAACTCTTTCAGGCCTTTCACTAACCTTGAAAAATCAGAAAGCCTGGCGACGATTGCAGTGGCAATTAGGGGGTGGTCTGGTCATGATGATAGTAGTCATTGCTATCTATGCGAGCTTTATCGATGGGACTAACTATGAATGGACGATTTTACTGATTTTACCAGTCATTCTTCTTATCGTGACAAGGATAATCTATCGGTATCATCAACAGGTAGTTTATCTATGCCCTAACTGCCATCATATTTTCAATGTTGCCCTGAAAACCTTTATGTTTGCTGCCCATACGCCTAGAACACGACGACTAACCTGCCCACATTGCCAGCAAAAATCGTTTTGCTTAGAATTGGCTAAGGAGGTAGAACATTGATGGAAACGATTTTAACCTGCCAGCAGGTTACCAAGCATTTTAAAACCAAGTCAGTCTTAAAAGGCGTTGACTTGGCTATTGCAGCCGGTCGTATTGTGGCTTTATTAGGTCCTAATGGGACAGGGAAGACAACCTTAATACGGACAATCTTAGGGTTATTAAAAGCAGATAGTGGAACGGTTGAACTGTTTGGAGAAACGCTGACAACAAGGAATCGTACTGACTTATTAAAGCATATTGGGGTTCAAAATGATGGCAACCTCTACGAGCAGCTATCGGTCAAAGAAAACCTAAGAATCTGGGGTCAGCTTTATGGTCTTGATGCTTCTGAAATAGAACAGGCTATCATGGAAGTGGTGAAACGCTTAGATTTAGAGACTTATCTGGACGAAGTAGTTGGGAAACTCAGTAAAGGAAATCGCCAGAAAGCCGCCCTAGCCAGAGCCATTTTACATCAGCCAAAGCTTTTGATTTTGGATGAGCCTACTACAGGCTTAGATCCGCAAATGGTAGAATCCTTCCTCAGTTATTTAAAGGAACTCGTTGCCAGTCGTGGAACGACTGTTCTGATGTGTACACACCAGCTACACGGCTTAGAGGAGATAGTAGATGAGGTGGCTATTATGTCAGAAGGAAAGATTTTATTAACTGGGTACTTGCAACCCCTACTAGCTAGTTATGATGATGGGCAGCCCTTATCCTTGGAGGTAGAACCTCTAGCAATAGGGAAGACACTAGCTCAACAATATGGTGAAGCAACTGTTGAAAATGGCTATCTCCTTGTCAAAAACATCACACGTGAGGGGATTCCTCACCTAGTGCGAGATTTGACAAATCAAGGCTGTCAACTCTATAGCCTAGTCCGTGAATCTGTTAGTTTAACCGATCTTTATTTAGAGGTCATAGGAGGTGCAAAAGATGGATAAGAGACAAATTCTAGTAATTGTCCGTAAGGATTTGCAGGATTTTTTCTCAGATAAGAGTATTCTAGGGCTTTTCATTTTTCTCCCTCTACTCTTTAGCCTTATCCTTCCCGGATTATTGTTATCGCTTGGGACCAACGAAGCTCTCCTTAGCTCTATCAATGGCATGAAGAGTTTCATTGATCATCTCCCGATGTCAATTCTTCCCAAGACTATTGATAGTCAATTAGCACCACTTTATGCCATCTTGGTATTTTTTATGCTTCCTCTTTTTATGATGCTACCGATTATTTTTTCCAATTTGATGGCTAGTTTTAGCTTTATCGGAGAAAAGGAACATAAGACCTTGGAAGGCTTGCTCAGCACACCAATTAGCTCTCGTAATCTTATCATTGGGAAAATGCTAGCCTCTATGATTCCAGCTATTTTAGTGACTTGGCTGGCCATGCTCGTTTATGCTGTGGTTGTCGATGTGATGGGCTATCATATCTTTAAGCAGTTGCTTTTTCCTAATATGACTTGGTTAATGAGCGGGCTCTTGGTTTCTCCTTTGCTTGTGATGTTATCGAGTTTTTTGGTCTTAGGGGTCTCCCAGTATATCAAAACCAGCAAGTCAGCTCAGTCAGTTTCTATGTTATTGGTTCTGCCCTTAGTGACTCTAATGATTTCACAAAGTACAGGTGTCCTTCTCATTGATAGTCGACTAACGCTACTTATCGCAGGCGTGTTGGTTCTAACTAATATGTTGACCTTTTATATTGTTAGTAAGATCTTTAACACGGAAACCTATATTACCCAATAAAATCGGTTGATAAGATTAAAAAAGCGCTTGGAAAAATATCCAAGCGATTCTTTTTAAAACGGCAATTTACCAGCAAAAGCTCCCATTGATTTCTTAGTTGCTTCATCAATTTGAGTCAGCGCATCATTGACTGCTTGAGCTGTCATATCAGATAGGGTTTCAAGATCTTCCGGATCAACGACAGCTTCTTGGAAATCAATAGAGACTAATTTTTTATCGCCAGTAAAAGTTGCAACAACTAGATCTTGAGCTGACTTGCCGATAAATTCTTGGGCAGCTAGCTCGCCTTGTTTTTGTTCCATCTGTTTTTGCAGCTTTTGGGCTTGCTTCATCATGTTTTGCATATTCATCATAGGTCTAGATGTCTCCTTAAATATAGTACGTTGTCATTATATCACGTTTATCAATGATTTAAAAATGCTACTGCAGTCATGTTTATTAGTTTTACAGTATTCGCTGTTCTCTATTTTTTTCTGGTTTTATCACAATTTGCAAATTCTCAGACAAGTATTATAATGAAGTGTAGAAGAGTAGATTAGAAGGAAGTACCCTATGTCAAAAATTGATCAAGCTTTTACAGATAAATTATTTGAGAATTATCAAGCCAATGCTAAATATCGCGCACTTGAAAATGCTATCACTCACGCTGGTTTGCTAAAAAGTTTAGAAGATCGTCAGCTTGCTAGCCGCCACGATTTCTCCTTTTCTATTGATCTAACTAAAGATGAGGTGTCTAATCAAAAGCAGTCGGGACGATGCTGGATGTTTGCTGCCCTTAATACCTTTCGTCACAAATTAATCTCTGAGTTTAAACTGGAAAATTTTGAATTATCACAAGCTCACACTTTTTTCTGGGATAAATATGAGAAATCCAATTGGTTTTTAGAGCAGATTATTGCAACGGCCGATCAGGAGTTGGGGAGTCGCAAAGTGAAGTTTCTACTGGATGTTCCTCAGCAAGATGGCGGCCAATGGGATATGGTTGTAGCCCTCTTTGAAAAATATGGGGTTGTTCCAAAATCTGTTTATCCGGAGTCTGTTTCATCTAGCAGCAGTCGGGAGTTAAACCAGTATTTAAATAAACTTCTACGGCAGGACGCTCAAATTTTGCGAGAGTTAGTGATTTCTGGTGCCGGTGATAAGACTGTTCAGGACAAGAAGGCAGAGTTGCTGCAAGAAGTTTTTAATTTCTTGGCGGTTAATCTAGGCCTGCCTCCTCGTCACTTTGATTTTGCTTATCGCGATGAGGATAATCACTATCACAAGGATAGTCAAATTAGTCCTCAGGCCTTCTATGAAAAGTATGTAGGTTTGAAATTGGAGGACTATGTGTCTATTATCAATGCTCCAACGACAGACAAACCCTATGGTAAATCCTATACTGTTGAATTGCTTGGTAATGTTGTTGGCAGTCGCCCCGTGCGTTATCTTAATCTCGATATGAAACGATTTAAAGAATTAGCGGTTGCTCAGATGCAGGCGGGAGAAACTGTTTGGTTTGGGTCAGATGTTGGTCAGTCTAGTAATCGTCAGTCGGGCATTATGGCAGCTAAGCTTTATGATTTTGAGACTGCGTTAGATATCGCTCTGACGCAGGATAAGGCTAGTCGCTTGGATTATAGTGAAAGCCTCATGACTCACGCGATGGTATTGACTGGTGTTGACTTAGATGAACAAGGTCAACCAATTAGATGGAAAGTTGAGAATTCTTGGGGGGACAAAGTCGGTAAAGATGGTTATTTTGTAGCCTCTGATGACTGGATGGATGAATATACCTACCAAATTGTTGTTCGTAAGGACTTTTTAACCCAGGAAGAACTGGCAGCCTATGAGGTAGACCCCATTATCTTGGCACCTTGGGATCCGATGGGAGCTTTGGCATCTAAATAGTCAGACTTTCCAAGAAGCTTAAGACAGGCCGCTGATAGTAGCTTTACATAAAGAATTATTATTGTTGACACCATCTTAGTAATTCTTAATTTGTTATACCGCAGATTTTTATCAGTCTGTTGAGCTTGCCAGCCATTGCAGTAAATAAGAGGGCACTTCACCAATACCGTTGTGTTTTTTGGAATTTCCTATGCTATACTTAAGGGGAGATTAGGAGATGAACACGCCCATACTCCAGCGGAATTCGGCAAATGCTCTCATTCTTAGTGAATCGTTTTCATTTCCTAAATTCTTTTGGAGGACTTAAAGACTTTGTATCTTGACTACGAGGAGGACGACCATGATTGATGTAGAAGATATCTTATCTCGAATGAACCCTAATCAGAAGGTAAATTATGATCGTGTGATGCAGCAAATGGTTAAAAAATGGCAATCGGAACAAACACGTCCACGTGTTTTGATGCATGTTTGCTGTGCTCCCTGCAGTACTTACACTCTTGAGTACATAACCCAGTACTGCGATGTAACTATTTATTTTGCCAATTCTAATATTCACCCCAAGGCTGAATATGAACGCCGCAGCTATGTAACACAGAAGTTTGTTCATGACTTTAATGAAAATACTGGGGCTCAGGTGGAATTTTTAGCAGCGCCGTATGAGCCGAGTGAATTTTTCAGGACTGTTCATGGTTTGGAAGATGAGCCGGAAGGTGGTGATCGCTGCCGTGTTTGCTATGATTATCGCCTTGATAAGACAGCGCAAAAAGCTGTGGAATTGGATTTTGACTACTTTGGCAGTGCCTTAACCATCAGTCCGCATAAAAACTCGCAAACCATCAATGCTGTTGGCCTCGAGGTCCAAAAAATTTATGATGCTCAGTATTTACCAAGCGATTTTAAGAAGAATAGCGGTTACCAACGTTCTGTTGAAATGTGTGAGGAATATGACATCTATAGACAGTGTTATTGCGGCTGTGTTTTTGGAGCACAGGCTCAGGGTATTGATCTTACTCAGGTGCGTAAGGAAGCTAAGGCTTTTATGCAAGGTAAGGATTTAGAACACGATTACCCCCATATTCGTTTTGTCTATAATGGAAAAGAAGCCTAAAGAGGGGCAATAGCGATTGCTAGAAAGTTCATATTGAAGCCAGTTAAAAAGTTGCTCAGGGATTGACATGAACTAACCTTCATAGACTTGGATACCCTCCAACAGTTTCCCGAACTGTTGGAGGGTATCACTTGCGTGGTCGTTAAACAGTCTAGTGGACTGTTTAAGGAGGCGTCTAAAAATAGGACTGCACCCCAAGATAAGGATCGCCAATCAGCAGTGGTTTATTGGTGCTAAAGCACCTGATGAACTGTGCAGGAGTAAGACTTCTTGGCATAGCCAACAAGTCTTACTCCCAACCACTGCGCCTCGATCTGGTAAATCTAGAATAATGCTATCGGGTCTGGCCTTTTGTCCCAGGCTCTTTTTGATGCAGTGACCACCTTTTATATTATAGCCGAGTGCCACACTACAGAAAAAGAACTTCGGATCAAAAATTCCGAAGTTCTTTTGACTTGTTGAATTATTCACTATCATCTTCATCGGGCTCGTCATCTTGATCATCCTGTCCATTAGCAGAGGAGGCACCAGGTTGGCTATTGCCGCTGCCATTAGAATCTTGAATTTGGCTATCCGAACTGCTTGATGCACCGTAAGCAGATGATGATGAACTACTGCTGTAACTATAATTTGCACTATAACCGCTCTTAGCTAGATAAGAGCCCTTGCGATATACGCCGTCAGGCATCGTCCAATCTGTAGAACCACTACCATTAGATTGAAGAAGGTAACTACTCATAGCCTGATAAACCTCAGCTGCGACATCAAGTCCTGTACCATAAACAGGTGTTAGACGGCTCTTATATCCTGTCCAAACAGCCATTGAGTACATTGGCGTAATACCGACGAAGGACTCATCTGGAGCCATGGTGCCGACTGAACTATTGTAGAGACCCGTATTGGCTTCTACTTGGGTCAGCTCATCATCAGCATAGTTAGATGTCCCAGTCTTACCAGCGTTGAAGGCACCTGAAACAGCAGCTTTAGTACCTGTCCCAGAAGCTAAGACGGATTTCAGCATATCTACCATCATATAAGCAGTTTCTGGCGACATAGCCTGCTTACCAGAAGATGAGAATGTTTGATCAGTACCGTTACTAAATTCTACTTTATTAATATAAAGAGGCTCATAATAGGTACCACCGTTGGCAAAGGCTGCATAAGCTGCGGCCATTTTTTCAGAGCTAGCACCATATTTTTTATCAGAACTGCTGGTATTGCTTGAGATAGCATTGGAGTACTGCAGTTCTGGGTAATTGATGCCCAGGCCACTGAGGAAGCTTTGAGCCTTTTCTAGCCCAACGGCTGCTAAGGATTTAACAGCTGGGACATTACGTGACTGCTGGATAGCAGTCTGGATTGACATACCGCCCATATACTTTCTGTCCCAGTTATAAACAGGAGTTGAAGTACCAGGGAAGCTGTAAGGAGCATCAGTTACTGGATCTCCTGTTGAGTTGTAGACTCCGTTTTCGAGAGCAGGGGCATAATCGGTAATAGGTTTCATGGTTGAACCCCAGTCACGGTCAGTCAGAGTGGCTTGGTTGGTCCCCATAGAAACTCCGTCATCCTGATGGCGGACTCCAATTTGGGCAATAACATTACCATTAGTGACATCAATAACAGTTGTTGCTACCTGCATTTGATCATCAGGGTAGGGTACGTAGTCATCAGAATTAACAATATTGAACAATTGTTGTTGAGCTGCTGAGTCAACATTGGTGTAGACTTTCAGGCCTGCACTGTAAACATCAGCTCCAGTCTTTTCAGAAACTTGAGCGACAACCTCTTTGATGTAGTTATCAAGGTAGGCATCGTAGCTAGATTTCTCAGTTTGCGGAATTAACCCATCAGCTACGTCGGTTGCTACAGCGTCGTCGTAAGTTTTCTTATCAATGCTGCCAACTTCGTACATTTCTGAAAGGACGGTATCGCGCCGTTTTTTAGCTTGCTCAGGGTTGGTATAAGGATCGTAAAGGGTTGGGGCATTTGGAAGTCCAGCTAAGAGAGCCAGCTGGGGGATAGACAAATCCGTCAAGGTTTTGCCGTAATACCCTTGGGCTGCTGTCTGCATGCCGTAATAACCATTGCCCATATAGACCTTATTGACATAGAAGGTCATGATTTCTTCTTTACTGTATTTTTTCTCTAATTGAATGGCCAGCCAGGCCTCTTGCGCTTTACGCTTTAAAGTTTTATCGGAGTTATTGGTTGAAAAATAGGCTAACTTGATCAGCTGCTGATCAAGAGTAGATCCCCCTTGCGTGCTAGAACGCGTCAGGTTGTGCCAAGCAGCCCCAATAATCCGGTAGACATCAACTCCACGGTGTTTGTAGAAGCGGTGGTCTTCGATGGCCGTAACAGCATTAACCAAGTTGACTGGGATAGAATCTGTCTTGGCACTGATACGCTTTTCTGCACCCAAGTCAGCGATTTCAGTACCATTCTTATCATAAAGAATACTCGAATTTG
Source organism: Streptococcus dentasini (assembly GCF_053206945.1). Classification (NCBI taxonomy): domain Bacteria; kingdom Bacillati; phylum Bacillota; class Bacilli; order Lactobacillales; family Streptococcaceae; genus Streptococcus; species Streptococcus dentasini. The sequence goes on from NZ_JBRUHS010000003.1 coordinate 110,975, forward strand.
TAGCCACCAGCTGCTTCTCATTAAGACTAGGCGAGCTGCTGACATAATAAGCAAATAAAAGGCCGCCAGCAATCAAACCGACAATCATGAGGGAGGCCAAAACAGCCAAGAAATATTTGAAGAATTTCCAAGCCCTCTGCTTGGGAGTTAACTTTTGTCCGTGCTCGCCGGTACTTTGTCGAAATGATTTGAAGCGGTCGGATAGTTTGTTACCCATGCCCTTCCAATCAGGAGATTTGAAATTAAAATTTTTCATAAGTTTTTACTTCCGTTCAGAAAATGATAGTCAATAACATCTAAATAAGGAACTTGCGGATAGGCACTCTCTTCAATTCTAATGCCGTTTTTTTTGATATAATGAAGAGGCATAGATTTGCCCCCTTTATCAATCTGATAGAAATCAATCAGCGCTCTTGCGGGTAAGAGGTAGGTCTCTTTTAAGCTGGAAAAATGTAAGAGAACAAAGCAGATACCGCTTTGGCCGAGGACCTGCTCCATGTGTTCAACCTGATGCGCATGGAAATTTTTCATGGGCATTGCTGTCTTCTGGCGGGTTTCCTTAGCTTCAAAATCGATATAATGTCCTTTGTAAACACCAGAGTAATCTGTTGTAGAAGCTTGCCTAAAATAGGCCTCTACAATCTTGGCGCGGCTACGTTTAGGATAGTCTACCTTGACAATTTGGACTGGTGTTGGTTTTTTGTGAATGACAGCCATATGATGTGACAAATAATATTCGTTTGTTTTGTTGATAGCTGCTTCGAAAGACATCCCCCGATTGGCAAAGTCGATTTTTTTCTGCGACTGTCCTATCTTTGGAGAGGGTCTTCGAATAAGGTTATGTGGGTACTTAACCATATTTCTCCTAACTTAAATGGACTTATTTCCATAAGCCATCCCATTATACCATAAATTAAAAAAGGAATACAGTCTATGACGTCGATTCTCATAACGGGTTATAAAAATTTTGAATTAGGAATATTTAAGGACAAGGATCCCAAGGTAGCTATTATTAAAAAGGCCATAGAAAAAGCTATCCGACGTTACTGTGAGGAAGGTTTGGATTGGCTGATTTTTACTGGTAATTTAGGATTTGAGTTTTGGGCTTTTGAGGTTGCAAGGTCGCTAAAGGGAGAGTATGGTTTCCAAACCGCTGTTGTATTTCCCTTTCAGACGCATGGGCAAAATTGGAATGAGTCTAATCAAAATAAGCTCGCCTATTTTAAGCTGGCAGATTTTGTTAAATACTGTTATGAGGAATATGACAATCCCAGTCAATTCAGGCATTATCAGCAATTTTTGATCGATAATACGGACGGTGCCTATGTTTTCTACGATCCAGAGGCCGAAACGAATTTGAAATATTTTATTAGCCAAATGACCTCAAATCCACATTATTCTGTTGACTTCTTAACCTTTGAAAAATTGAATGAAATTTTATCAGATGACGAGTGGTAAAGACTTGATTTTTGATATTTTTGTCTGTATAATTATTATTTGCTAGGGTTTGACCCTGACAAGAATTACAGATAGGTATGGAGAATAGAATGGCAAGTATTATTTTTAGTCCTAAGGACATTTACGAACAAGATTTTAAAACTAGTATGCGCGGTTACGATAAGAATGAGGTTGATGAGTTTTTGGATGATGTCATCAAAGATTATGAAACCTATGCGGCTCAGATCGCAGCCTTGCGTAAGGAAAATGAAAAACTCAAGGCTGACGTTAAAAAGGCAGCTTCCCAGCCTAGCAGCGTAGCTCCTTCTTATGGCAGTGACGGTGTACGTACGGCTAGTGTAGCTTCTGCTCAGGCTAGTAATATCGATCTTTTGAAGCGTGTTAGTCGCTTAGAAAAAGAGGTCTTCGGCAAGCAGCTTGCGGACTAATCGAGAGTCAGTATGCAATTTTTGGATAATCGCATGTTGCCAAGAGCAGCATGAGGAAAGTCCATGCTAGCACTGGCTGTGATGCCAGTAGTGTTTGTGCTAGGTGAATTCATAAGCCTAGGGATGTTTAATTGACATTACGGCGGATAAGGAGAGCTAAGTCCTGTGATAAGCTCTCTGATCCTGAAAGTGCCACAGTGACGGAGCTCTTGCGGAAACGCAAGAGGTGGAACGCGGTAAACCCCTCAAGCTAGCAACCCAAATTTTGGTCGGGGCATGGGATAGCTGGAAAACGAACGGACTATCCCGACTGTACAAACAGTAGACAGATGATTATCGAAGGAGGCAGCACCTAGTGTCTCTGGAACAAAACATGGCTTATAGAAAATTGCATAATAGGTTTTAGAGCTAGCTCAGGCTAGCTTTTATTTTATAGTAGGAAGTCCATAAGGAGATAGAGAAGTTGAGCCTTCCTTTTTCTGCATGGAAATGAGTAAGGATGAAACAAAAATTTAATTTACTAGCAACAGCAGCGGCTGGTCTAGAGGCTGTGGTCGGACGTGAAATTAGAGATTTAGGACTTGACTGTCAGGTCGAAAATGGTAGGGTGCGCTTGCAAGGAGATATCCGCACAATCGCGGAAACAAACCTCTGGCTTCGAGCAGCTGACCGTATTAAAATTGTCGTTGGGGAATTCCCGGTACGAACGTTTGAAGAACTTTTTCAGGGCGTTTTTGCTCTCGATTGGGAAAATTATCTACCTTTAGATGCCGCCTTTCCTGTTACCAAAGCGAAATGTGTACGCTCAAAACTGCATAATGAACCCAGTGTTCAAGCTGTTACTAAAAAAGCTATTGTAAAGAAATTGCAGCAGCATTTTCACCGTCCAGACAGTGTCCCTTTGCAGGAAACTGGAGCAACTTTTGCGATTGAAATAGCGATTCGTAAGGATAAAGCTATGGTCATGATTGATACGACAGGCGAAAGTCTTTTTAAGCGTGGTTATAGGACTGATAAAGGCGGGGCTCCTATTAAGGAAAATATGGCAGCAGCGATTATTATGTTATCCAATTGGTATCCTGATAAACCTTTTGTCGATCCAACCTGCGGTTCTGGGACTTTTTGTATTGAAGCCGCAATGATTGGCATGAATATTGCACCAGGATTTAATCGGGATTTTGCCTTTGAAGCTTGGCCCTGGGTTGATAAAGAGCTGGTTGAGGCTGTCCGTGAGGAAGCTGACAGTAAGGCTAACTACGATATAGAATTGGATATTATGGGGACAGATATTGACTCCCGTATGATTGAAGTTGCTAAAAATAATGCCTTAGAGGCTGGCCTTGCAGATGTTATCAAATTGAAACAAATGCGCCTGCAAGACCTAAAAACAGATAAAATCAATGGTGTCATCATTTCAAATCCGCCTTATGGGGAGCGACTGCTGGATGACAAAGCGGTGGACATCTTGTATAATGAGATGGGTAAAAGCTTTGAATCGCTCAAAACGTGGAGTAAATTTATTTTGACGAGCGATGAAGCATTTGAAAGTAAGTATGGGCGACCTGCTGATAAGAAGCGCAAACTTTACAATGGAACCTTACGGGTTGATTTATATCAGTACTTTGGTCAGCGTGTCAAACGATCAGAAATGTAGAGAGGACTTTTATGGCTAAGGAAAATGAAAACGGGAAGCTGGATTTTGAAGATGCTAAAGATTTAACTGTTCAGGAAGCCTTGCGCAAGCATAAGGAAATTGAAGCGGGTGTTACTGATGATGATGGCGTCCTTGATAAATATATTAAGCAGCACCGCGATCAAGTGGTAGCTGAAAAATATGAGACACAGACGTCTGACTTTGAAAATATTGATACGTCATCTTTGGACAGTTTCATTCAAAAACAAAGGGAAGAATTGGCTAATCAAGGCTTATTAGCTAAGGATGAGGAAATTTCAGAAGCATCTGAGACATCGCAGGAGAGCAGTGAAAAACAAACTGAAGATGAATTTGTCGATGAGACCCGTGTTTTTGCGCCTGTTAAGAATGATGACTTAAAATCTGATATTGATTTGGCTATTGAGGAAGAGGAGCCGTCCTCACCTGTTGAAAGTGTCGCAGAAGATGAGGAGGCGGTAGATGATCTTGCTCCTTCAAAAAAGCATAGGTCTCTGATTATTGGAAGTTTAGTTGCCCTTCTAGTCTTGATCTTGGGGATTGGTTTTGGTATCAATCACTGGACAAAGCAATCCCGAACGGCTGTTTCATCGAAGGCTCCTTCTAAGTCAGAAAAATCTGGGACGTCTGATTATCAAGCTTTTGAAAAATTGTATAAGGCTTTCTTCATTGATAAAAAGCGAACGCAGCTTAAAAATAGTCAATTTTCTAAGTTATCTGATCTTAATATTAGTTTGAAAAAGCTGGAGGGTACTAGTTATTACAAGACAGCTAAAAGTGATTATAATAGTTTGAACAAGCAGATTACAGCTATTCAGACAGTAAATAAACTCTTTGAAAAAGCCGTTATTGTAGATGGTAAGTTAGTTAGCGATGCTAAGGCTAAAAAAGACGCTGACTTTGATAAGTTGACAGATGATACCCTGAAAACAGGTAATGCGACTCTGGATAAGCTGATTCAAGAAGCTATTGCTAAGGGAAAAGCGCAACAAGAAACAGATAAATCATCATCAAGTAATGAAGCGTCATCGGATGATAACTCTGATAACGCTGGTGGAGATACCAATGCTGGTTCATCCGCTAATACTGGTGCGATTCCATCTGGGGGGAATATTCGTCAAGCAGGAATTACCAATTATGATCCAGGTACCCTGCAAAGAGATCGAAGCCGTGTTCCTTATGATGCTGCAAAGGTCCAAGATGTTAATAATTCTGCTTGGGTCTTTGGCGATGGCATCTTGGAGAAGGTGGTTTCGACATCGCAGTCACGCGGATATTTTTCAGGTGATGATTATATTTTGGAACCTGTTAACATCATTAATGGTAATGGCTACTATAATATGTATAAATCAGATGGAACTTATCTCTTTTCTATCAACTGTAAGACGGGTTACTTCTTCGGAAATGCTTCCGGACGTCCGACAGATTTTTAAAAAATAGAAGGTAAGCTGGACAGGAACCGTTTAAAAATATAAAAACCACACAATTTTTTCTCATCTTGATTCGTTTCAAGTTAAGAATGACTGTGTGGTTTTTATTATGGACTCGTTCTTGCCCAGCCCGGATTTTTATGATTTAAACAATATGGCGTTCAAAAGCATTGTCTGAGATCCCTTGGGAAAGGATCAGTTTAGCCCACTCCTTAGCCGAATGCAGGCTGTGGTCTTTATAGTTTCCGCAGGACTCAATAGTTGTTCCTGGAACGTCGTTCCAAGTAATGCTGCTAACAATCTCTTCAAGACTGGACTTGACAGCTTTCGCGATTTCTGTCGGATTTTGCTTACCCCAAAAAATCATATGAAATCCTGTTCGGCAGCCAAAAGGAGAGCAGTCGATGAGGCCGTCAACGCGCTGGCGAATGAGCTTAGCTAGCAAGTGTTCAATAGTGTGAAGGCCTGCTGTATCAATAGCATTTTCGTTAGGCTGAACTAAACGGAGGTCGAAGTTGGTAATGGTGTCTCCGACAGGGCCTTGTTCTTCAGAAATCAAGCGGACGTAAGGTGCTTTGACTATGGTATGATCCAATTCAAAACTTTCTACTACAACATCTTTTGGCATAGGTAAACCTCACTTTCAAAAGTTTTACTAGTCTTATCATACCATAAATGTTAGGAATAAATAAAACAAATGATGACTGTTCTGTAAAACGCAGCATGTCGGGGATTTGTCATGTAAGAAATATAATTGAGATATTCTTTAAAATATGCTAGACTTAAAGTTAGCCTTTTAATAAAAAGGGTATTAGATTTGAGGTGAAACATGCTAGATATTATTTTAGTGATTGTTGCTATCCTCATTGGTTTAGGTATCGGTTATGGAGCCATGGTTGCTAAGACAAAAGCTGACCGTGAAGCTGCAGAACTAGCGCTTTTAAATGCTGAACAAGAAGCGGTTACGATTCGGGAAAAGGCTCAAGATGATGCTGTCCATATCAAAAAGACGGCTGAGTTAGATATGAAGGCTGAGCGTAAGGAGATGCTTCTTGAGGCTAAGGAAGACGCCAGAAAATATCGCGAAGAAGTTGATAAAGAATTTAAGTCTGAAAAACAAGAATTGAAGCAGATGGAGACGCGTTTAACCGAACGTGCTTCAAGTCTTGATCGTAAAGATGAGAATTTATCAAGTAAGGAAAAAACACTTGATAGTAAAGAACAAAGTCTTTCTGATAAATCTAAACACATTGATGAGCGAGAAGCAAAGATCGCACAATTAGAAGAAGAAAAACATGCCGAGTTGCAACGAGTTGCCAACATGACTATTGCTGAGGCGCGTGATGTTATTTTGACAGAGACTGAAAGTGATTTGAGTCAGGACATCGCTAATCGGATTAAGGATGCTGATGCCGAGGTCAAGCGAACGGTCGATAAGAGGGCCAAGAACTTGTTGGCTCAGGCCATGCAGCGCTTGGCTGGTGATTACGTTACCGAGCAGACCATTACGACGGTTCATTTACCTGATGACAGTATGAAGGGGCGGATTATTGGACGCGAGGGGCGTAATATCCGTACTTTAGAAAGCTTAACTGGGATTGATATCATCATTGATGACACGCCAGAGGTTGTTGTCCTTTCCGGTTTTGATCCCATCCGCCGTGAGATTGCCCGCATGACTCTGGAAGCCTTGATTCAAGACGGTCGTATTCATCCAGCTCGCATTGAGGAATTGGTTGAAAAGAACCGACAGGAAATTGACAATCGCATTCGTGAGGCTGGTGAAGCAGCTGCTTACGAAATTGGTGCTCCTAATCTTCATCCCGATTTGATTAAGATTATGGGTCGCTTGCAGTATCGGACGTCTTATGGCCAAAACGTTTTGCGTCACTCGGTTGAGGTCGGTAAACTAGCAGGTATTTTAGCTGGTGAGGTTGGCGAAAATGTTGCTTTAGCCCGCAGGGCAGGTTTTCTCCACGATATGGGGAAGGCGCTCGACCGCGATGTTGAAGGCAGCCACGTTGAAATCGGTACAGAATTTGCTCGTAAGTATAAGGAGCACCCTGTAGTCGTTAATACGATTGCTAGCCACCATGGTGATGTAGAGCCAGAGAGCGTCATTGCTGTTCTGGTTGCGGCGGCTGACGCTCTCAGTTCAGCGCGTCCGGGAGCTCGTAATGAATCTATTGAGAATTATATCAAGCGTCTGCGCGATCTGGAAGAGATTGCTTCCGGTTTCGATGGTGTTCAGAATAGTTTTGCTCTGCAGGCAGGTCGTGAGATCCGTATCATGGTACAACCTCAGAAGATTTCTGATGATCAGGTGACTATTTTAGCCCATAAGGTTCGTAAGAAGATTGAAGATAATCTAGATTACCCAGGGAATATCAAGGTGACAGTCATCCGTGAACTGCGTGCCATTGATTATGCCAAATAAAAGTTATAAAGTCGCTAGGCAACTTAGCGGCTTTTTTGGTGCACTTTTTGTTAGCGGCCGTGACAGAAGTTGTACCCAAAAAATATTGAAACGCTTACATTCCTTGCTTATAATGATGGTAACAAGGAAATAAGGAAGGAGGCCCGTATGATATCGCGATTCTTAACTCAGGATTGTGTACACTTTTCTGATAAAAAAATATCTTGGGAAGATGCTATAAGGTTGTCTGCCCAGCCGCTGCTTGACCAAGGTAAAATTGACGAAGTTTACATTGAGGCCATGATCAATAAGGTAAAAGAGTTTGGTCCTTTTATTAATTTGGGGCAGGGAGTGGCCCTCCCACATGCTCGACCGGAGGAGGGGGTCAAGGATTTTGGAATGTCCGTTTTAAAATTGCAAGAGCCGGTGTTTTTATTGAATGATGAACAACAAAAAGTAGATTTACTTTTTTGTTTAGCGGCTAGTGATAAGGACAAGCACTTAGAAGCTTTGTCCTCTTTAACGAAACTTTTGTCCAATAAGCAGACCTTGAAGCGGTTAAAAGAGGCCAAGACTAGTCAGGAATTTATGGCTATTATAAAGATGGAGGAAGGATCATGAAAATTTATGCCGTATGTCAAAGTGGTTTAGGAACTAGTTTTATGGTTCAAATGAATATTGAAGCAGCTTTAGAAGCAGCTGGGGTTGATAGGAATGATTTCCAGGTTGATCATGCCGATTCTGGCAGTATCAGTGGAGATATGGCAGATTATTTCTTTGCGGAAAAAACACTGGTACCAGCTTTAAATAATCTACCAGATGAAAAAATAATCCCTCTGGATTCCATTATTGATGCTGACGAAATTAAAGAAAAAGTTTTGCAGCTCTTAGATGATAATGGGATTGCGCACAGTTAATTCGGGAGATTAAAGGAGGGTCTCGGTTATGGAAAGTATCCTGAATTTATTTGTTTCGATTGTTACGCAGCCGGCGATTCTTGTGGCGCTGATTGCTCTGATTGGTTTGATTTTGCAGAAGAAAAAGATTTCTGATGTTGTTTCGGGAACGATTAAAACAGCTGTCGGTTTCCTTGTTCTGACAGGCGGAGCTGGCATTCTTCAATCAGCATTAGAGCCTTTCGCGAAAATGTTTCAAGTTGCTCTTCATGCTCAAGGGGTCGTTCCGAGTAATGAAGCTGTTGTGGCTATTGCCTTAAAAGATTATGGCAGCCAGACGGCCTTGATTATGCTGGTAGGGATGATCGTCAATATATTATTAGCTCGCTTTACAAGGTTTAAATATATCTTTTTGACAGGACAAGCAATGATGTATGTTTCCTGTATTACCGCCGTTATTCTGATTAGCTCTGGTATGAAGACCAGTCCTCTGATGATTATTTTAGGAGGCATTTTTGAAGGGACACTTTTAACGATTACACCAGCCCTTTGTCAGCCATTCATGAGAAAGATAACTGGCAATGATAAGGTAGCAATGGGGCACACTGGCAATATTGGCTATGCAGTCTCTGGCTGGATTGGAAAATTTTTTGGTGATGAAACAAAGTCAACAGAGGATTTAAATGTTCCATCATCGTTTGGTTTTTTGAGAGATTCGACCGTTTCTATTATGATTCTAATGAGCTTGGTTTACCTTGCTTTGACCTTCTTTACGGGTCTTGGTTACGTGGAAAATAAATTAAGTGATGGAACCAGTGCTATCGTCTTTGCTCTTGTTCAAGCCGGAACTTTTACAGCTGGCTTTGTTGTTGTTCTTCAAGGTGTTCGAATGGTTTTGGCTGAAATTGTTCCAGCCTTTCAGGGAATCGCTAAGAAGTGGGTACCTGATTCTAAGCCAGCCTTGGATGTTCCGATTATTTTCTCATATGCTCCTAATGCTGTGCTGATTGGTTTCTTTGCGAGTTTTTTGGCTGGAACCCTATCGATGTTTGTCATGATTGCTCTTCATACGACAGTGATTATTCCGGGTGTTGTTGGACATTTCTTCTGTGGAGCAGCAGCGGGCATCTATGGGAATGCTACAGGAGGTCGCCGAGGAGCTGTCTTAGGTTCGGCAGTCAACGGTGTGCTCTTGAGCTGGCTTCCTTTGCTTATCTTGCCGCTGCTAGGCTCTTTAAAATTGGCGGCTTCAACCTTTGCTGATACGGACTACTTAATTCCAGGCTGGATTTTAGGTACGTTGGGTCAAGCCGGCCCTGTGGTTTTAGTAGCTAGCATTGTTGCTTTTGTACTACTTGTTATCATGGCTAGTTTTCTTTTGGGAAGGAAGGTAAGATCTGTCAGCGGTGAATAAATAAGTCAACTATCGTCCTAACCAATTCGGGCGGTAGTTTTTGATTTCGAAATAAGGTATCAGTAGGTTAGAATGATTATATATACTGATTAGTACTAATGATTGCTTTGCACCAAAGGTTGGAGGACAAGTATGCTTGATAAGCGGTTAAGAGATCTGGCTATTTTTTTTATCAGGGAGAGACGAAGCAGCCTAGCTGTTTTAGAAAATTATTTCGGCTTGTCGCGTCGGCAAATTACATACGTACTCGATCGCTTAAATGAACTCTTTCGAGAAAATCAAATTTCACCGATTTCTTATCTAGGACGAGAGCTCGAACTCACAGATAGGCAGTTGGATTTTCTGTCGCAACTGCTTGCTACTCCTCAAACGAAGAATTATATTATGAACACTGAAGAGAGGCAGAAGTTCCTTTATTTGATGCTAGTTGCTGTTGATCTAGACTACATTTCTTTAGCAGATATCGTAGACGACTTACGGGTTAGTAAGACAACTGCTCTGGCTGATTTAAAGAATTTGGAAAAGTATTTAAAGGTCAAGGATGTCACTTTGGCTTATTCCAGAGATAAGGGCTACCATCTCTTGGGTGATGAATTAGTTTTGAGAAATCTACTTTTGGAGTGGTTAACACAAGATATTGAAGAGGATAATAGTATTATCTACGATGTTTACATTTCAACATTTAAGGCGGAGAATGTTGAAACTCTTGTCCAAAAAATCCGTTTATTGAAGCAGTCTTATCGTCTCCAGTTGGTAGAAAGCCGGATGGTTGAGCTGTCCTATTTTATTGTTTTGACTTTGAAGCGTTTAAAAGGGAGATTTTATCGAGGGGACGATTTTTCAGAGATTGAGCTCTCAGATTTTGAGGAATACCATTTTGTTCAAGCCTTGCTAAAAAGTCTGAACATAAATAGTAGCAAAGAAAGTTCATTTTTATCCGCCTTAGTTTTGGGAGAATCAGTAGGCGATATTAATTGTGCTTCACCAGATAGGGCAAAAATTTTAAAACTAACAGAGGCAATGGTCACTCATTTTAAGACCTTATCTGGAATTTACTTTACGGAAGGGTCCGATATCGTAGGGCAAATTTATAGCCATTTAAGGCCAACCTATTACCGTTTACTATTTCATCTACCCATCAATAATATATTAGTTGATAAGGTAAAGTCGGAGTACCCTAGTATTTTTTATCTCGTTGAAAAGGCTTTGCAAGAAACAGAAGGTCTAAAAATGTTTGTGGTTCCAGATGAAGAATTAGCCTTTTTGACGATGCACTTTGCCTCCCTCTTGACGAAGAACCAGCAAAGGGGACCTCATCGATCAGTCAGAGCGTTGGTTGTTTGTACGAATGGTGTAGGCAGTTCGGCTATCCTGTTTGAAGAATTAGACCATTTATTTACTGAAATAGATTTGTTGGGGCCGATGACTATGGAGAAAATGCTGACGATGGCTGATGATGATTTTGATATTATTTTTTCTACAGCTAGTAACCTTTCGATTTATCACATGCATAAGCCTGTTTTTATTGTCAATCCTGTCATGACTGCTGATGAAGAGTACCGTCTAGTCAGACGGGTTTATGAGACTGTAGGAAATTCTTATTTTAAGCTGCCTAATGTAGATGATTTGATGGCGATTATCGAAAAATATACGATTATTCAAAACAACTCATCTTTGCGGCAGGAACTGTCTCAATACCTTTCTCCTCAATCGAGAGATGGCGAGCGCTCTTTCGAAGGACCAGGTTTAAATGGTGTATTAAAAAAGGAGTTTGTCCTTGTTCTTGAAAATATATCCAGCTTGCATGAAGCAGTTGAAATGGTGGCTCAGCCATTAGTGGAAAAAAATGTCATTGAGGTGAGTTACACTAATCAGGTTTTAGAAAATCTGGATCAAAACTTGCAAAATTTTTTAATCGCTCCAGGAGTGTTATTGCCCCATGCCTATCCTAATGGTGTTAATGCTATAGGGGTAGGTTTAGCTGCATTGCCGAAGCCACTTGAGACGACTTTTGGTCAGATTAACCTGATTATTTTTCTTGCTGCTGTGGATAATGAGAGCCATCTGCAGGTCATGAAAGACCTGCTCAAGCTCCTTTCAAATCAAACACTCATCAATAAGCTGAAGGGATTAAGGTCTCAGGAAGAAATTTATGACTTGTTTCAAAAGACGTTCAAGTAAACATGGCTGGTTTTAGGCTGGCCAATCCAATGTTATTAAGTTAAGTAAATCCTAGATTATATGCCCCATCTGAGTGTAGGAGATTTTGCAGTTTCAGCACCTAGATGGGTTTTTGTGTGCACTAAAATATCATATTCGTTTGAGAAATTTCAGCAGTAAGAACCCGAGGATATTCATAGAAAGTCCCAGACTTGCATACTATTTGTGGAAAAAGGCTGTAATAGAGACCGACAGGATTTGACTGAGAAGTTTCTTAGGTAAGGGGGCTTCTACTCATGCTAGGGATTGTGGAACTTATGAACGGTATCTTAAAAATTAGGCGGAAAGTCTAATACTTGGGGTATCTTTTTGGTATTTATTAAATCTACTAAGGATTTTCACTAGAAATACTACTTTATAAGGTAACAGTGATTTTAAGGTGCATTGCAAACTATTTTTAAGCACGAGAGAGCTATCAGCTGTTTCTATAAGATCGGTTGACAAGGGGATCAGGATAGGTGAGAAAGTAATTTTTGTTATCTGGAATAAATGAAAACGAAAAGAAAAAGAATTTTTTTAGCCTGTAATAGTTAGTTTGAAATTTCATTAAATTAGGCTCAACTGTATTTTCATCTGAAACTAATTGTGTTAGACTGGGTTTCGTTAAGTCAAAGTGCTTAGCAAAATAAAAAGGGAAATAAAAGGAGAATTTCTTATGAACACACTTGCATTTAATGATTTTGAAGCAGTAGAATTAGTTGACTTGGCTGCTGTAGAAGGTGGTGACTTTGGTGATTTCCTAGAAGCAACTGGTGAGGGAGCTGCTATCGGAGGTGCAGGCGGACTAGTCACAGGCGGTGTTTCTGGTGCTATGGCTGGATGGATTGCACCTGGTCCAGGAAATGGTATCGGAGCTGTTGGTGGAGCTGCTATTGGAGGCGCCTCTGGTTTTGTTGGAGGAGCCGTTACTGGTGCCTTAAATTATTTATTTTAATTAATATCAGATATGAAAAGCACTTCTGTTAATCTCCTAGATACAGGGGTGTTTTTTCTATCCTTTGTCAAGTATATCAATGGTTTTAGTGAATAATTTTTAGAGAAACAGTAGAGTTGTGAGGTCTACTGTTTCTTTTGAGGTTGTTTTGATAGAAAAAAGAGTATACTAAAACAACACCTCATCTAGTATTTTTTGAAACAAGGTGTTACAATGATGAGGCCTAAACAACTTTAATGATTTTGGGTCGAAGCGTAATCGCAAAGTTTGTTAGGCGTAATGAGGTAATGCATTGTCCTGATGAGACAGTGTATAGAGGCAATCGTGTGTGGCTTAGTTGAAGCTATTGGCGATTGCCTTTTTCGTTTCTCATAGAAGTCAGCGATATGACAAGAATTGGTATGGTTAGCTGAAGCGATGTTGTGAATGCACTTGAATAAGATTTTTCTGGCATAAGGATTGCCTCGTTTGGTCATGTGCTCTTTAGCGAGAAAGTTACCAGATTCGTAGTGTCTAAGATCAATCCCAATAAAGGCATTGATTTGATTGGCAGGCTGGAAGCGGCGGATGTCGCCAAGTTCGCCAATGATAGAAGTCGCTGTGGTTTCTGCAATGTCAGGAAGAGACAGTGAAATGTCATATTCTGGTAAGATGCTAAGAATGGTGGAACTAGCAGTCTTTATAGATGAACCTCTCGTACGGGTAAGGGGAAGCTTAGAATGGCAATTTACCAGTATTTTGACTAGTTAGGATATCTAAAAAATGAGTTTTTAGAGCTGCTCTTTAGCGTAATGATTAAGATTATGGTTTTGCAGCAACGTTACATATCTGATAGAAACTTGTTGCAAGAAGATGTTATTTTCAAAGGTAATTTTTCTCTATATAATGTAAGCGTAAACAATCGAGAGCTAGAAAGGAGGGATAAGGTGTTAAATAAGCGTCAAGAAGATATTCTCCACTATATTGAAGACGGCAGGGAATATGTAACAATCGAAACAATTGCTAATAATTGTGGCTTATCCAAGCGGACAATCCATTCAGAGTTGCAAGCTGTTTCGAATTATCTTGAACAAGAAGGAAGGCATCTAGAGAAAAAACGCGGTGTCGGAATCACTATAAAAGATAATCTGGAAAAAAGTTTTGACCGAAAAAGTGAGACTATTTCGCCTGATGTTAGTGATGTCTTGGAACGCCGTATGGAAATTATGCGATGTCTGCTTTTCGATAATAAATATCTTACTTATCAATACCTGTCTGATCTATTTTTTGTCAGTAAAACTTCTATTGTCAAAGATTTTGAATTTATTATGTCAGTTTTAGGTGCAGATTCAGCTGTCTCTTTGACAAGCAATCGGCATGGTACCAAGTTACAAGGGACAGAAGCTGATTTTCAAACGGCTATGCTTCAGTTTAATCGCTTTGTCATGTCACATGCTGAAATTTATGCAGACGACATGCTGCATAAAAATATTGATATTTTGTCCATCTACTATGGCGATGATATTGTAAAAACTTGTAAAAATATTTTCTATTCCTATATCAGGAAGTACTCAAACGTTATATCTGATCACTATGTTCAAAATGTTTTGAGTATCTTTATTATCTTAACTTACCGCAGCAGTGAGGATAATCATCACTTGGCAGCGGACAATCCCAACAAAGTATCCGAAAAATTTTTTGAAGACAGTGCAGAGGCTATTTTAGATAAGGTGACACTGAGACTGGGGATTCATTTTACGAGCGAGGATAAGCAATTCTTTTCTAAACATTTAGTTTTAAATCGTTTTGAAGGAGTAACAGGCGGTTCGCAGTTTACGGAGTTTGCAGATAGATTATTGCAAAGAATGACCGATAGCCTAAAAATCGATTTTTTAAGCGATGAAAAACTAGTCAAACAGTTAAAGGATCACATTCCGGCCATGATGTACCGCCTGCAGTCTAATATGACAGTGGAAAACCCATTTACTTCTCAGATTAAACGAGAATTCTCCTTGATGTTTAATCTTATTTCGATGGTGATTGTTGAGATTGAAAGTGATTATCAGGTTGTTTTTAATGAAAATGAAATTGCTTTTTTGACAACTTACTTCCAATCGGCTATTGAGCGAGCCAAAATCAACAAAAGAATTTTAGTTGTCTGCCAGATGGGAATTGCTACATCAGAATTGCTAGTCAATAGAATCAAGAAGGCCTTACCTTCTATAGATACGATTGAACTATCTTCTGTAGCAGAATTGGAGTATCTTGATATTACTGTCTATGATTTTGTCATCTCCACGGTGCATTTGGACATTCCTGATAAGAATATTATCTTCGTCTCACCTTTTTTAACAAAAAATGATATTGAAAGAATTAAGGCAGCGGGTTATACGCCAAGTCTTCTTCCCTACAGTCAGGCTGTTAGTCAGTTTCATCATCTATTTGGAAAGTTATCAGAAGACAGCATTCTATTGAATACAGCTTTTGAAGACCGAAAGGGCCTTTTTAAAGAGTTTGGTCGTTATCTGGTAGAGAAGGGATACGTAGCTCCAGAATTTATTGGGGATTTATTTCATAGAGAGCAATTAGGTGCTACGGATTTACCTGTTGGTGTCGCTATTCCTCACGGAAACCCTCAACATATTAAACAAACCCAGATTTTCCTGCTGCGAAATAAGAAAAAAATCAGGTGGGATAAGTATCAAGTAGATATTATTTTTATGATTTGCGTGTGCAAAGATGATCTTATACTAACAAGGGGAATCTTGACTGATATTTATAACATTATTGATAATCCCAAATTATTAAAATTAATTCGGCATGAGAATCAGTCATCTAAATTATTGAAACATTTGCAGGGAGGACATTAAAATGAGTGAAATTCAAGCATCTTTAAAAGATGTTGTCAGTAAAAATCTAATCTTTTTAGATGATGATTTTCAAAAACCATATCAGGTTTTAGATTATATTAGTACTCAGGCAAAAAAACATGGTTATATTGATAACCGAGACAGCTTTTTGACAGCTGTTCAAGAGCGAGAAAGAGAAGTCGCAACAGCGATTGGTTATCTTGTTGCAATCCCGCACGGGAAAACCAGTGCGGTCACCTCTCCCTTTATTGCCTTTATGCGTTTAAAGCACATGATCCATTGGGGAGATGAACCAGTCAGATTAGTTTTCTTGATTGGAGTGCCTGAATCTGAGGCAGGCAAGCTTCACTTAAGATTTATCTCTCAGCTGAGTAAAAGGTTATTGGATGAGGAATTTAGAAATCGGTTGCTTGAGCAAGATACATTGGAAAATGTATATAAGCAGTTAACATCTATTGATATTTAAGGAGGTGGTTCATATGAAAGTTGTGGCCGTAACAGCTTGTCCAACAGGTGTAGCTCATACCTATATGGCTCAAGAGGCTATTGAAAAAGAGTGTAGAAAACGTGGTTATGATGTCAAGGTTGAGACGCAAGGCAGTATGGGGATAGAAAACGAACTTGATCAGGATGACGTAGCCAATGCTGATGTTGTTATTTTGGCAGTAGCTATTGGGATTGATGGACTGGAACGTTTTGAAGAAAAGGAGGATAAGGGGAAAGTTCTTAATATTGATCCAAGTGAGGTCATTAAACATCCTGCTGAAGCGCTTGATACCGCAGAAAAACTATAAAAGTACTAGGAGGAGGCTAGTATGAGTAAAGAAAACAAATTGTGGAAGGACTTACAAAAAGCTTTTAATACTGGGGTGTCCTACATGTTACCTGCGGTAGTCGTAGGCGGTATTTTCTTAGCTATTGCTCTTGGGACAGGGAAAACCGGAGATTCTGGGATAGAAGTGTCTAATCAATTTATGAAGAATCTCAATGATCTAGGTAGTGCAGGTTTTGCCATGATGATTCCGATTTTATCAGGCTATATTGCTTATTCTATTGCGGGAAAGCCTGGTCTAGCTCCGGCTATGATCCTAGGTTATGTGGCTAATAATCCTATCGGGTCGGAACAGGTCCAAACGGGATTCTTAGGAGCTATGCTAATGGGGGTAGCTTCGGGTTATTTTGTCAAATGGTGTAAAACGTGGAAGGTACCAAGTACGATAAAAACTATTATGCCCATTTTGATTGTTCCCGTTATTACAACCTTTGTATTGGGGATGATTTATATCTACATTGTTTCAGTGCCTATAGGTATAGCAATGGATTGGCTGGTTGATACTTTAAGTAGTCTTCAGGGGGGCAGTGCCCTTATCCTTGGGCTAATCCTTGGCGCCATGACAGCAGTGGATATGGGCGGACCAATCAATAAGACAGCGACTGCTTTCACCCTCGCTCTTATGGCAGAAGGTGTGTACGCACCCAATGGTGCTCACCGCATAGCAGTGGCCATTCCACCCTTGGCTTTGGCGATCTCAACTATTGTCGATCGTAAAAAATATACAGCTGAGGATAAGGATCTTGGTATTTCTGCCTTGTTCATGGGAGTAATTGGTATCACGGAAGGTGCCATTCCTTTTGCTATTAAAGACATTAAGCGTGTTTTACCTGCTATTATTGCGGGGAGCGCTGTAGGAGGTGCTCTTGGAATGGTCAATGGTGTTGAAGCTTTAGTGCCTCACGGTGGCCTTATCATTTTACCTGTTGTCAATGGGAAGCTTTGGTATGTGCTTGCTATGTTGATTGGAACTTTGGTATCAGTTCTTATCTTACATTTTGTGAAACCCAATTTAGAAGAAACGGAGAAGAAAAATGGATAAATTACCTATTAAAACAGTTGTTCAAGGACTTTTAGATTTACAAGCTACTGGTGACAGTGCCACAATTTTAGGAGTTGGCCCAATGTCAAAAAATTGTGTACAGGCGACTCTTGAACTCTCACAGGAAGATGACTACCCGGTTATGTTTATTGCTAGTCGTAATCAGGTAGACGCAGATGCGCTGGGAGGAGGCTATGTTAATGGCTGGAATCAGTTTACATTTGCTCAAGCAGTGGCCGAAGTAGCTGAGGAAATAAAATATGACAACCTTTATTATCTTTGCCGTGATCATGGTGGACCATGGCAGCGAGATAAAGAGCGTAATGATCATCTTCCCGTTGATGAAGCTATGGAACTTGGTAAAAAATCATATATAGCTGATATTGAAGCAGGTTTTGATCTTCTGATGATTGATCCTACTAAGGACCCATTTGAAATCGGTAAGGTCATCCCACTTGATGTTGTTTTGAAACGAACAGTTGAACTTATTGAATTCTGCGAACAGGAACGAAAGGCTCGCCATTTGCCAGAAATCGGTTATGAGGTTGGTACTGAAGAGACAAATGGAGGTTTGACCTCTACGGAAACATATGAAACTTTTATCATTCAGCTTCGCGAAGAATTGAATAAGCGCCAATTACCGATGCCTACCTTTATAGTTGGTCAAACTGGGACCCTAACACGTAAAACAGAACAGGTTGGTCACTTCAACTTTAAAAATGCTGTTGATCTATCACAGATGGCCAAAAAGTACGGCGTAGGATTGAAGGAACATAACGGAGACTACCTTGATGATGTCACTCTTCTGGAACATATTCCTTCTCATGTGACAGCTACCAATGTTGCGCCACAATACGGGACAGAAGAAACACGCGCTTATTTGAATTTGGCTAAAGTTGAAGCAAAATTAGTTGAGTATGGCCTAGTTAAGGAAGCTTCTAATATCCGTGAAGTTCTTCTTGTTCATGCTATTAAGAGCGAACGTTGGAGAAAATGGATGGTTGGGGATCAAACGAAGTTAACTGTTGACGAAATCCTAAAAGGTGATAAGGAGCTTCAAGAGGAGATTCTTGATATTGCGGGTCACTATACCTTTAATGATGATGAAGTTAAGGCTGAGATTGATAAATTATATGCTAATTTATCGGCCCATGATATTGATGGCAAGCGCTATGTTATCGATCATATTAAACGTCCAATACGGGACTATGCAGAATGTTACAATCTAAAAGGTGTAACAAACCGTATTAGAAATTTGTCAAAATAGTGGGGGAAGGTTATGAAGTTTTTCCTAGATACTGCGAATGTTGAACAGATCAAACAGATTGATGAGCTTGGTGTTGTTGATGGTGTCACAACCAATCCAACTATTATTTCGCGTGAAGGTCGTGATTTTGAAGAAGTTATTAAGGAAATTTGTGGTATCGTTTCTGGTCCAGTAAGTGCCGAAGTCACAAGTATAAGAGCTGATGACATGATTTTAGAAGCCAGAACCCTCTCCCAGTGGGCTCCTAATGTGGTTGTTAAAATACCGATGACGGCAGAAGGACTAAAAGCGGCTAAAGTTTTGTCCAAAGAGAAGATCAAAACGAACCTCACATTGATCTTCACGGTTTCGCAAGGATTAATGGCTATGAAAGCGGGGGCAACTTTTATTAGTCCTTTTGTCGGACGTTTAGAAGATACCGGAGCCGACGCCTATCAGTTAATCGCTGATTTACGCTCCATTATTGATCGTTACGATTTTAAAACTGAGATTATTGCGGCTAGTATTAGGAATACCAAGCATGTGGAATCAGTAGCAAAATTGGGGGCTCATATAGCGACTATTCCAGATAATTTGTTTATAAAAATGACGGAGCATCCTTTAACTAAGAGCGGACTTGAAACGTTTTTGAGTGATTGGAAATTATTTAAAAGGAAGTAAGACCATGCTCGCTTTGTATTTTGATGTAGATGATACTTTATATGATCAGTCTGTCCCTTTTCGGCGTGCCTTTTGTAAAAATTTTTCCTTTGATATTCCAATTGAAAGCTTGTATAAAGTCAGCCGAAGGTTAAGTGATACTGTTTTTGAACCATCAGAAAACGGGCAGATATCAATGCAAGAGATGCATATTTATCGTATCAAAGAGGCTCTAAAGAAATTTGGCTATCGTATTTCAGATGAAGAGGCGCTTAGATTTCAAAAAGATTATGAAAATTATCAAAAAAAGATTACGCTCTCTCCTCAAATCAAAGCTATGCTGGCTCAGTTAGCTGAAAGTGGTGTCACACTTGGAGTTATTACAAACGGTCCTAAAGGGCATCAGCAACAAAAGATTAAACAATTGGGCCTACAAGAATGGTTTTTATCGGAGCGTATTATTATTTCGTCAGACGTGGGTGTTGCAAAACCTGATCAGGCTATTTTTGATTTAGCTTATCATGCCATTTCTTTGCCTCTATCTCAATGTTATTATATTGGGGATTCTTTTGAAAATGATGTTAAAGGAGCCAAGGGGGCTGGCTGGAAATCGATCTGGTTTAACAGAAGGGACAATTCTCTTTTTGAAGGTGACCTAAGACCTGATAAGATTGTTTCAAGTGAGGAAGAATTGGCTAAAACAATCCTAGGATTGGTGCTATAGCAGCCTTTTGAAGTTTTTTATAAACGTTTTCAGAATATCTGATTTATTTATGATACAATAACGATATAGATTCTTATTCTTTTTTATATAGAAAGGTCGTTCCAGTCATGTCGTTTGATAATATTGATCAATTGGCGGTCAATACCGTCCGTTCACTGTCGATTGAAGCTATCCAAGCTGCTAATTCAGGTCACCCTGGTCTGCCAATGGGTGCTGCACCAATGGCTTATGTTTTGTGGAATCGCGTGATGAATGTGAATCCCAAAACTAGCCGTTCATGGAGCAATCGCGACCGCTTTGTTTTATCTGCTGGTCACGGTAGCGCCCTACTCTACAGTCTCTTGCACTTATCCGGTTATGCTGTCAGCATGGATGATTTGAAAAATTTCCGACAATGGGGTTCTAAGACGCCAGGCCACCCAGAAGTGGGACATACCGATGGTGTTGAAGCGACCACCGGTCCGCTCGGTCAGGGGATTGCTAACGCTGTTGGTATGGCTATGGCAGAAGCCCATCTAGCTGCTAAATTTAATAAGCCTGATTTTGATATTGTTGATCATTACACCTATGCTCTTAATGGTGATGGCTGCCTGATGGAAGGGGTTAGTCAGGAAGCAGCAAGTTTGGCAGGTCACCTCAAACTAGGTAAGCTGATCTTGCTCTACGATTCCAATGATATTTCCTTGGACGGCCCAACTTCAATGGCCTTTACCGAAGATATTAAGGGCAAATTTGAAGCTTATGGTTGGCAGCATATTTTAGTAGAAGATGGCAATGATCTTGAAGCTATCGAGACTGCTATTGCAGCTGCTAAGGCTGAAAAGGATAAGCCATCAATCATTGAAGTCAAAACAGTTATCGGTTTCGGTGCTGAAAAACAAGGAACGTCTGCTGTCCATGGGGCACCGCTAGGACAAGAAGGTATTGACTATGCTAAGAAAGCATGGGGCTATGATTACCCTGCCTTTACCGTACCTGATGAGGTTAAACGTCGCTTTGAAGTTGGAATCCAATTCCGCGGTGAAGCGGCTGAAAATGCTTGGAATACCAAGTTCAGTGAATATGAAAAAACCTATCCAGAACTGGCAGCTGAATATAAGGCGGCTTTTGCTGGTCAGCCCGAATCGGTTGAGCTGGAAGCTCATGAGCTTGGTACAGCAGTGGCTAGTCGGGTTTCTAGTCAATCTGCAATTCAGCAGATTTCTGCTCAAATTCCGCATTTCTGGGGTGGTTCAGCTGATTTATCAGCTTCTAACAATACTATGGTTAAAGATGAATCAGATTTCCAAGCTGATCATTACGCCGGCCGCAATATCTGGTTTGGTGTACGGGAATTTGCTATGGCAGCTGCTATGAATGGAATTGCTCTGCATGGCGGTACGCGTGTTTATGGCGGCACATTCTTTGTCTTCTCAAACTATCTCCTGCCAGCTGTTCGGATGGCTGCCTTGCAAAACCTGCCAACCGTCTATGTTATGACGCATGATTCAGTTGCCGTTGGTGAAGATGGCCCTACCCATGAGCCGGTTGAACAATTGGCTAGTGTCCGCTCCATGCCAAATCTGAATGTGATCCGGCCAGCTGATGGTAACGAGACCAACGCTGCTTGGCAGCGAGCTTTGGCTGAAACTGACCGTCCAACCATGTTGGTTCTGACCCGTCAAGGCTTGCCTGTTTTAGAGGGTACCAAAGAAAAGGCAGCAGATGGTATCAACAAGGGGGCTTATGTCCTGTCAGAAGCCAAGGGTGATTTGGATGGTATCATTATTGCGACTGGTTCTGAAGTGAAGTTGGCTTTGGATACACAGGCTGCTCTGGAAGCTGAAGGCAAACACGTGCGTGTGGTTTCCATGCCAGCACAAAATATTTTTGATGAGCAAGATGCCACCTACAAAGAAAGGGTTCTCCCAGCGGCTGTAACCAAACGTTTGGCGATTGAAGCTGGTGCGAGCTTGGGCTGGGGTAAATATGTCGGCCTAGCAGGCAAGACCTTGACCATTGATACTTGGGGAGCTTCGGCACCAGGTGGCAAAATCTTTGAGGAGTATGGTTTTACAGTTGATAATGCCAAAAAACTCTACGATTCCTTGTAAAATAAGCTTTTTATTCTAACATATGGAAAAAAGCTAATATTTGAAAGAGAGTGGGACTCAATCAGTAATCGTGGTAAAATCACGATTTTGATTTTCCTCGCTCTTTTATTTTAAGGCTCAGGCCTCTGCCACTTTCCTGTTTTTAGGTGGCAAGCTTTGGCAGTCTATCCTCAGACTGCCAAACTCCACTGGAGCATTTTGACCCTTGTTTTACAAGCTTTATTTCTCAATTAAAAAGGCCTACTAGACCTTTTTAACCCACCTCCGTATAGCCCCAAAGGTCCGGGGGACCTTTGGAGGTTGGAAATAAGATGATTTAACGTTCATAGAATTGGCTATCCACCACTGCGCCTAGCAAATAAAATTGACCAAATAAATAGGGCTGAGAACTTTTGTCTCAACCTCTTTTTTGGTTGACAAAAATCTGTAACGAATTATAATAGAGCTTGTAATGTTTCTATAGTACAATATTTGAAGTGTAAAATTAACTTGGTCAAATTCTTAAAAGTCTGAGGGAAAAACTATGACTATGTTGACTGGCTTTAATGAGACTATAGGGGTGATTGATCTGCAGTAGACACTGTTTTATCTGCAAATGGATTGCCCTTGTATTGTTATAGATTTAGCATCAAAAGGAGACTGTTATGATTGAATTTCAGCATATATCAAAAGTATATGGTGATAAAGAAGCATTGGGTGACTTGAACTTGACCATTAATAATGGCGAAATTTTTGGTCTAATTGGCCATAATGGAGCGGGAAAAACAACGACAATCAGTATTTTAACTTCTATTATTGAAGCAAGTTATGGTGATGTCCTAGTAGATGGGCAGCTTTTGTCGGCAAACCGTGATGCTATCAAGCGTAAGATTGCCTATGTTCCAGATTCACCGGATATCTTTCTCAACCTCTCGGCCAAGGAATACTGGCATTTTTTAGGTAAGGTTTATGGATTGGAGTATGTTCAGGTAGAAGAGAGAATTGCTGAATTAGCGCAGTTATTTGACTTGACTGAGCAGCAAAATGATATTATTGATAGCTTTTCACACGGTATGCGTCAGAAGGTCATTGTTATAGGGGCTCTGGTTGTTCGTCCGGAGATTTGGATTTTAGATGAGCCTCTGACAGGTCTCGATCCGCAGGCATCTTTTGATCTTAAAGAGATGATGAAAAAGCATGCGACCGATGGGAAGACAGTCCTCTTTTCAACCCATGTCTTGCAGGTAGCTGAACAGCTGTGCGATCGCATCGGCATTCTTAAGCAGGGTAAGCTTATCTTTGTTGGAACCTTGGATGAGCTCAAAGCTAACCATCCCGATAAGAATTTGGAGACGATTTATTTAGAGATGGCTGGCCGTCATACAGAAGAGGAGGAATAGGGATGTCTTGGTCAACAATATGGGAATTGGTAAAAATCAATATTCTTTATTCTAATCCGCAATCTATGACCCAGATTAAAAAGAAGCGGGAGAGAAATCCAAATAAAACTTACTCTTCTTACAAAGCGGTAATTCGTCAGCAGTTGCTTTTGATAGTAGTTTTTACTTTTATTTTTCTTTTCAATTTTGCGACGGTCAATTTCAAGGACTATCCGGGCCTTTTTAGCCAATATGTAGCTTCCTTTTTTGTCATGGCTGTTTTCTATGGCTTTTCAGCTATGTATTCCATCTTTTATGACAGCAAGGATTTGGTACTCTATGCGCCGTTGCCTATCAGACAATCCGAGATTTATGTCGCCAAGGTTATCTCGTCACTGGGCATGGGAGGTATGTTTTTGGTGCCTATGCTGGCCTTGTTTGGCATTGCCTATTGGGAAATAATAGGTCCCTTGGGGATTATTTTAGCCTTATGTAATTTTTTACTTTTATTTGCTAGCTGTATCACTCTTTCTCTTGTTATCAATCATTTGATAGGACGTTTAGCTGTTCGAAGTGCTCGCCGCAAACTCTTTTCGAGCCTACTAATGGTTATTACAACGGTTGCTTGGCTGGCCATCTGGATTTTTCTAAACTTTAGCTCGACTCATTACGAGGTAGGCTCTAGTCGATCGGACAGTTCCTTGTGGCCATATTTTCGGGGATTTTATGATATTGCTGTCCGGCCATTCAGTTTGGAGAGTCTTTTAAATTTTTATCTGCCAATCGTGTTGGTCTTGCTTTTGCTCTTAGGTCTTGTCAAGGTAATGGTTCCGCGCTTTTATCAGGAAACTCTCTATAGCGGTGCTATTCAGGCTTCCAGTCGCAAGAAAAAAGCTTATCAGGATCGTAGTCTGACAAAACTGCTTGTGAGGCATCATTTAGCTACCTTGCAAAATGGTCCTTTAATTATCCAGACTTACCTTTTGCCCCTGCTCTATCCTCTTATGCTACTAGTTCCGATGATGATTAGTGGCAAGGGGCCTCTGCGTCACATCCCTCTGACTTTTTTTGGCGTTGTTTGGCTGGCTGGAATGATTGTGGGCTTGATGTCAGTTAATCCCACAAGTTTTATAGGAGTTGCTCTGTCTTTGGAAAAGGAAGATTATTTTATGTTTAGGGCTCTGCCTTTAAATTTCAAGGCTTTTGCTAGGCAAAAGTATTTGGTTCTGGCAGCTGTGCAAGTCTGCCTGCCAGCTTTCGTCCTCCTTGTTGTTAGTTTGTTAGCTGGTCTTTCTCCAGGGCTATTGCTCAGTTTTCTTGCGGCTTACCTCCTGACAGCCTTTGTTGTGGGACAAATTTTTTACAGCAGGGATTACAGGTTACTGGTCTTGAACTGGCAAGACATCACCCAGCTTTTTCAGCGTGGAGGCGGACAGATTTTGGTCGCTACCTTGATTTTTGGTGCTATACTGCTAGGTATTCCTCTGGTATTTATAGCTTATATCCTAGCACAGTACACCAATCCAGCCATCGTTAGTTTGATTTTGGTTATTATTGGTTTAGGTCTGCTGGGAATTGTACAATTGATTATGAACCGTAGATTTTGGAAAAACTTAGCTTAGTTTATTAAAAAATAAGGAGAAGCCTTGGTTCAGGGCTTCTTTTTGGCTTTTTCTATCACTTGTCGAGACTACCAATCTTTTTCAAAAAATATTTTCTAAGGTAACTATTAATTTAGAGGAAAGCTTTGATTTTCTTGGTGTATGAGAGGGGGTGGCGTGCTCGATATGTGAGATTTGTGGATGAATGGACTGAAGCCGCTATGTCAGACAGCAAAAGATTATTGGGGCACATCTGTGTAATTTATGGTAAAATAAAAGTTATGACAAATGAATTTCATCATGTGACGGTACTCCTTCATGAAGCCGTAGATATGTTAGATATTAAACCTGACGGGATTTATGTCGATGCAACCTTGGGTGGCGCTGGACACAGTTCTTACTTGCTGTCAAAATTAAACTCCAAGGGACATCTCTACTGTTTTGATCAGGACCAAAAGGCAATTAATCATGCTAAGACCAGTCTGAAAGAGTACACTGAGAAGGGCATGGTGACTTTCATCAAAGATAATTTCCGTCATTTAAAAACTCGCTTAAATCAGCAAGGGGTGGAAGAAATTGACGGAATTTTATATGACCTAGGGGTTTCCAGTCCTCAACTTGACGAGCGTGAGCGTGGCTTTTCCTATAAGAAGGCAGCGCCTCTGGACATGCGGATGAATCAGGAAGCCAGTCTCACAGCTTATGATGTGGTTAATACCTATGATTATCGAGAGCTGGTGCGAATCTTTTTTCGATATGGTGAAGATAAATTCTCTAAACAAGTTGCCCGTAAAATTGAACAAGCGCGTGCAATCAAGCCCATAGAGACCACGACTGAGCTGGCTGAGGTGATTAAATCAGCCAAACCAGCTAAGGAGCTGAAAAAAAAAGGACATCCGGCCAAGCAAATTTTTCAGGCCATTCGCATTGAGGTCAATGATGAGCTGGGGGCGGCTGAAGAGTCACTTCAAGCGGCACTAGAACTCTTGAGTGTTGGTGGAAGAATTTCAGTAATTACTTTCCATTCTTTAGAAGATCGTCTGACTAAGCAGCTTTTTAAAGAGGCGGCGACGGTAGACGTCCCTAAGGGACTACCCTTTATTCCGGATGACTTGCAGCCCACTGTCGAGTTGGTTAATCGCAAGCCTATTTTACCGTCAAAGGCAGAGATGACTGATAATAATCGTGCGCATTCGGCTAAGCTACGAGTTGCTCAAAAAATTCGAAAGTAGAGAGATAAATATGGCTAATAACAATCAGGAAGAAAGGGCTGTCAAAGAGGCTTTTCAGCGGCGTTTTCGTAAATTTTCCCGTCTAGAGGTCGCTTTTTACGGCTCTATCATTTTGACAGCTGTTTTGATGGCAGTGGGGATTATTTATTTGCAAAGCCGCAATCTCCAAGTCAAACAGCAGATCACTGAAATCAACAGTCAGATTAGTGATGCTGAAACTGATTTAAATAATGCCAAACAGGAAGTTAATGAATTGACCCGTTCAGAGCGGATTTCAGAGATTGCACAAAAGGCAGGTCTGACTATTGATAATTCTAATCTTGGGAATGTTGGGAGTAACGAATAGGACATGAAAAATCTGATCAATCGATTTCTGTCTTTTGTAACCAGGGATCGCCGTGGCCCTAGGGCTAATCGTGAGCGTGTCGGTCAAAATTTGATGATTACGACAGTTTTCATCTTTTTTGTCTTTATTATTAATTTTGCCATTATTATTGGAACGGATCGAAAGTTTGGTGTCGACCTGTCCAAAAAGGCTAGGGATGTCTACCAGATGACAGTGACGAAGGCGGCCAAACGCGGGACTATCTATGACCGTAATGGCAATGTCATTGCCGAAAATTCGACGACCTATACGGTCTATGCTATTATTGATAAAAAATATGTCTCGGCTTCTGATGAAAAGCTTTATGTCCAAGACGATAAATTTGATGCTTTGGCTGACATATTGAATAAGCAGATTGGCATTGATAAAGACTATGTTGAAAAGCAGCTGAATCAGAAAGATCTTACTCAGGTCTATTTTGGTTCCAAGGGAAGTAATCTTTCCTACAGTACTATGAAAGCTATCCAAGATGAGGCTAAAAAAGCAGGTATTAAAGGAATTGATTTTGATTCTAGTGCCAGTCGCCTTTACCCGAATGGAACTTTTGCTTCGGAGTTCATTGGAATTGCACAGAGCCATAATGGTAATAAGGGTGACGCGACCTTGGTAGGAACCACTGGTCTGGAAGCTTCGATGAATGATATTTTGTCAGGGACAGATGGCAAGGTTACCTATGAAAAGGACGAGAATGGTAATATCTTGTTTGGAACTGGTAAAAATGTCAAAAAGACAGTCGATGGGCGTGATGTTTATACAACGCTGGACGCTACCTTGCAAAACTATCTAGAAACCCAGATGAATACCTTTATGGATGAGGTTGGACATGCGACTGATGCCGGTGCGACCTTGGTCAATGCTGAGACTGGTGAGATCTTAGCGACTACTCAGCGCCCCACTTATAATGCAGATACTCTACAGGGAATGAGTAAAGATGAGGGGTATAACTGGCTTAACTTGCTCTATGGTACTAACTATGAGCCAGGCTCGACGATGAAGGTTATGCTGCTGGCTTCGGCGCTCAATGAAGGAGCTTTCAATCCTAATCAAACCTATTATAATGGTGATGGAATTACTATCGCCGATACAACTATTAATGACTGGGCTGTCAACAATGGGACATCAGCTGGTCAGACCATGACCTTAGCACAAGGCTTTTCCTACTCCTCCAACGTTGGTATGACAATTTTGGAGCAGCAATTAGGAAATTCAACTTGGGGAAGTTATCTTTCTAAGTTCCGTTTTGGTCTACCGACGCGGTTTGGAATGGCTGATGAGGAGTCAGGTTCTGTTTCATTGAATAATGAGGTGACAGCAGCTATGTCGGCCTTTGGTCAAGGGGTTTCAGTAACTGAAACCCAGATGCTACGGGCTTTTTCGGCAGTGGCTAATGATGGGGTCATGTTAGAGCCGCGTTTTATCAGTCAAATTTATAATTCGGATAACAATACTAGTCGGGTTGGTTCAACTGAAGTTGTTGGGAATCCTGTATCCGCTGAGGCTGCTAGTCAAACACGTGATTATATGGTTGATGTTGGAACGGATCCAGACTATGGTACGCTTTATTCAGCTACAACTGGCGGACCTGTGATTAAGGTCGGTGATTATCCTGTAGCTGTGAAATCAGGTACCGCTCAATATGCTGCTGAAAACGGTGGTTATGAACAAGGGGAATTTAGTTATATTTACTCCGTTGTAGCCATGGTGCCATCGGATAATCCTAAATTTATCATGTATGTTACCCTGAAAAAGCCAGAAAGATTTAGCGCAGTTTACTGGGCAGATGTGGTGAATCCAGTATTAGAACAGGCCATGCTTATGCAGGACGAATTAGCTTCTCCATCAATGACTTCTCAAGCCCCTAAAGAAACGGGTTATAAAATGCCCAATTTCAATGGCAAAAATGCTGGTGATGCAGCAGTGACCCTGAGGCAGAACCTTGTCCATGTTGTGTCATTAGGAACGGGCAGCAAGGTCAAGAAGACCTCGGCAAGTACTGGCGCCAGCCTTGATGCCGGCAGTCAGGTGCTTATTTTGACTGATAAGATTAAGGAACTGCCCGATATGTATGGTTGGACTAAAGAAAATGTAAAAACCTTTGCCGACTGGATGGGGATCAAGGTGTCCTTTAAAGGCTCAGATTCGGGCACAGTGACTCAGCAGAACATTGATACTGGAACTAAGCTAAAAAAAGTTAAAAAATTAACCATTACACTAGGAGACTAATATGTTAACTATTTTATTAGCAGGCCTTATCGCTTTTGTCTTGACAGTGATTGCCATGCCCTTCTTTATTAAAGTTTATCAAGCCAAGAAGATTGCCGGTCAGCAGATGCATGAGGATGTTAAGCAGCATTTAGCTAAGGCTGGAACCCCGACTATGGGTGGAACGGTTTTTATCGTGACAGCGACACTGGTCACCCTGTGTTTTTCAAGTATCAGTCTCTTTAAGGAAGCTCCCTTTGGGGCGACAGCTGGTATTCTATCAGTAGTTGTTATTTATGGTATTATCGGTTTTTTAGACGATTTTTTGAAGATCTTTAAAAAAATTAATGAGGGACTAACTCCTTGGCAAAAGATGGCCTTGCAAATTATTGCTGGTTTGATTTTCTATTTCGTTCATGTCCGTCCGAGCGGTACGAATGCTATCAATATTTTTGGTTATCACCTCCATGTTGGTATCCTCTACTTAGCTTTTGTTCTCTTTTGGGTTGTTGGCTTCTCTAATGCAGTCAACCTCACTGACGGTATTGATGGTTTAGCTTCCGTATCGGTTGCTATCAGTTTAGCAGCGTATGGTGTAGTTGCTTATGTCCAAAGACAGCCGGATATTCTTCTCCTAATTGTGGTTATGATTGGAGCCTTAATTGGTTTCTTCGTTTTCAATCATAAGCCGGCCAAGGTCTTTATGGGAGATGTAGGCAGTTTGGCTCTCGGCGCTATGCTGGCCTCTATTTCTATCGCTTTGCGTCAAGAGTGGACCCTGTTGTTGATCGGTTTTGTTTATGTATTTGAAACCGCCTCTGTGATGTTGCAAGTAGCTTATTTCAAATACACTAAGAAGAAATACGGTGAAGGCCGCCGAATTTTTCGCATGACTCCGTTCCATCATCATCTAGAGCTTGGTGGTCTTTCTGGCAAGTCAGGTCAGTGGAGTGAATGGAAGGTTGATGCCTTCTTATGGAGTGTTGGTGCCTGTTTCAGCCTAGCAACCCTTTTGATCTGGCTGGTGATTAAATGATACCAGAGATTTGTTATATAACTGCAGTTTATTACTGGAGTGAGTTGCTGAGCTAAAATCAAATTTTTGTTCTAGATAGTATGAAATCCTTGCTTGCAAATATTGATTTCATACTATTTTTTGCTATGAATTTTATTTTTAAGATAGAGGATAGATAAAATATTACAAAAAAATGACAGAATTACAATTATACATTGAAAACGTTTTCCCTTATTGTTATAATAAACCTAGATATTGACCTAGAATACTAATGGAGGCATATCTTAGTAAGAAAGGAGATTAATCCATGAAAAGGGATTCAATTTGGAATGAAAGACAGCGCTTTTCCATTCGTAAATATTCCTTTGGTGCGGCCTCAGTCCTAATCGGTGCTAGTTTATTCTTCGGCGGTCAAGTACTGGCTGATGAACAAGCAGTGCCAGCGGGTCAGCCACAAGACCAAACGGTTCAAACCACCGTTGCTGACCAGCCCGTTCAAAATGGGAATAGCTTAGCTTCTCAGGCAGAAGACAGTAACACTGCCGTCTTTTCAGACAAGGCATCTGTGTCTCAACAAGCTAGTCAGGATTCAGCTCAGGCCACGGCAGAAACGTCTGCTCCCACAGACGCTGTGATAAGTACTGCAGCAGCGCCAGCTAGGGTGGACACTGCCACCCAGACGGATGCTATACCCGCTCAGGTTGAGGCACAATCAGCGGTTCAAACGGTTAATGTCACCTCACAGCAGAACGAAAGTCTGGCACCGACTCAAGCAAAGCCAGCTGTGACGAGAGCGTCTGTGGCGACAACGGTTCAAGCGGTTGGCAAAGATATCCCAAGTTCAGGCTATTATACCTATCCAGAGCGTACAGAAGTCAAGAATAGTCCTTCTGCCAGCGCACCCCTCGCCTTTTACGCCAATGCTGGTGACCGTGTTTACTACGACCAAGTGCTCACTCAAGATGGCTATCAATGGCTGAGCTACAAGTCTTACAGCGGCATTCGCCGTTATGCCAATATTGCAAAGCTAGAGGTTAAGGAAGTTCCGGCACCTAAGACAGACAATCAGTCAGCAGGAGACAGCGAAACTACTTTTCCAACCCTGCAGCGCTACACCTTCGATCGGGAAGTCGCGGTTAAAAACGAAGCCAGGGCAGCCGCTAAGACAGAGTTCACCTTTACCAAAGGAGAAGGGGTTAACTATGATAAGGAACTCAAGGCCGATGGCTACAAGTGGATTTCCTATGTCTCCTACAGCGGTATCCGCCGCTATGTCATGCTGGACAAGCTGTCTAATTCTCAGCCATCAGAATCCAAACTGACCGGGCAAATCAGTGTTGAGAACCAAACTAACCAAGGCTTTGATGTCAGGATTTCCAATGTTTCAGACAGCAAGGGTATCTTAGCCGTCAAGGTGCCTATCTGGACGGACCGAAATGACCAAGATGATATCATCTGGTATGATGGCGTTAAGCAGGAAGATGGCACTTACAAGGTAGCTGTCAAACTGTCTGACCATAAGAATGAAACCGGCACCTACAATATCCACCTGTATTATGTTGAAACTGACGGAGCTATGAAAGGGGTTGCCGCACAACAGGTTAAGGTGGCTGAACCTCAAGTTACCAGAACCGGAACCCTCTCCTTTAGTAACAAGGATAACGGCGATTTCGATGTCATCGTTTCAAATGTTACCGACAGCCAAGGACTTAAGGCGGTTAAGGTGCCTGTCTGGACAGATAGGAATGACCAAGATGATATTATCTGGTATGATGGCATTAAACAGGCTGATGGGACCTACAAGGTCACCGTCAGAGTGTCCGACCATAAGAATGAAACAGGCCTCTATAATATCCATCTCTATTACCTAGAAAATGATGGCAAGCTGGTTGGCATAACAGGTCAGCAACATCAGCCAGAAGCTAAGAATATGGACAAACAAGTGACTGGGATCCTTGCCATTCAAAATCAGACTTCCGATGGTTTTGATGTCCTGATTACCAATGTGTCGAACAGCAAGGGTATTGTAGCAGTCAAGGTTCCTGTTTGGACTAGTAATCGAGGCCAGGATGATATTGTCTGGTATACAGCAGATAGACAGGCCGACAATAGTTATAAGGTGACTGTAAAACTGTCAGAACACCAGTATGAGACAGGTACCTATATGATTCATCTGTACTATGTTGACAATAATAATCAGCTGGTTGGTGTCACCGGAACAACGTATGAGGTGCCAGCTAGTGAGAATAAGGAGCAGGTGATGGTAACCAGTATCTATAAGGGAACTGGGAACTACCTGATCACGGCTCACAATGTTCCCAGTGATGGTGATATGCTAGTGGCTATTTGGTCGGATACCCATGATCAGGATGATATCGTTTGGTATGAGATGAGCCGTTCCAACCTAGAGGCTTCCTTGCAAGTCAATACTCAAAACCACAGTGGTATCGGTATCTATCATGCCCACGTTTATCAACGGCTTGGAGATAAAATGACTGTTTTGATCGGTTATGATTTCCAAGTTGATAAGTCCAACTATGATACACCTTATTACAATCAAAGAGATGGTCGCTGGTCTGGTCTGAAATATGGCCGCGGTTATCTTGGCCCAACAGGCTGCGTTCCAACCGACTTAGCAATGGTCATCAGCTCACTCAAGGGTCAAGAGATTACCCCGAACCAGGTGGCTGACTACCTTTACAACAGTACCAATGAATTCAACAAGAATTTTGACGGAACCAGTGGTCAGGGGATCCTACAAGCTGCTAGCCATTGGGGTCTGGTTGCGACACCTCTGGGAAGCTTAGGTCAGGTTCAAACAGCTCTATCGCAAGGCTATCATGTTCTAGCTGCTGTGCAGAGTAATGTCTTTGTCAGCAATGGTAGTCATGAATTGGTCCTCAAGGGCTACAACAATGGTAGTACCCATGTATCCGATCCTTATACTTCTGGACTCTCTGGCTGGTATTCAGTGAGTCAGCTTTGGAATGAACAAAGTCATGACCCGATTGATACCAGTGGTATCGGTGCTCCGTTTATCAAGATTACAGATGCCTAGATTGTCAGATTAAACGAGATTCATCAACAGCAAAGAGCTTTGCTGCCCAGTCTTTTGAAAGATATCAGAAACAGGATTCTTTGCTAGTTGAGAGATAAGAAATGCTCGTCTTGTGAAAAAGATACGAGCATTTTTATTAGAAAAGAAGATGCAAAAAACTATTAGGAAAATATGGAGGCGAAGATGTGGTCTGAGCTGGGAGTCTATCTATATTCAGGTTCTTATGCTGAGTTCAATAAATCTTACACACCTGCCTTGTGATAGGAGTATGCTATGACTAAAGCAATTAAAAGAGGAATCTCATCCTATAATATTATGTTAGGAGTGATAGGTAACTTTGATGGACAGACGAAGTACTAGAGTTTGAAAAGAATTTTAATGGTGATGTTATACATAAATTTTCCAGTCTTATCATCCTAAATCATTCAAATATGGAGTAATAAAGAATTTTAAATTTCTCTTTGGTAGAAAGTAACTACTTCAAAATAAATTCACTCAATTATATTATGAGCTATATTCTAGATACTTTGTTACAGTACTTAGGCTTTTCTTCTGGTATAATGGGTTAAGCAAATAAGCAAAAGTAAGATATAAAAAAGCTCGGGCAGAGTTAATGAGGTAAACATGAGTTTTAAAGATTATAATTTCAAGTCCTACATCAATCAGGCTTTGGAAGAAATAGGATTCAAAGAGCCGACAGAGGTTCAAACCAAGTTGATCCCTGTAGTTCGTTCGGGTCGGGATTTGGTCGGTGAATCAAAGACAGGGTCCGGAAAGACCCATACTTTTCTCCTGCCGATTTTTGATAAATTGGAAGAGACTGCCAGCAACGTTCAAGCAGTGATTACAGCGCCTAGTCGAGAGCTAGCAACTCAGATTTATGAAGCAGCTAAGCAGCTTGCTCAGGCGGCTCAACAAGATATTCGTCTGGCTAATTATGTGGGTGGTACAGATAAACTGCGCCAGATTGATAGGTTGACGACAGTTCAACCCCATATCGTAATCGGGACTCCAGGACGAATCTATGATCTGATTAAATCTGGACATTTGGATGTTCATAGAACTAAGACTTTTGTCGTTGATGAGGCTGATATGACTATGGATTTGGGCTTTTTGGATACGGTTGATAAGATTGCTGCCAGTCTGTCAAAGGATGTCCAATTTCTTGTCTTTTCGGCAACGATTCCGCAAAAATTACAGCCTTTTCTAAAGAAATATTTGGCTAACCCTGTTGTTGAAAAAATCAAAAGCCAAACGGTTATCGCTGACAGTATTGAGAATTGGCTAATTTCTACTAAGGGGCGTGATAGGAATAGCCAAGTTTTGGCTGTCCTGAATGTCATTCGTCCCTACCTAGCTATGATCTTTGTCAATACGAAAGAACGTGCGGATGAACTTCATGCCTATCTAGTTGCGAACGGTCTGAAAGTGGCTAAAATTCATGGCGGTATCCCACCGAGAGAACGCAAGCGTATTATGAATCAAGTTAGGCGATTGGAATATGAATATATTGTTGCAACGGATTTAGCGGCTCGCGGCATTGATATTGAGGGGGTCAGCCATGTTATCAATGATGCTATACCGCAAGATTTATCTTTCTTTGTTCACCGGGTGGGCCGGACTGGTCGCAACGGTCTATCTGGAACAGCTATAACCCTCTATCAGCCTAGTGACGATTCGGACATAAGAGAATTGGAAAAGGCAGGAATTGTTTTTCTACCGAAGGTGCTTAAAAATGGTGAATTTCAGGATACTTATGATCGTGACCGCCGTGCCAACCGCGAGAAGGGCTATCAAAAACTTGATACAGAGATGATTGGTCTGGTTAAGAAGAAGAAAAAGAAAGTTAAGCCAGGCTATAAGAAAAAAATTCAGTGGAAGGTTGATGAAAAGCGTAAACGCGAGCGCCGAGCAGCCGCAAGGGCTAAGGGACGCGCCCATCGCAAGGCTAGGAAGCAAGATTTTTAGTAAAAAGGGTCAGAAAAAAGTGTTCTCTTTTCTGATGATATGCCCTGCCTATCACCCGATAAAAATTTGGTATTATTCAAATAGTTATTGGAATGGTAGACTGGTATTATATTAATAATGAGACGGGGACACATTCTATGAAGTTTAAAAAAATATTGCTAGCCAGTCTGATTGTGGGAGCTAGTGTTCTGACATTAGCAGCTTGCTCATCATCTAAGTCAAGCTCCACTAAGCAGGATATTATTGTGGCGACCGATTCGGATACAGCACCTTTTACTTTTACTGGAGATGATAATAAGCAGACAGGCTACGATATTGAAGTTTTACAGGCTGTCTTCAAGAATTCGGATAAATACAATTTAAAATTTGAAACGACTGAGTTTGATTCTATTTTACCGGGAATCGATTCGGATCGCTATCAAATTGCGGCTAATGACTTCAATTATAATGAGGATCGTGCTAAAAAGTATCATTTTTCTGATCCTGTCTCTGTCTCTAACTATGCGATTGTTACAAAATCTGGGACTAAATATGACCGGTTGGATCAGCTATCTGGAAAATCAACAGAAGCTCTAGCTGGTTCTAATTATGCTCAAACCCTAGAAGATTGGAATAAGAAGAATCCTGACAAGGAGCCGATCACCATTAATTATGTTTCGGGTCAAACCGGGTTTACATCACGCTTGCAGGATTTGGACCAAGGCAAGATTGATTTTATTTTCTATGATCAGATTTCTTCCTCCTATGCTGCTAAGGATCAGGGGTACGATTTTGAGGTGACTTCTTTGAAAGATAAGGTTGGATCCAGCAAAGATGGTTTGGAGTACTTCCTGTTTGCTAAGACTGATCAGGGTAAGGAATTGCAATCATTTGTGAACAAGCGCCTGAAGGAACTTCAAAAAGATGGAACCCTAGTTAAGCTTAGTAAGAAATATTTTGGCGGAGATTATGTTTCTAGCCTGAAATGATAAAGATTACAATTGAGGTGATCTTTAATGAAGTAGAAGATTTAGAGTAAGAGGCTGGGCAAAACTCGTCCAGTCTCCCTGTTTTTAAATAAAGTTTTAAGACAGTAATTGATAGCGACCAACCTCGCTGCCTTGATCAACAAGGTTCAACTGTCTACTAAACAGTTGAGCTCCCTTTATGCAAGGTTAAAGTCAGGAGGCTTGAAACAAGGAAACGAGCAGCTAACTGTGCTGGGCTCAGCCAGTCGAGGTCTGCTGTTTGAGATGCGAGCTCTAAAACAATAAGGTAAGCAGTCAGTTTGGAGAGAGGCTAGACGTTTCTGGTCGCCGCCGAGAAACTAGGGAGTGGAGAGAACCAGAATTAACAGTTTTGAGTTCCTTTCCGCTCTCTTTCTTGAGTTTTTAAAATTAACTATTTTACATAAGTCGGTTCGGGTGGTAAAATGGGAAAATAATTACTATTTTCTGTGAAAAACAAAATGATCCCCACTAATGGAAATGATTATTTTTAGCCAAGATAATTCTAATTTTCTTATTTTCCATTCCGATAGATAGGACACATTGATACTATAAGATCTTTTAAGTTAGGAGAATAATAGGAGTAAATATGGTAGAAAAAAATACAAAACTACAGGAAGTGGCTGAGACTAAGAAAGGGATTCAAGCTTTCTTTAAAACAGCAAAGGGGAAGATGCTAGGCTTCTTTGTACTCGTTTTCCTAGTGATTCTAGTGCTGACTCAGATTTGGCGTTTTTTACTAGATTCGGGGGTCTATGATAAATTTGTTAAGTCGCTCCCTGATGGTATGCTTTTCAGTGTACGTTCAGTTTTTAGCGCGATTCCTGATATTTTAAAGCATATGCCGATGACATTAGGCCTAACATTCTGGGGTTCTGTTTTTGGCCTCGCTTTAGCGCTCTTATTTGCCGTTGTAAAAATCAACCGTATACCGGTCATTTATCAGATTCAGGCCTTCTTTGTAAGCTTTTTACGGGGAACCCCTATTTTGGTTCAGCTGATGCTGACCTACTATGGTATTCCGCTTTTGCTGCGTTATCTCAAGATGGAATACCATCTTAATTGGAATGTCAATGATGTACCGCCAATCATTTTTGCGGTTGTAGCTTTTGCCTTCAATGAGGCAGCTTACACCAGTGAAACTATCCGGGCGGCTATTCAGGCCGTTGATTCTGGAGAAATTGAAGCAGCTAAAAGCTTGGGGATGACTAATCTGCAAATCTACCGCCGGGTAATTATTCCTAATGCAGCGGTTATTGCGACACCAACGCTGATCAATACCTTGATTAGTCTGACTAAGGGAACATCTTTAGCTTTCAGTGCAGGTATTATTGAAATGTTTGCTCAGGCTAAGATTATTGGCGGCCGTGACTACCGTTATTTTGAGCGTTATATTTCTGTAGCAATTATTTATTGGATCGTCAGTATTGTGATTGAAAATATTGGCCGTTACATTGAAAAGAGTATGGAGATTAAGTCGCCGGATAAACTTGCTGATAAGGAAGGGGAACTGCGCTAATGATTAAGATTACTAACTTGAGTAAAGAATTTTCGGGCCAAAAAGTTCTGGACGGTCTCAATTTGGAGATTCAAAAAGGCGATGTTATTGCCCTCGTTGGTGCTTCTGGTGCTGGGAAGTCTACTTTTCTGCGCAGTATGAACTACCTAGAAGAAGCAGATTCTGGAACTATTGAAATCGATGATTTTAAGGTCAATTTCGAGACCATCACCAAAGAAGAAATTTTAACGCTGCGGCGGAAATTAGCTATGGTCTTTCAACAGTTCAATCTCTTTGAGCGGCGGACAGCTTTGGACAATGTCAAAGAAGGGCTGAAAATTGTTAAAAAAATGCCGGATAGTGAAGCAACAGCTCTAGCTAAGGAGGAACTGCGTAAGGTTGGCTTGTCTGATCGTGAAAATCACTATCCGCGACATCTTTCAGGAGGACAAAAACAGCGGGTTGCTCTTGCACGGGCTTTGGCTATGAAACCGGATGTACTCTTGCTTGATGAACCAACTTCAGCTCTGGATCCTGAGTTGGTTGGCGAAGTAGAAAAATCTATTGCCGATGCGGCTAAATCTGGTCAAACCATGGTGCTGGTCAGTCATGATATGAATTTTGTTGCTCAGGTTGCTGACAGGGTTCTTTTCCTTGAAAAAGGCCATATCCTGGAGCAGGGAACACCTGATCAGCTTTTCAATCATCCTAAAGAGGAGCGGACCAAGGAATTTTTTGCTAGTTACAAAAAATCTTACGTTTGATATAATAAGATTATCTTTGGTGGGCTGCAATATTATGTACTGCCTTCTGGTGATGGATAACTTATGGTGTATCGCAGTACACCTTTATTATTAGGGAATAAAGCAGAGGCTGGAAGTGTGCCAGTCTCTTATTTTGGATAAAGGGAAAGCACGTTTATTATGCTAACAGACATTTTTAAATTTTATCTACAGGGACTTTTATTGGCTGTTGTGTTCGTTATTATTGCTGTTATTTATTGGTTAAGTTACCGGGCACTTAAGCTTAAGGATAAGACTATCAGGGAGCGTCAGAACGCCCTTTATGATGGGATAATGATGGCCTTGGTCTCTATCCCAATTTTGTCTTTTGCTTTTATGGCGATTATTCTCATGATTAAGTCGTCATAATTGACCATTGTTGACTTTTAGAGTAAACTAGGAGCACATACTGAAGTGAGGGGAGTAAAAACTATGTATGATACATTGATTATTGGCTCTGGTCCAGCAGGGATGACAGCAGCTCTTTATGCAGGACGCAGCAATTTAAAGGTTGGTGTTATTGAACAAGGGGCTCCAGGCGGTCAGATGAATAATACTTCAGATATAGAGAACTATCCAGGATTTGAAACTATTTCGGGTCCGGATTTGTCAATGAAGATGTATGAACCACTGGAGAAGTTCGGTGTTGAAAACATTTATGGTATTGTTGACAAGATTGAAGACCATGGTAATTTTAAACGCGTATTGACCAGTGATGACCATTTTGATGCTAAGACGATCATTCTGGCTACCGGTGCTAAGCACCGCCTGATTGGTGTCAAGGGTGAGCAGGAATTTAATAGCCGGGGTGTTTCTTACTGTGCGGTTTGTGATGGTGCTTTTTTCCGCGGGCAGGATCTCTTAGTTGTTGGTGGCGGCGATTCTGCTGTTGAAGAAGGACTTTATTTGACACAGTTTGCTAACAAGGTGACTATTGTGCATCGTCGCGATGAGCTGCGAGCACAAAAGATTTTGCAGGACCGTGCCTTTGCCAATGATAAGATTGATTTTATCTGGGATTCTGTTGTCGAAGAGATCAAGGGTGATGACGTCAAGGTCCGTTCGGTTGATATCAAAAATGTAAAGACCGGCCAAGTAACGAATCATGATTTTGGTGGCGTCTTTGTCTATGTTGGTCTCGATCCTGTTTCTAGTATGGCTGCTGATTTGGGAGTCACTGATGAAGCAGGCTGGGTGATCACCGATACAGATATGAAGACGAGTGTTGACGGTGTCTTTGCTATCGGAGATGTCCGTCAGAAAGATTTACGCCAAATTACGACTTCCGTTGGAGATGGTGCAGTTGCTGGTCAGGAAGTCTATAAATATCTCACTGAACATGCTTAATGATCTTTTAAATCGAAGTTGGGAGGAAATCCCAACTTTTTAAATTATGTTATAATAGTCACAACTTTATACGCTTTTAGCATCAGAAGGAGACCTTCATGTACCAAGATGACAGTTTAACATTACATACAGATTTATACCAAATCAATATGATGCAGGTTTATTTTGAACAAGGCATTCATAATAAAAAAGCCGTGTTTGAGGTTTTTTTCCGCAAGGAGCCTTTTGCGAATGGCTATGCCATTTTTGCAGGTTTAGAAAGAATTATTCAATACCTAGAGCAGCTGCATTTTTCGGAGACAGACTTAGCCTATTTAAAAGATTTGGGTTATCCAGCAGATTTTTTAGCCTATCTAAAAAATCTAGAAATGACTTTAACCGTTAAGTCAGCAAGAGAAGGAGATTTAGTTTTTGCCAATGAGCCTATTGTTCAAATCGAAGGCCCTCTGGCTCAGTGTCAGTTAGTTGAAACAGCCATTTTAAATATTGTCAATTATCAAACATTGATTGCGACCAAGGCAGCTCGTATTCGTTCAGTTATTGAAGATGAGCCTCTCTTAGAGTTTGGGACACGCCGAGCTCAAGAAATGGATGCTGCCATCTGGGGAACACGGGCAGCAGTTATCGGTGGCGCTAATGCCACTTCTAATGTACGAGCGGGTAAAATGTTTGGTATTCCCGTCTCTGGCACCCATGCTCACGCTCTCGTACAGACTTATGGCAATGACTACGATGCTTTTATGGCTTATGCTAAAACCCACAGGGACTGTGTTTTTCTTGTTGACACCTATGATACTCTTCGCTTAGGAGTTCCGGCTGCTATCCGTGTTGCCAAAGAATTGGGGAATAAGATTAATTTTCTGGGTGTGCGTTTAGATTCAGGGGACTTAGCTTATCTATCTAAGAAAGTTCGTAAGCAACTAGATGAGGCTGGATTTACGGATGCCCATATTTACGCTTCTAATGATTTGGATGAAAATACCATTTTAAACCTTAAGATGCAAAAGGCTAAGATTGATGTCTGGGGCGTTGGCACAAAGCTCATTACAGCTTATGATCAGCCAGCTCTTGGTGCAGTTTATAAAATTGTTGCCCTAGAAGATGATAGAGGCGTAATGCAAAACACGATCAAACTCTCCAACAATGCTGAGAAAGTTTCCACACCCGGCAAGAAGCAGGTGTGGCGCATTACGAGTCGTGAAAAAGGCAAGTCGGAAGGGGATTACATCACCTATTATGATGTCGACGTCAATGAAGTAGAAGAGCTGCATATGTTCCACCCGACTTACACCTATATCAATAAAACAGTGAAAAATTTTGGTGCTGTTCCCCTTTTGGTTGATATTTTTGAGCAAGGGCTCTTGGTCTATAAGCAGCCGACTCTTGAGGAGATAAAGGCTTATGCCAAGGCAGAATTGGATGATCTCTGGGATGAATATAAACGAGTTCTCAATCCGCAGGATTATCCAGTTGATTTAGCACCAGATGTTTGGCAGGATAAGATGGATTTAATCGATCAGCTGCGTGATAAAGCTAAACAAACTGAGAATTTCTAAGGAGGAGAGTATGACCTTACAAGATACCATTATTCAAGAATTAGGAGTAAAACCGGTTATTCATGCTCAAGAAGAGATCCGCCGTTCTATTGACTTTCTCAAAGATTATATGAAAAAACACCCCTTCTTGAAATCATACGTATTAGGCATTTCAGGAGGCCAGGATTCAACCCTAGCAGGCCGCTTGGCTCAACTGGCCCTTGAGGAATTACGTGAAGAGACAGGTAAGGATTATCGCTTTATCGCCATCCGTCTTCCCTATGGTATTCAAACTGATGAGGCAGATGCCCAGCTTGCCTTGGAATTTATTCAGCCTGATCTTTCGCTTTCTATCAATATTAAGAAAGCTGTTGATGGGCAGGTTGCTGAATTAGCCAAGGCAGGTGTAAGTGTATCAGATTTCAATAAAGGGAATATTAAGGCTCGGCAACGCATGATTACTCAGTATGCTGTTGCGGGTGAAAATGATGGGGCAGTTATTGGAACAGACCACGCTGCCGAGAATGTCACAGGATTTTTTACTAAATTTGGCGATGGTGGAGCTGATATTTTACCGCTCTATCGTCTGAATAAACGTCAAGGTAAACAGCTGCTGGCGGAGCTAGGGGCAAATAAGGCTCTCTACGAAAAAGTACCGACAGCTGATCTAGAGGAAGATAAACCGGGGATTGCTGATGAGCTTGCCTTAGGTGTCACCTATCAGGATATAGACGATTATTTGGAAGGTAAGAACGTCGGTTCCCAAGCTCAGCAAACGATTGAGAATTGGTGGAAGAAGGGCCAGCATAAACGCCATCTGCCTATTACAGTTTTTGACGACTTTTGGAAATAAAAAGGTCCAGTGGACCTTTTTATCCCGAGCCCAAAAATCAAACAGCGAGGTTAGTCCAGTGATTATCGGTTTTCCATTTTTAAAATTTTAGAGTGGGACTCAATCAGTAAATGGTGGTAAAATCATGATTTTGATTTTCCTTGCTCTCTTATTTTAAGGCTCAGGTCTCTGCCGCTTTCCTTAGGCTATTTTTGGATTTATTTTAGTAAATTTGGTTCTTGCTTCTTCCTTTGTTACATGGTATACTAATAGTAAGTTAAAAAACTAATTTTTTTTGATAAAGCAATGCTGATCAGCTCAACTTGCTAGAGACAGAACTGATGAGCCGAATGTGTTTGTATTGGAGGATGAGATGTTTTCGGCAGAAAAATTAAAGAAACGTCGTCAGAAATTGGGTCTATCTCAGGCTGATCTCGCTCGTCAGCTAGGAATTTCCAGACCATCGTATTTTAACTGGGAAAATGGTCACACTAGACCTAATCAAAAAAATTGGGATAAACTCAGTCAGATTTTACAAGTAAGTCCATCCTACTTTTTATCTGAGCATGAGATAGTTGAGACCTATGTTCAGCTTAACCAGACGAATAAGAAAAAAACTTTAGATTTTGCCAATCACCTTTTAATCAGTCAAGGTAAAATGATATCGGAAGCTGGTAAGCAGCTATATCCTTACAAAGTTTATGAACGGCTATCTGCTGGTACTGGCTATACTTATTTTAATGATGGCAATTACGATGAAGTTTTTTACGATGAGGAATTAGACCATGATTTTGCTTCTTGGGTTTTTGGAAACTCTATGGAACCTACCTATCTCAATGGTGAAGTTGTATTGATTAAACAAACAGGATTTGATTATGACGGA
The DNA here is from genome assembly GCF_053206945.1 of Streptococcus dentasini. NCBI lineage: Bacteria > Bacillati > Bacillota > Bacilli > Lactobacillales > Streptococcaceae > Streptococcus > Streptococcus dentasini. The sequence goes on from NZ_JBRUHS010000003.1 coordinate 153,971, forward strand.
GCTGTTTATGCGGTGGATTGGGACGGTCAAACCTATATCAAACGAGTCTATCGTGAGGAAGGTGGTCTGCGTTTAGTATCGATTAACCAGCAGTATGCCGATAAGTTTGCTCCTTATGATGAGGAACCGCGGATCGTCGGAAAGATCGTAGGCAATTTTATGCCAATAGAAGCTCAAGGATAGTTAGGATTTGCAGCAGGCCGCTAGAATTTATGAAGAAAACAAATACCTAGCCAAGCCTAAACTTGCTGGAGAGAGAGCTATTATGATTAATCCTAAGCGAGCAGAAGCTTGGAACTAATTAGCTCGGATTCATCGTCAGGCAGGCCAAGTTTATCAAGCTTCTGCTTGTGATTATATGGTCAAGGATTTGGAAGCCAAGCCCAATTTTCTTTTTGTCTGCCAACCACTTATGATTTTTGATTTTCTTGTGAGCTCTTAGAGTTTGGTATTGAGCTTAGTCGTATGGTTGAAGCTTGCCAGAGTTCTATCAGTTAATTTTAAGGAGATATAAAGAAACTTACCAAAACTATCTTTCTTATCTTTCTGATTTCATGCTTTATCTATATCAGGAAGGTACCTAAGGACTAGAAGACGGATTAATTTAGAATTTATAGAAAAAAGACTCTCTTACCTTATGGTGCGGGAGTCCTTCTTTTTTTAATTATATTTATAACTATTGGATCGCGAGAGGGTTTATTAACTGACTGGCATGATAAGCTGGGATTTCTCCAAATCAAGGCTTAGGGAATAATCACTGTTATCGCGCAGGGTATGTTCAAAATCAGTTGTATAGAGAATAAGGCGGAGGGTGTCTCCTTTGGATAGTTGGTAGATGCTAGGCTGTAAGTCCAATATTAGAGTCATCCATTGATCCGGCTCAATATCCTGTACCCTCAAAAGACTACTTCTATTTTGGAGATTGATACTGGCTTTACTAATCACTCTGTAGGGTGTTTCAGCAAAGGGCAGTTCCATACAGTGTTCTCTAGCATAAAGGCGACCGTTATCAATACCTCGGGCTTCTTTAACAGCTGGGACGTCCTTATGGCGTTTTTTCTTGCCGTAATCCAATAACTGAGCGGACAAGAGTCCCTTGTTTGCAGAGGATTTTATCCTAAGTTTTAAGCGTGGTCGACCATTCATCAGTAAGTCTTTCGTCAGGTTCAAATCAACTGTCACTTGCTGGGCTTTATTGTTAAAAAGCTGAGTCTTGAAATGATTAAAGTCTTTGCAATAGCTATCAAAAACCTCTTGTTGGTAATGATTTTGAATGATAGGCACATTATTCCCTAAGTTGAAAGTCTGCTGATATTGGCTATCGAATTGCTCCAGAATTTGCCAACTTTGTTCCTGGTGGTTATCCTGCCAGATAAGCTCAGGTAGTTCAAATTGGTTATCTACCCTCAGCAGTTTTTTAGTTAAGAGGGCATTCATACATTCTCGAAAATCAATAGACTGCCAATTGTTCATATAAACATGCATACCATTGTGGAAAAAGAGATGCTTTTTAACATGACTGGGCAAAGCTCTGAAAAATTGGTAGGTATGTATGGGTTTGACATTCCAATCCTGACTGCCGTGGGTCATAACGATTTCAGCTTTGATCTTATCGGTATGAATAAGGTAGTTACGATCGTGCCAGTATTGGTTGTAATTTCCGCTATCGCGCTCAAGTGCCTGGCTTTGCTGTTTGAGAAAGCCTTGATAGTTGTTATTGCTGCGTAAATATTCTCCGGCTAGAAGATTTCTGGAGTAGGTGTATTCTGTCAAAACGTCTAAATCTTCTCCAGGATAGCCGCCAGGACTGGACACTAAGCCATTTTCACGATAGTAGTCATACCAAGAGGAAATTCCCGCTTCAGCAATGATAACTTCTAAGCCATCTACTCCTGTAGTTGCTAGAGCATTTGACATGGTTCCCAGATAAGAGAGTCCGGTTGTGACCACCTTGCCTGAGGCCCAGTCTGCTTTTACTTGGAGTTGCCGCTTGTGGGTGGTAAACGCATTAGCACGACCATTGAGCCAGTCAATAACCGCTCGAAAAGCGTTAACTTGCTGATAGTCCCCGCTGGTCATAAATCCTTGGGAGGCTAAGGTGCCTATCCCAGATACATAAATATTAGCGAATCCGCGGGCAAGGAGATAATCATTAAGCGAATAATTGGCGATATGTGTAAAGGTCTCTTGCGCTGGGCTCGTCGGTTTCTGGGAGAGTCGGTAGTTAGGAGAAGGGATAGGTTTATCGACAAGTGTGATAGTTTCAGCTTTTTGGGGCTTGAGCTCTTCTTCCATTTGGTGCATCTTTTTATCATTAGCAGCAGGATTGGTACCTTGGTGGTAGGGACTGGCTGTCATGCTTGCTGGTAAGGGCTGGTTGGATTCTGGACGCATGATATGGACACGAATAAGATCGTTTTGGCCATCGTGGTCACTATCAACTGCTGTTTCGACATAGACAACTTCACGGATAATACGGTTAGTATCAAAAGTAGCCAAACTTTTTCCATTGAAAAAATGATAGTGATTGTCTGTGGGAATCAGCCCTTGACTGACCAATTTATCAATGAGGGTCATGCCGGTCTTCTGTCGTGTTGCTAGCAGCTGATGTAGAGTCTTGGGAAACTGTTCAGCTTGGTAAAGCACAGGAAAGTGAAGTTCAGTCAGAAAGGATTCTATATTTTTAAAATCAACATGAGGAATAAAATCTAGCAACTGTAGGGCTACGATATTAAAAATTTCTTCAGTGAGCGGCTGTTCCGATTGGAAAAAGGTCCATAAGTCTGTATTAAAATCGGCAATAAGATTAGAGATAGGAAAGTCTTTATCATGATATTGAAAAAAATACCTTTCAAGAAAATTTTTTAAATTATGCTTAGTAGAGTAATTTCGATCAATATCAAAACCCAAAGCCCGCAGTTCTGTCTCTGCTTGATCCAGCGGACTAGGGATGTAACTAAATTGGTTGTATCGCATAGTATTTCCTTCTTTTCCTTGCTAGTAAGCGTTTTAATTTCGTTAACATCTTTACTTTATCTATTATACTTGATAAAATGGTAACTGTCTAAAACTTGTAAGTAGAAGGGAAAGCTAGACAAATGAATGAATTTTTTAAAGAGGCTCTGACGCATGAATGGCTGCTTAAGTATGGAACAGAGGTCATTGCAACGGCGCTGATGGTTTTAATTGGTAATGGTTCTGTAGCCAATGTTGAATTAAAAGGCACTAAAGGAAACAAATCTGGCTGGTTGGTAATAGGGTTTGGGTATGGCTTTGCCGTAATGCTTCCAGCTCTTATGTTTGGTACAGTTTCAGGAAATCATATTAACCCAGCTTTTACACTAGGATTAGCTGTATCTGGCTTGTTCAAATGGACTTATGTACCAGGGTATTTGATTGCTCAGTTCTTAGGTGCTATGCTTGGACAAGGCTTGCTTGTTCTTGGTCATGCAGCTTACTATCAAAAGACAGAGGATCCAAACGCTATCCTAGGTTCTTTCTCGACAATTTCAGCTTTGGATGATGGTACAGAAGAATCTCGACGTCCATCTACGATCAATGGCTTTATTAACGAATTTATTGGAACCTTTGTTCTAATTTTTGGGGCGCTTGCCTTGACAAAAAATTATTTTGGTACAGATATTCTTAAGCAAGCCGCTGAGCAAACTGGGATGACAGTAGAAGTGCTATCCCAACAAAGTCCTCAAATTCCATTGTTAACTAGTGGTTCTCTTGCTGTTGCGCATTTAGGACTAGGGTTCCTTGTGGCAGCATTGGTTATTTCTCTCGGTGGTCCGACTGGTCCAGCTCTTAACCCTGCTCGTGACCTAGGTCCTCGATTGCTTCACCATCTTCTTCCAGAAACGGTTCTTGGAGAAAACAAGGGAGATTCAAAATGGTGGTATGCTTGGGTACCGGTTGTAGCTCCAATTTTAGCAGGTATTATCGCCGCTGCAGCCTTCAAAGCCTTGTATCTGTAATAGATGAAAAAAACGCTCCAGTGGAGCGTTTTTTCACGAGCTTAGAAATGAGAAGGCGAGTCAGCTTCGGTGGAGGAGTTTTCATGACTTCAAAATCAAGTAGGCAACTCTGCCTGTATTTATATTAAAAAATATCTAGAAATGCCTGGCATTTGAGGTAGCTTATCTTTATAATTTATCAAAAAAATCTAGCTTTAAGCTAGATTTTTTTGATAAGGGACGAGCGGATAAGCATAATACCAGTAAAGATAACGATACCCACGACCAATGTTTTGAGAGTATTGAGATCGATGCTCGTCAAAAATCTAACAGCAATCAGTACTCCAATGATACCTCCAAGAACAAGACCAGCATAGCCGGTCCAATTAACGCGGTCGGCCTTGATAAATTGTGTACTGGAAGCTGTCATAATCATGGCTGCATCCAGCATCATAACCGGCATAGCAATGGTTGGGCTGAGTCCCATAAGTGAGAAGAAGATGAGCTCAGGTGCGTAGTTGCCTAATCCCATTGTCATGAGGATTCCAATGATAAAATTGAATATTACCCCGACGATGAGCCAGATACCGTGCAGACCATGGATGCTATTGGACAGGTTATTTCCAGGGTTAGTAAGCATGCGGTAGAGCATGATTAAGGCTGCAACAATCAACAGACTACCTAGAATCAGTTGGACTAATTTTTCATTCCAATTTTTGGTGATTCGTGTTCCATAGAGGGCGCCAAAGAAGGAAGCTGCTGCCATGAGAACTAGGGTCAAAGGCTCAACTTTAACAACCAGAATAAAGCAAAGAGCTTGCACCATAACTGGAATAACATGGGCTGTATTCATAGTACCAGGCAACTTGCTATCATCATCATTAAGTTTAGTAATTTTAAAGAGGGTTGTCGTCGTCGCAAAAGATCCAATTCCTAAGGTATCTAGCATATCTGTGATGAGGCCAATCCAAAAACCCGTGAAGAAGCGTTTAAAAATATCAATTTTTTTATGGCGAATGTGAAGAAAAAGTTCGATGATAATCGCCAACATAGCTATTACCAAAGTTGCTTGGATAACATGTAAGATAATATTTTCGTTCATATAGCTAGTTTACAGAAAAAAAACATAATAGTAAATAGTTTTTGCTTAGGGCGCATAATTATTTGTCAAATGGATAGTTTTTGACTAAAATGGAGGAGATCGGGTTGAGAAATCACGATTTAGAAATACAATTGCATTGGCCTTAATCAAGTAGCCAAAATGGTTAAGTCCAGCACGTTTTAGCTTAAGCAGCGGTGCTTTTCTAAAATGCTAGCTACTTTTTAAGAGTCTTGAACTTTGTATAAGGAGAGTATTATGACAATATTTGATGGTATTAGTTTATCAGCACCTGTTCTGCGGGTGAATAATCGCGAACGTAATATAGAGTTTTATTGTAAGACGCTGGGATTTAAGGTTTTAAAGGAAGAAAACACCGAGGTTTTTTTCGGTGGTCATGCTAAGAAAATTGATCGTTTTCGGATTGAGGAGTCACCATCGATGCGTGTTCGTGCGGTAGAAGGGCCAAAAAAGCTCCATCGTCTCTATATTAAAGCAACAGTGGCAGGGGAGATCGAGGCTCTTTTAGCAAAAGGTGCCTCCTATCAGCACCTTTATAAAGGCGACAATGGCTATGCTTTTGAAGCTCTGTCGCCAGAAGGAGATACTATCTTGCTACATGCGGAAGACGATGTGTCTAGTCTGAAAGATATCTCTAATCAGAAGTGGTCTTTCCAAACGATAGAAAATTTTCAGGGTCTATCTGACTATCAAGTGGATAAGCTTATTTTAAATGTTCCTGATCTACAGCAATCGAATGACTTTTATCAGTATTTTGCTGGCTTATCTTTTCTGCCGGATTTACGTTTAACTCAAGGATCCGATTTACAGGCTGAACCTAATAGCACTTGGGATCTTGAGTTTCTTGAATATCATGTTCCAGACGACTATGATCTATCAATGCTGAAATCTCATCTTGAAACTTTAGGGCTGGATGTTTACTTGGATAGGGCCCAGACTGTGCTTGTTCTTTCAGATCCTAGCCGTGTAGAAATTTGGTTCAGTAAATGAAAGTTATTTTAGATAAAATTAGGGCCCAGATTGAGGCTGGTATTTATCGTGGTGCCAGTCTAGGTCTGTATCGTGGTGACTGGCAGGAATATTATCTAGGCACTCAGGATGGGCACCTACCGGTTGGACCAGACTTGGTTTATGATTTGGCCAGTGTTTCCAAGGTTGTGGGAGTTGGTACTGTGATACTTCAATTGATTGATGAAGGAACTATTCGGCTGGATCAACCGCTCAAGCTCTATTATCCTGACTTTGATAATGGACAGGTCACCATTCGTCAGCTCCTGACCCATACTTCTGGTATTGAGCCCTTTATTCCGAATCGGGATGATTTAGATGCAGCAGGTTTGAAAGCGGCTATTAACAACATTCAGGTGATAGAAAAAAAGGATTTCCACTATACTGATATTAACTTTATCCTACTTGGTTTTATGCTTGAGCGCGTGACTGGTCAATCCCTATCTCAACTTTTTTCTGAACGTGTATTTAAACCTTTTGGAATGTCAGAAACAGGTTTTGGGCCTGTAGCAGCGGCAGTACCGACAGTAAAAGGTCTACCATCTGGTCGAGTTCATGATCCCAAAGCGCAGGTTCTGGGGGTTCATACGGGTTCTGCAGGCCTTTTCTCAACGTTAAAGGATTTAGAGCTCTTTAGTCAGGCTTATTTGATACAGGATTTTGCAAAATCCCTTCGTCACAATTATGCTCCTTCAGGACATAAGGAACGCAGTCTTGCTTGGGACAAGCAAGGGGATTGGCTCCTCCATACTGGCTACACTGGTACTTTTATTATGTTTAATCGTAAGGAACAGCAAGCTGCTATTTTCCTATCTAACCGCACTTACGATAAGGATGAACGAGCTCAGTGGATTATGGATCGTGATGAGCTCATTGCAGTCATCAAAGAAGCCTTGGGGCAGTGATGGGGAAAATCTCAAAGTAAAAAAGACTTTGCCTAAGCGGCAAAGCCTTTTATAAATGGATTTTATTTAGCTTGGCCTGAAATGGCTTCAGCTGCATCATCCATTGAAAGAACTTCGTGGAAGACACGTTGCGTCAATTCAGTCTTTTGTTCCTTAGTCAGGTACTTAGTGTTAACACAGTAACCAGAGATACGAACGATAACATCTTCACCATTCATGATCTTGTCGTAGACATCTTTAAGGTCCATGACATTGAGGTTGACGTGTTGGCCACCATTTTCAAAGTAACCATCAAGGATAGTAACAAGATTATCTACTTGTTCATCACGAGTCTTACCAAGAGCACGTGGAGAAACTTGAGTGGTCAATGAGATACCATCTGCTGCATAGCCAAAGTCAAGGCTTGCAAGAGAGTTAAGGTTTTGCAACCAACCACCCTTTGCCTTGTTAGAAGGGTTAGCACCTGGTGAGAAGAATTCAAGTTTAGACAAGTTAACCGTACCATCTTCGTTGAGGTAAACACCCTTGTGGACTGGTGAGTTACCAGTTTGTTTAGAGTAAGCAACATTAGATGTGATTGTAAGAAGTGATACAGTAGCTTCAGCATTCTTGTAAAGCTTGTGGTTACGAAGACGAGTCGTGTAGGCTTCGATCAACCATTCTGCTAGTTCGTTTGAACGAGGATCGTCTTCACCCCAACGTGGGTAATCACCAGTTGTTTCGTAATCGTAGATGTAGCCATCTTCATCACGAATTGGTTTAACAGTAGCATACTTGATAGCTGAAAGCGTATCAACTGTGTTGGCAAAACCACAGATACCGAATCCCATGTTAGCACGTTGATGAGTAGGCAAGAAGGCCATTTGTACAGCTTCATAGTTGTACTTATCAGTCATGTAGTGGATGATGTTAAGGGCGTCAACATAAGTATCAGTCAACCAATCTAATGATTTTTCAAAGTTTTCCTTAACAGTATCAAAGTCTAGGACATCATCACGGATAGGCTCGATATCGAAGACCTTATAGTCTTTATGAACATCATCGTAACCACCGTTAAGACCAGTCAAGAGAGCTTTCAGAACATTTACACGAGCACCAAAGTATTGGATGTTGTGGCGTTGCTCTTCATTTTCAGGGTCAAGCGGTGATACACAGCATGAGATACAGCTCATTTCACCGTAACCGTCTTTAGCCATTGTTGTCACACCTTCGTACTGGATGGAAGAGTGCTTATGACTCATATGCATGCAGTAATGACGGAAAGCGTATGGCAATTTATCTGTCCAAAGAACAGTCAGGTTTGGTTCTGGTGAATTACCAATATTATCCAAGGTGTTTAAGAAACGATAATCCATCTTGGTAACACGGTGACGACCATCAGCTCCCATACCGGCCATAGAAGTAGTGATAAAGGTAGGGTCACCTGAATACAGTTCATCGTATGCTTTAGTGCGGGCAAATTTAACCGTACGCAGTTTCATAACGAAATCGTCAATAAATTCTTGGATTTCACTTTCAGTATAAGTACCGCGAGCCAAGTCACGTTCAGCATAGATGTCAAGAACGATTGGAACACGTCCAAGAGAAGTAGCTGCACCATTGATAACACGGCAGACAGCCATGAAGGCAATATTAGTCCATTGAACAGCTTCTTTTGTATCATAAGCAGGACGGCGGACATCAAGACCATAAAGGTCACCTAATTTAACAACATCTTGTAAAGCTTGATATTGCAGGTTAACTTCTTCACGGAGACGAATGGTTTCTTCGTCAATTTCTGTTAAAGCATTCCAATCATTAACTTTTTCCTGCATAAGGTAGTCAGCACCATAAAGGGCAAGACGAGCATAAACACCGATGATACGTCCGCGTGAGTATGCATCTGGCAAACCAGTTACAGTGTGGGCGTGACGAGCACGACGAATATTTGAAGTGTAAGCACGGAAGATACCATCATTAACAGTTGTCACATGTTTTGTAAAGATTTCATGAACAGCTGGATCTGGTTCGTATCCGTGTTCCTTCAAAGCGGTTTCGGCCATGCGGATACCGCCTTTTGGCATAAAGTTAAGCTTGAAGAGCTCATCATTTTGAATACCGTAGATCAATTCTTGATCTTTATCGATATAACCAGCATCGATATCAGCGATTGATGTTGGGCGAGTATCCATCGGGAAGCGTCCTTGCGCTTCGTAACCAGCTTTAGTTTCATCTACGAGCTTTTTGATGTGCAAGGTCCGTTCAGTTGGACCAGCCAAGAAGCTTTCGTCACCATCGTAAGGGGTATAGTTTGCTTGCACAAAGCGGGCAATACTTGCTTTTTCTCTCCAGTCGGTACCTTTGAAGCCTTCCCAAGCTTTTTCAAAGACATCAGTGTTGGTTTTGACAGTAGCCATGATAAAAAATTCTCCTAATCTAGTAGCAGATTTATCTGTTACAATTTACAGTATAATAGTAACACAGAGTAACCGTTTTCACAAGAAAAAAATCCGATAATAGGGGTTTCTTTTATAATACAGTTCCTGAAATTCTTTTAACTGTCTTATAAATTGCTTGATTGGAAATCTCACAGAAAATGTTGTATAATAAACTAACAAAAATATAAAAGAAGGCCTGTGTATGCTCATTTTTCCTCTCTTGAACGATACTAGCAGAAAAATTATCCATATTGACATGGACGCTTTTTTTGCTGCTGTTGAGGAGCGCGATAATCCTGAGCTGGTTGGAAAGCCGGTTATTATTGGAGCCGATCCAAGAAAGACTGGCGGGCGCGGTGTTGTTTCTACTTGTAATTATGAAGCTAGAAAATACGGAATTCATTCAGCTATGAATGCAAAAGAAGCCTTGGAACGCTGTCCAGATGCTATTTTTATTTCTGGTAATTATCAGAAATACCGCAGTATTGGTACTCGTATTCGGGAGATTTTTAGACGCTATACGGATTTAGTAGAACCTATGTCCATTGATGAGGCTTATCTGGATGTTACAGATAATAAGAAAGGACTTAAATCAGCTGTCAAAGTTGCGAAAATGATTCAGTTTGATATCTGGCATGAATTGCGTTTAACTTGTTCAGCTGGCGTCTCCTATAATAAATTTTTGGCCAAGCTAGCTAGTGATTTTGAAAAACCCCACGGTTTGACTTTGATTTTACCAGAGGAGGCAGAAGATTTCTTAAGCACTTTACCGATAGAAAAATTTCACGGTGTCGGTAAGCAGTCGGTCAAGCGTCTACATGAGTTAGGTGTTTATACGGGAGGCGATTTGCAGGCTGTGCCTGAGATGACTTTAATTGATTGTTTTGGCCGTTTTGGTTACGACTTATACCGCAAGGCAAGGGGAATTTCTAACAGTCCTGTTAAGCCCAATCGTGAGCGCAAGTCTATTGGCAGTGAACGTACTTATGGTAAACTTCTTTACAGCGAGGAGGATATTAGGGCAGAGATTGCAAAAAATGTCAGACGGGTTGCGGCTAGTCTGGAACAGCATCAAAAACAGGGGCGAATCATTGTGCTAAAGGTTAGATATTCGGATTTTTCGACCCTGACTAAGCGCCATAGCCTAGAGTCAGCTACCCATGATGGTGATACTATTGAAAAGGAAGCCTGCGCTATTTTTGATGAACTAGAGGACAGGACAGCTTTGGGAGTACGGCTTTTGGGTGTTACGGTAGCAGGATTGGAAGATCATAGAGAAGATATTCCTCTGGATATTTAATAAAAACGAATGGATCTGGTAACTTGGTTTGTCCAGATCCATTCGTTTTAGTTAGAATAAGTAAAAGTATTAATTCCTAGTTTTAATTGGTGTGTTCATTTCAATCTTTAAAGTCATCAGAGGAATTGGTAATGGCAGACTGGAGGATTATCATTTATTTCATCATTAAGGTAAAAATACAAGGAAAGAGAGTGAGTGATAACTATAAAGAACTGTTTAAAAGGCGGGCAGCCTTGCGGGAGGAAGCATAAAAAGGAAGGTAGATAATTTGTAAAAAGAGATTAATAGTGATTCCCGCTGTTATCCAGTCGGATAGGACATTGATAGCAAAGAGAGTGTAGCCTAGTAGATAAGGCCATTCAGATAGTCCTTGATTTTTCCTTAGTTTGGCTTGATTTCGAAAGGCTAAAACCATGATAACAACATTAAAAATAATATTTACTAATGTGTTAAATGTAAAATTACCCGGTAAATTTTGCAAGGCATTGCTGGCATCAGCAGCTGAAGGGTAACCAGTTTTAGGATAGAGGTCTGCTTGGAGGGAGTACATCAAAAGAATATAGGCTAAAAGTGTCAAACTGTTTAGCACTAGATTGATAAGATGCAGGACAGCAACTGGTCGGTTTGATTTTTTAAAAATCTTTTTTAAATCTTGGATAGGTATCATAGCATAACTCCTATATGTTCAGGGGATTAAACTTGGTCTTGATGGGACTTAAAGAAATGAGCAAAGTCAGCTTCTTCTAAACCAATAAGAGGGTCAATAGTCAGTAAGTTATCGTCTGTAAGGCGATAACTTAGGGCAGATTCGGACTGACGGTCCAACTTTTTTTGTGTTTGACTAGCTGTTTCGTCATCAGAAACAGCTAGAGTACGCTCATTACTATTAACAGTCTTCAAATCAGCTGTCTGGTTTTTAACTTCGGCTTGTTCTGGATCTTTGAAGCGCTCAACCAGATAAGTATGGCGTTGACTGCCTTGATTTTTCACGGCATAATCAAAGGCTGTTATTTCTCCCAACAGGATAAGTTTACTCTTGGAACGAGTAATAGCTGTATAGAGCAGGTTGCGCTGGAGCATACGGCCGCTCTGGCGTGTCAGAGGTAAAATAACGACCTGAAACTCACTTCCCTGTGATTTATGGATGGACATGGTGTAGGCTAGGGTTATCTTTGACCATTCATTGCGTGGATAGACTACTTCGCTACCGTCGAAGTCCATATAGATTTCATCCTGTTTGCTCTCAGTGTATTTAGCAGGGATAAGGTCGGTAATATAGCCAATATCTCCGTTAAATACATTGAGTTGGGCATCATTAATGAGGTGGAGAACCTTGTCTCCTTTGCGAAAGCTTAAGTCGTTGAAACGAAATTCATTCTGGCCTGTTAAAGGATTTAAAAGGTTTTGCATCAGGGTATTGAGGTTGTTAATCCCAGCCTGACCGCGGTACATGGGGGCTAAAATCTGAATTTCGAAAGGAGCAATGCCGTTTTTGACCGCAGAGGTAACGATTTGTTCTACCATAGCAGGAATGTGATTAGCTTGTGCTTCAAAATAGGAGCGGTCTGCTTTCTTGGCGGTGAAATCACTGGGGAGCTGTCCTTGCCGAATCTGACTGGCCAGGGTGACAATAGTGGAATTTTCAGATTGTCTAAAAATTTTAGTCAGACTAATTTGTGGCAGCTGCTCTATTTTAAGGAAGTCCGCTAAGACCTGTCCCGGACCTACTGATGGGAGCTGATCGCTGTCACCAACAATGATAACTTGCGTATGGGAAGAGATGCTAGCGAGCAACTGATTAGCGAGCCAGGTATCAACCATGGAAAATTCATCGATAATAATCAGGTCGCAATCAAGATAGTCATCAAGCGCTTGATAATCACTATCATCAGTTGTTAGACCGAGGTGGCGATGGATAGTCGCGGCAGGTAATCCTGTGAGTTCGTTCATTCGGCGGCTAGCTCGTCCGGTTGGTGCTGCTAAAATGATGGGAATATCACCCTTATCTAAATCAATGTTATAGAGCTCAGCATAAGCCCTAATGATACCGTTGATAACAGTCGTTTTACCTGTGCCCGGACCTCCAGTTAGAAGAAAAATTTTGCTGGCTAAAGCCTTTTGGATAGCTGTTTTTTGGGTACTATCGTAGCTGAGATTGAACTCTTCTTCGATATCTTTGAGAATGGCCGATACCGTTTCGGCTTTAGGTGTCTGCACCAACGGTGTCTCAAGAATACGACTAATATGCTTTTTAATCCCTTCTTCGGCATAGAAGAGGCTATTGTCAAAAATATAGGTACCGACATTTTGTACCTTATCTTCGGTGATTAAATGCGTCAGCTCGTTAGCAACTAGCGTAGGATCAAGCTCGATTTGGCGGGCGTTCTCCAAAAGGCTGATGGCATACTCTAACAAGTCGCGGGCTTCTACATAGGTATCCCCGCGTTCGATAGAGAGTTCTGTTAAAGCGTGGACTAAGGCTGCTCGGAAACGTTTGGGAGAATCACTCTTGATCCCCAGCTGCTCTGCCAGAGTGTCCGCAATTTTGAAGCCGATCCCTCTAATGTCCTCGACCAACTGATAGGGATTGTCCTGAAGGATATCTAGTGTTTCTCCCTTATAGGTATCAAAAATATCGAGAGCTTGGCGGTTGCTGAGACCATATTCCGCTAATTTGGAAAGAACTTGCTCAGTACCGTAATTACTTTTTAACTTAGCGAGGAAGCTGTTTCGACTGTCTTTTGAAAGTCCAGGGATTTGTTTTAGTTTATCAGGGTTGGCTAAAATCTTATCGATCGTATTGCCATCACCATAAGCCTCAACAATGCGTTGGGCTATTTTTTTACCAATCCCTTTGAAGTTATCGCTGGCAAAATATTTGATAAGACCAGCAGCAGTCAGTTGGGCGCGTTCATAGCGATCGGCCTTGAGCTGTTCCCCGTATTTAGGGTGCTGGATGACTTCTCCCCAGAAGGTATAGTCTTCATCTTCCATGATGTCAGCCATGGTTCCAGTGATGATGATATCGCTATCCTCGTAGTCGGGATGATTGGTATCTTCGATATTAAGGAGAAGAATTTTAAAAAAATTACTGGCATTTTCAAAGATAATACGTTCGACAGTTCCAGAAAAATAAACGTGACTCATAAGCTGGTGCTTCCTTGATGTTTATAACTTGATTGGGCTAATAAAAAAGAGAGTAAGGCAAAATGCTAACCAGTGGCTTCTGCTGTCTCTCCATAATTATTATAGGACTATTCTACGCCCCCTACTTTGGTTAAAGGCCAGAAACGTAACTTGATTTCCCCGACGACGGCATCCTTGTCAAAGGTTCCGACTAGGCGGCTATCCTTGGAAACAATACGGTCATCACCAAGGAGGAAATATTGCCCTTTGGGAACTTTAACAGTGAAATTAGCATTACCTTGACTATCAACGGTAAAAGATTTAGCCGCTCTAGCGAGCTGCTGAAAGTAGGTATCATAGGAGTAAGTCGATTGCAACTTATCTTGGGCAAATTTCTTCTGATAAGACTGGAGGTATTCTTCATTGACCTTCTTACCATTGACAGTCAAAACGTCGTTATTGTAGGTGATAGTATCACCAGGCATACCGATAACCCGCTTGACAATCTGTTTCGATTTACCTTTTTCGGTCTCCTTGGCAACAACAATATCAAAACGCTCAATCTTAGCTGTTTTGAGAACGATAAGCCGCTGATTTTGGGCAAGAGTAGGATCCATGGAGTGGCCATCGACAGTCACTACACTCCAGATGAAGATGCGACTGAGTAAAAGTAAAACAATGATAGAAATTAAAACTCCCCACTCTTTAAGAAAGGTGACAATAGGGGGGTCAAAAGTCTTAGTGGTTTGTTTAGATGAAATTGCAGACATGGTAATAGTTATCCTTTATTTTTTAATAAGGCTTGTGCCTTTTTGGTATTGGCAAAATGAAGTTTAGCACAGTAGTTCAGTCCCTGCATGCCATAGGCTTCAAGAATTTGACTGGCAACTCTGTCAGGCTTACTTCCTGCACCGCTGGGGAGCTGATAGCCCAACTCTTGACCTAGGACCTTGAGGTTCTCCAAGAAAAGGTTGCGGGCAATAATAGAACTAACAGCCACAGCCAGATATTTTCCTTCAGCTTTTTCTTCAAAAGTTAAGGGATTGTCAAATTGGTTGCGCTCCTGCTTGAGGTATTTTTGGTAATTCTGATAATTCGTGAAAGCATCAATTACAATCTTATCCGGTTTGTCTACTTCCTGAAGGAGGAGATAGATAGCTTGATTGTGTAAGGCTACCTTGACGGATACAGCATTGTAAGACTTGCCTGAGCCAACGACCTCATTATATTTTTGCGGCGATAACAGCAAGCACTTGTGGGGAATGGCTTCCTCGAGGAGTGGGGCTATCTGCTGAATCTTTTGGTCCGTCAGAGCTTTGGAATCAGCTACTCCCAATTCTTTTAAAAAAGAGTGCTTGCTAGGTGTTACAAAGCTAGCGACAACAGCGAGACCACCGAAATAGGAGCCATTGCCAACTTCGTCGGAGCCGATGAGGGTCAAATTCTGCTGATCAACCTCAGCTGCCCCCTTATCAGTAATAGTTGGCAAACCAAACTGCTGGGCCAGTATTTCAGCCTCTCTTCCTTGAAAAACGACCTTGCCAGAGGTATAAACAAGCACGGTCGTTCCCTGCACTTTAGCTGCAAAGCTGACATAGGGGTTTTTGTTGCTAATCTGATAGGCAGCCAATTCTGTCGGTAGCTGTTCAGTTCTTCCCTGCCCCATTTTCATGACGAGAGTATTCATGAAAACTATTCTATCATAAAAGACTTTATCGTGGCAGAAAGAAGGCACAGAAATTTTATTGACTGCTTGCCAGAGTAAATCCAGATTGGAAATGCCTATAACAGTGAAGCTAATCCTTCTTCTTTTTGTGGAAGGTGAGGATTGTCGAAAGGGGAATTTTACGGTATAATGGCAGGCAAAGAGGTACGAGTATGACAAAGACAAAGAATCGCTATAAATTTACGTTTGGCCAGAAACCGCTGACGCTGACGACTGATAAGGACAATCTCTTTATGGAGGAAGTTGAGAGGGTCGCGCGCGAGAAGTATGAAGCTATCAAAGAGGCTCTCCCTTCTGCAGATGATGAAACGGTTGCTATTTTGATGGCTATCAACTCTTTATCAACCCAGCTCAGCCGTGAGATTGAGTTTGATAAAAAAGAGGCAGAATTAGAGGAACTTCGTAAGAAGGAACTGACAGCGATTAAAGGCAGAAAGGCTAACAAGGCAGCTAGTGGTGGCGAAGCATGATTTCGCTTATCGTTCTCTTGCTTCTTGCTTGGCAGTTTTATATTGGCTACAGGCGAGGTCTGTTTTTGCAGGTCTTTTACTTTATCGGCAGTTTATTCGCGATTGTAGTAGCTTTCCTTTTTAAAAATAAGCTTGCCGATATTCTTAATCTCTGGGTCCCTTATGCTAATCCTACAGAAGGAGCTGAGATGCAGTTTTTCACCTCAGAGAATATCTTTGGTCTAAATCGGCTTTATTATGCTGGAGTAGCTTTCCTTCTCCTCTACCTCACTGTTTACTTAATCTGGCGATTTTTTGGGATTTTTGCCCATGTTGTAAGCAGCCTCCGTCTTGAAATGTTAGCTTATCAGCAGTTGCTTGCTGGTGGATTAGCAGTCTTTGTGGCACTCTTTAGCTTAGGGGCTTTTTTAACTGTTTTAGCTACTCTTCCGATCACAGGCCTACAGAATATGCTAGCAGATAGCTGGCTGATTAAGGTATTAGTCGTGCTTTTCCCGAAATTTTTGCTGAATTAAATCAAGATATATTAATGACTGAGGCTGGAACATTTGTGTTCCAGCCTCAAACTTTGTATAGGATAATAGTTTCCCACAGTGCTTAATGTCCCCAAAATGTTTGAATGTCGCAGCTGTGACTTGAACAGTAGGCTGCAACAATAGATCTAGTGGAGTGCCAAAATGAGAATTAAGGTTGATGAAGCAAGGTTACTTTGATTTACTGTGTGATTAAGACTATTCTTTTTGCTCGGTGACAGCTAAGCGCTTGAGTGACAGGGTTTAGTGGCTAGGAAGGTATATTAGAGGCCGCTCATTTAGGCATAAATCTGTTATAATATCCCTATGAACATGAAAATTTTAGAAGCTTTGGAATTTGCCAAGGTCAAAAATCAATTTGAACCCTATTTACAAACTCAGGCCGGTCAAGAGGAGCTGCAGCAGCTGCTTCCTGAAACTAATCGCGACAAGATTGAGCGCTCTTTCGTTGAAATTCGTGATATGGAGCAGCTTTTTGTAGAGGAACATGGCTTTGCTGTTGGATCAGTTGGTACTATAGCGGAACCTCTGGGTCGATTAGAGTTAGATGCTGATCTTAATGTTGATGAACTCATTGCGCTCAAGCGTCTTTTAGAAGTTTCTGCTGAGCTTGCTCGTTTTTATGAAAATTTGGAGAATGTCGAGCTAGGAGCTTTGCATCGGCTTTTTGAAAATCTAGAAATCTTTCCTAAGTTGCAGGGGAGTCTGCAAGCTGTGAATGATAGTGGATTTATCGAGAATTTTGCTAGTTCTGACTTAGAGAAAATCCGTCGCCGTATCCATCAAGGGGAAAGCCAAGTACGTCAGATTCTACAAGATATGCTCAAGAACAAGGCTGATTTGCTAGCCGAAAATCTGATTGCCAGCCGCAATGGCAGAAGTGTGCTGCCTGTTCGTAATACCTACCGCAACCGGATAGCGGGGGTTGTTCATGATATTTCTTCATCGGGAGGAACGGTGTATATTGAACCGCGTGCCGTTGTTCAAGTTAATGAAGAGATTACTCAGGCTAGAGCGGACGAGCGTCATGAGTTGCGTCGCATTTTGCATGAATTATCTCAGCTGCTTCGTCCTCATAGGCAAGCGCTTCGCAATAATGCATGGCTGATTGGCCATCTTGATTTTGTTCGCGCGAAGTACCTTTTTATGCAAGAGTATCAGGCTAGTCTTCCGGAATTATCGGAGGACAAAACGGTTCATTTGCTCAATGTCCGCCATCCTTTGCTGACTGCCCCTGTTGCTAATGACTTGCATTTTTCCGAAAACCTGACAGTTATTCTTATCACGGGGCCTAATACGGGTGGTAAGACCATCATGCTGAAAACACTCGGTCTGACCCAGTTGATGGCTCAGTCTGGTTTGCCTATCTTAGCCGATAAGGGCAGTAAGGTCAGCATCTTTAAGGAAATCTTTGCTGATATTGGTGATGAGCAATCAATTGAGCAGAGTTTATCGACCTTTTCCAGCCACATGGGGCATATCGTCGATATTTTGGGACAGGCTGATAAGCAGAGTCTAGTCCTGCTCGATGAGTTGGGAGCGGGAACCGATCCCCAAGAAGGTGCCAGTCTGGCCATGGCTATTTTAGAGCATTTGCGTCTCAGCAATATTAAGACTATGGCAACAACTCATTATCCTGAACTTAAGGCTTATGGTATTGAAACGGCTCATGTTCAGAATGCCAGTATGGAATTTGATATAGACAGTCTTAGTCCGACCTATCATTTTATGCAGGGCGTTCCGGGGCGCTCCAATGCTTTTGAGATTGCCAGACGCTTGGGCTTAGCTAAGATTATAGTGGATGATGCTGAACGAATGACTAATCAAAACAGCAATACCAATGCCATCATTGAGCAGCTGGAGGCTCAAACGGCTGAAAGTCGCAAGCGCCTGAATCATATCCGAGAAGTTGAGCAGGAAAATCTCAAATTTAATCGGGCCGTTAAAAAACTTTACAATGAATTTTCACACGCCTATGACAAGGAGTTGGAAAAAGCACAGGAACAAGTTCGCCAGATGGTAGATAAGGCCTTAGCAGAAAGCGATCAAATTCTTAAAAATCTCAATGACCGTTCGCAGCTTAAGCCGCATGAAGTGATTGAAGCTAAGGGACAACTTGAAAAACTGGCACCGGGTGAAGATCTCTCTAAAAATAAAGTTTTACGCAAGGCTAAACGACAGAAAGCAGCACGCGCCCCTAAGGTTGGTGATGATATTGTTGTGTTAGCGTATGGCCAGCGAGGAACGCTGACCAGCCAGCTTAAGGATGGACGTTGGGAAGCCCAAGTCGGTTTAATCAAGATGACTCTGAAAGAATCTGAGTTTAATTTGGTGAAAAATCAAGAAAATAAGAAGGTCAGCAAGAAAAAACAAGTTAATGTGGTCAAAAGGTCTACTGGAACTGGTCCGCGTGCCCGTTTGGATCTTCGTGGTAAGCGCTATGAAGAGGCTATGCAGGAGCTGGACGATTTTATCGATCAGGCTTTGCTCAACAATATGGCTCAGGTTGATATCATTCACGGCATAGGTACCGGTGTTATCCGTGAGGGTGTGACCAAGTATCTGCGCAGCCATCGTTACGTCAAGAGTTTTGGCTATGCACCGCAAAATGCGGGTGGCTCAGGCTGTACGATTGCTAACCTTAGTTGATAGTTGAGGTAAAATTAGAAAGGACATACCTATGCAAGGTTACATTCATAAGGTTCAATACTATGAGACAGACCGGATGGGGATTACGCATCACTCAAACTATGTTCGTTGGATGGAGGAAGCGCGTGTCTACTTTTTGGAGAAGGTAGGCCTTCCTTATGACAAGTTGGAGGCCGATGGTATTATTTCACCGGTCACTGCAGTAGATTGTCGCTATAAGGCGACATCAACGTTTGCAGATAACATTGCTATTGCTATTAGCGTCAGCATGCTCAAGGGAGCTAAACTAGGGTTTGATTACACTATGACTAATCAGAATGGGCAGCTTGTCTGTCAGGCTCATTCTGAGCACAGTTTTATAGGAGCCGATGGACATTTTGTTGCTCTTAAGAAGGTTTATCCTGAATTTTATGATAAGGTTCAAGATATGATTGATAAATAACATATTAGATAAGGAGTCTTTATGATTAAACTGATTGCCATTGATTTGGACGGTACCCTGTTAAATAGTCAGAAAAAAATTCCGACCGATAATATCGAAGCTGTGCGGAAAGCAGCAGATGCTGGTGTAAAAATTGTTCTGTGTACCGGGCGTCCAAAATCCGGTGTTCTTCCTTATTTTAACCAGTTGGGACTAGCTGGTGAGGAATATATCATCATGAATAATGGCTGTACAGTATACAATACCCAAAATTGGGAATTAATCGGCCAAGTTTCCTTGAACCGCGAAGACTTATCACTTTTAGAGAAAGCGTGTGCGGATGATCCGGATGTCTATCTAACTTTGACAGCCGAAGCGACCTACTATGCAGTTGCTGAACGTGTACCTGCCTTGGTTGCCTACGATGCAGGTCTGGTCTTTGATACAGCGCAGGCGGCTAGTCTCGATGATGTCGCTGCTAGCGGGCAGATTGTCTTTCAAGCGATGTACATGGGTGAAGAAGAAGCTTTAAATAGTTTTGAATCTCGGGTTGAGCATAAACTCAGTCAACGTTTTTCAACAGTGAGAAGTCAGTCTTATATTTATGAAGTCATGCCCTCTGAGACGACTAAGGCCTCAGCCCTCAAGGCTCTGGCTCAGCAATTAAATATTCAAACAAATGAGATTATGGCCTTAGGAGATGCAGCTAACGACATGGAAATGTTGGAATTTGCCGGTCATAGCGTGGCAATGGGGAATGCTCCGGATACGATTAAGGCTCGCTGCCGTTATGAGACAGAAAGCAATGATAATGCAGGTGTAGCGAAGGCTATTTATGAGTATGTGTTAGACTAAGAATAAAAAAACTGTAGAATTTAAAATTATTCTACAGTTTTTGTCGTGTAAGAAGAATTGAGAAATGTGGAGATTATAATGGGAAAATCACGGAAGATGAGGCAACACACGTTTAGACAGATGCAAAGGGAAAGAGTAACCTCAAAGAATCACTATAATATGCCTAATATATCTGGAAATTCTTCAAAATCATTGAAAAGAAAAAGGAAAAATTCAGAGTAAGTATTAAATACAAGTTTCTTTATATATTATTGATATTATTTTTTATAGGGTGTATTTTAAATTATTATTTTATACCTCACTTTAGTTCTCCAATAATTTTTCTTAAAATTCAGCAATGTTTATATTATTTTTTGCTATGCCTTTATATTTTGCCAATCCTCTATTTATTTCTCAAAATAGGTAATACTAATCGAAAAATCATTAAAGAAGAGATAAAAAATATTATTTTTATTCTCTTTAAGTATTACTGTTCTTATTACATTCTACTAACTATTGTGTCTAGTGTTTTTAATAATAATGGGGCATTAGTTAATTTTGATTATACTAATCCTATAGTGTCTATGATAAAAGCTCCTTTTTATCTGAGGGGGCAAAATATCATAATTTTTTCAATCTTACTTTCAGTATTAATATTGTTATATTTTTACCATAAGATAATGAAAAATATACCTCCGTTAACTGGAAGAATTTATATAATATTTCAATCAATCTTAGTGACTTTTTGCACGATAATTTTGATTTTTTCTCTTATAGTAACGTTAGAAATTGTATTTAACCCTTTCACAGATGTGAATTTAGGAAATGGCAGAGAATACCTAGATGCTATAAGTGAACAAACTACGATAATTGAGAATAAGTTTTTTATTTTAGTTCTCACTAGTGTTATATCAATATCTACCCAGATGGTCTCTTTCATTTGGGAAAGGAAGAAAAATAGGAAATTTATTTGGAAAAAATGTAAAAAAGATATATTTCTCATAGTTTATAATATTCTAATGGGGAGCCTATTTAATTTATTGATTATAGACTTTAGTCCATATATAATATTGCTATTATTTTGTCTTAGCTTTATAATTAAGATTCTTATCTATAAGAATGGCTCTATTTCTTTGGCTAATCCTTTACTAGAAGTAACACAGGTTTTTCTCATTGTATTTTTTCTGCATTTATTTCAAAATAATTATTATAAAGTATTGTTTGAAGCAGATTCTACTCAAGCTATTTGGAGTATTTTAGTTGGGTCATTTTTTATAGATATTCCGATATTATTTTATCAATACTTACATCTAGAAAAGCCTGAGTGCAGTTTTCTTAGCTTACTTCAAGAATACCTTTCATTTCATAAGGTCAAGGATAAAACTAGCAATGTTGTTGCGATAATTATTGATGTTTTATCAGCAATAATAATTGCGGTAAGTTTAAATAACTCATGGATTTTTTTGATCCCTTTATTCTCTTTCCTATACTATATAGTTGAAAAAAATTTTAATAACTTAGAGTTAAGACATAAGTTAGTTTCAAAATTAACCTCCAATATTTTAGTGCTAGTTTTTTTATTTGTAACGTTAGATTACTTCTTAAACGGGCAAAGTGCTGTCGCAACTATGCAAAAAGAGATATATTTGATTACCTTCTATTTCTTTTTACAAGTTTTTATTTTTGATTATGTGGGTTTTTTTAAAATAGTACTGAAATTTTTGAATTCTCTATAAAAGACAACTGGTATATACCATTTACAAAATAATACAAAAACATTATAATGAAGAAAGGAAATCTCGTTGAAAGAGGGGAATAATAGATGGCAACCTACATTAAGGCCGATCGTTTTTATTATGCTCATGAGACTAAGCCAGCTGGCTATCTTGAAATCCTTGATGGCCGCTTTGGTCAGTGGGTTGAGAATGTACCAAGTGCTGCTCAAATCTTAGATTACACAGGTTATCAGATTGCACCGGGACTAATCGATACCCATATCCACGGTTACGCCGGTCATGATGTGATGGATAATTCCAGAGAGGGACTTCTTACGATCAGTCAGCACTTGCCAGAAGCTGGGGTGACTTCTTTTTTACCGACGACTTTGACGGCTAGCAGTCAGCAGCTGGAGGATATCTGCGCGACTATCGCTGATGTATCGGGATCTGAGATAGGTGCCAAGATTCAAGGGATCTACTTCGAGGGCCCCTATTTCACAGAGAAATATAAGGGAGCGCAAAATCCTTCCTACATGAGAAATCCGAGCTTTGAGGAACTGGAGCGCTGGCAAAAGGCTGCAAAGGGTCTGCTGTGCAAAATCGGTTTAGCACCTGAGCGTGAAGGAACGGTTGAATTTATCCGCAAAGCCACAGCTTCCGGAATCATTGTCGCGCTGGGGCACTCTGATGCTACTTATCAGGATGCCAAGAGGGCTGTCCAAGCAGGTGCTAGTGTCTGGGTGCACGCCTACAATGGCATGAGTGGTCTCAACCATCGCAAGCCCGGCATGGTGGGTGCTGTTTATAATCTTGACAATACCTATGCTGAGCTCATCTGCGATGGCTATCATGTGTCGCCAGTGGCTTGTCAGATTCTTTTCAGGCAAAAAGGTACTGATCATGTGGCTATGATCACCGATTGCATGTCAGCTGGAGGTCAGCCAGATGGTGATTATATGCTGGGTGAGCTGCCTGTGATCGTTAAGGATAATACTGCTCGTCTCAAGGATGGCGGTAACCTAGCCGGTTCCATCCTCAAACTAAAAGATGGCCTTAAAAATGTCGTTGACTGGGGGATTGCTACAGCTGAGGAGGCTGTCCATATGGCCACTTACGTTCCGGCCAAATCTGTCGGTCTTGAAGACAGGTGTGGCCAGCTGAAAGCAGATCTCCCAGCAGATTTTATCGTTTTAGATGCTGACTTGGAACTTAAGGCTACTTATATTAATGGTCAACAGGTATGGGGAGACTAGTTGAGTCGCTATTTGGTCTCGTTTGAGTACTTTAGTATCAGCCGTAGTGCTTCAAACAGTTGGTGCTAGAATTTTGCACCAGCTGTTTTCTTTTGTTAGACTATTAATGGTTTAAGGCAAAAGGCTAGTCTTGCCCAACAGGATTTAATATGGGGAAATTTCAGTATTTTCTCATATACAGCAGTTTTTGGCGATAAACCTTTCTTACTAGAATAACTTTTAGGAGGAATAGATGATGGAATTTATGAAAACACGCGCGGCTGTAGCTTGGGCCCCCAATGAGCCCTTAAAGATCGAAGAGGTCGACCTTATGATGCCCAAGGCGCATGAAGTCTTGGTTCGTATAACAGCAACAGGGGTTTGCCATACGGATGCTTACACACTTTCAGGTAAGGATAGCGAAGGGGTCTTTCCTTGTGTCCTTGGCCATGAAGGAGCTGGTATCGTTGAGGCTGTCGGTGAAGGTGTCACTGAGTTTCAGGTCGGTGACCACGTTATTCCGCTTTATACGGCTGAATGCGGTAAGTGTGAGTTTTGCTTATCCGGCAAGACTAACCTTTGTTCAGCTGTGCGTGAGACCCAAGGCCGCGGTCTCATGCCAGATGAGACTGTTCGTTTCTACAAAGACGGTCAGCCTATCTACCACTACATGGGAACCTCTACTTTTGCGGAGCATACGGTCGTTGCGGATGTATCCTTGGTTAAGGTCCGTGACGATGCTCCTCTTGAGGAAGTCTGCTTGCTTGGTTGCGGGGTGACAACTGGTATGGGGGCTGTGCTCAATACAGCCAAGGTCGAAGAAGGTTCAACGGTTGCTATCTTTGGTCTGGGGGGTATCGGACTTGCCGCGATTATCGGAGCTCGTATGGCCAAGGCTGGTCGTATTATTGCGATTGATACCAATTCTGATAAGTTTGAAAAAGCTAAGGAGCTTGGAGCTACTGACTTTGTCAATCCTAATGACTATGATTGTCCAATCCAAGAGGTTATCATCGAGATGACCAACGGTGGGGTGGACTATTCCTTTGAATGTATCGGAAATGTCGAGGTCATGCGTTCTGCCCTTGAGGCCTGCCACAAAGGTTGGGGAGAAAGTATCATCATCGGGGTTGCCCCAGCGGGTGCTGAGATTCATACGCGCCCATTCCAGTTGGTGACAGGCCGTGTTTGGCGTGGGTCAGCCTTTGGCGGTGTCAAAGGGAAATCAGATCTTCCGGGTATCGTTGACCAGTACATGGATGGTGAATTCGCCCTTGATGATTTCATCACTCATACTATGCCGCTTGAAGACATCAACAAAGCCTTCGACCTTATGCATGAGGGCAAATCAATACGGACAGTAGTTCATTACTAAGATACCACGGATTTACTCGAACTAAGAGCTAAAGCTCTTATTCTCCTACGAGAAATTCTATGGAAATTCTCTATGTCACTAACTAATCCTAAACTTTCAGTATTATCGACTGAAAGTTTAGGATGGCGCCAAGCCGTTAAGCGACTAGAATCTTATTTAAATCCCGAGCTTTAGCCTGTGTTCAGTTAGTCAAGATACAGCAGAGGCCAATAACTCTTAACTAGTGTCTCAATGAAAGACAAGAGAGGCTGGGACAAAAGTCCTTCCTCCTTTAACTATTTAAGATATAGCAGTTTGACGCAGTGGTTGATTAGAGCTATCACTTGCATGAACTTTGTTCATATTATTCCAACCTCAAAAGGTCTCCCAGACCGCAGAGGTGGGATTGAAATGCTCCGGTGGAGGATTTCAATCTGAGCCTAACAATAGGAGAGCGAGGGAAATCAAAATCGTGATTTTACCACGATTTACTGATTTTTGTCCCACTTTCTCTGGTTATCAAATATTTACTTAAACCTATGAAAAATCTAGAATTAATTTCAAGCAACCGCTCTTTTGGCGGTCAACACCAACGCTATACTCACTTTTCAACCAGCACTCAGACGCAGATGACTTTTGCCATCTACCTGCCGCCTCAGGTTGAAACAGGCAAGAAAGTGCCAGTAGTCTATTTTCTATCTGGTTTAACCTGTACAGATGAAAATTTCTCAACCAAAGCTGGTGCCCAGCAATGGGCGGCTAAGTATGGTCTAGCGCTGGTCATGCCAGATACTTCACCGCGCGGTGAAGGTGTAGCAGATGCAGATAGTTATGATCTGGGGCAAGGAGCAGGCTTTTATGTCAATGCCACTCAGGAACCTTGGGCTAAGCATTATCAGATGTATGATTATATTGTCGAAGAATTGCCTGAGCTGATTGAGGCAAATTTCCCAGTTACTGATCAGCGTTCGATTTTTGGGCACAGTATGGGTGGGCACGGTGCCCTCCAGATTGGTCTTAAGAATCCTGAGCGCTACACAGCTATCTCGGCTTTTGCACCAATCGTTAATCCTATGGAGGTCTCTTGGGGGCAGAAGGCTTTCACCGCCTATCTTGGTGAAGACAAGGAAGCTTGGGAAGTCTATGACAGCACCCGGCTGCTGGCTCAGGTGGATCCTGATAAGTGCTTGCCAATTTTAATTGATCAGGGACTGGCGGATGGCTTTTATCCCGAGCAGCTCCAGCCCGAGCGCTTTGAAGCGGTGGCTAAGGAGCGCCAGCTTCCTGTCACTCTCAATCTGCACCAAGGCTATGATCACAGTTATTATTTCATTGCTAGTTTTGTCCAAGAACATCTAGCTTTTCACGCCGAACATTTGGGGCTGACCTTAGTCAAAAAAGAGAAATAGACCTGTTTTTAAATGCTAGCAGGTTCAAAATTTGGAGTAGAGAATTTTAAAGGAAATATTATTGTGAAATCAAAGATCCATCTGCCCTTGGCAGGGCTCATGCTGTTTTACTTATTGACTTCTATTTTGTTGAGAATCATCTCTCGTCAATTACCCATACAACTTTTTGATCATTTGTTTCATCCATTAGTAGTAGTGGATTGGTTGGTAAGTCTAGTTGTTATCGCTTTTATTTTTTCAGGAAAAGGGAGGTTTGCAGTTCTTACTCAGTTGATTTGGGGTCTGCTTTATCTATTGCTTAGCTCCGTGATCTTTGGTCTCCCTATGGCTTTATCACTGATCTTGTCTATTGCTTGGTTGATCGCCCTAGGTCTCCTTTTGACCAAGCAAAAGTGGGCTTTTATTCTAGCTTTGATCATCAGTTTTCTGAATTTTATAGTAACAATTGGACTTAATATATTTTCTTTAGTAGATCCTCTCGCAGTAGGTAATGAGGTGGCAATCCTTTTTGCTTATTTGCAGATGGTGATAGCTATTATGACCGTGTTAATAATGCCCTTGCTGGTCATTGCCTTTAATGAAACGGAAAATTCGTCCTTCTCTATGGTCGACTACCTCTATCATGATACTTGGGGTGTGAATCTGCTTTATACAGTTTTGAGTTTGGGGATGTTTGGTTTTGTTTGGGTGGGACATCTTCTCCATAATGTCCGTCAGCTAACTGGGCAAAGAACTGCTGTGATTGGACATATGCTAGGCTATATCTTTGTTCCCTTTTATTCTATTTATGTCATTTATTTGATCCAAAGCCGTTTAAATCAGTATCATCAATATTTGATGAGGAGCCATCACGTCCCTATTTCTAAATTACCGGTAGAGATGCTTGTGCTTATTCTTTCACAGATATTTATCGGATCTTATCTTTCCCTCCCCTTGCTTCAAGTTAATAGCCAAGAGCTGACGGGTTTTTATCAGCAAATGTTTACCAGTCAACGGAACCAGCGATAGAAGGTAGAGAAGGGGAGTAATACCTAGGAAAATCAAAATCGTAATTTTCTCAGGGTTTATTGATTTTTGCCCCCCTCTCTTGTGTTACTGTATAATAATTTTTCCTTGTCAGAATATAGATATAACATGAAATACTTAGTTACCAAAAAGTGCCTACTTTACAGTGTAGGCACTTTGTTTTATGATGACATTAGGAAGTGGATACTTCTGCCTTTAAGTGGTTATAATTTTCTCCCCAATCAGCTAAGGAGATTAAGAGTGGATAGAGATCTTCACCAATGTCTGTCAACGTATACTCTACCTTGGGTGGTACTTGATGATGGTCTCTTCTGGAAATGAGACCATTTCTTTCCAGTTCTCGTAGACTTTCTGTAAGTACTTTTTGGCTAACGTTATCCAATTCTTGCTTAATTTGTCCGTATCTTTGTGTTCCCTTGTTATGTAGAAGATAGATAATAAGGATCTTCCATTTGCTGGAAATTAAGCTTAACGTTGTTTTGACAGGGCAAGTATCCGGTGTCATTTGATAGACTTCCTTTCTATGTTTTACACTATTTTAGCATGGATAAAAGCTACAAGTAAATTATAAGGAGGAATTAGTATGAATATTGCAATTTTAGCGGCTAATGGGAAATTGGGGCATCTACTTGTCCAGGAAAGCCTAGCGAAAGGATTAAGGGTAACGGCTGTTGCGAGGAAATCTAATCAGACATCTAGCCAGTACTTTCTTAAAAAGGATATCTTGGAATTGAAAAAAGAAGATCTAGCACCGTTTGACGTCATTATCAGCGCATTTGGAGTTAGCCAGTTATCTGATTAGCCTTTATTTTCTGTTACTACTCAGCATTTGCTGGATCTATTGGAAGGAAGTCGCAAACGCTTGATTGTGGCAGGCGGTGCAGGGAGTCTTTATATTGATGAAGGACTGCGTTGGGTAGATGCTACAGATTTTCCAGCTGAACTCAAGCCACTTGCTCAAGCAGAAGATGATGCTTTCGCCCTTTTAAGGAAAAATCAAACAGTGAGATGGCTTTATGTTTCGCCACCTGCCGAGCTAAGATTCGGTCAGCCCAAGGTGGGTAAAACGGTATTATCGGACGATCATTTGAGGGACAATGCTAGTGGCAAAAGTACTTTAACTTATGCGGACTATGCAGAAGCCTTGATAACAGAAGCGCTTTCTTCTAAGCCTCATGTGCGGGAACATATTTCTTTTTTGGAATCTTAGGGAATGAAAAGAGAATGAGATTGGAAATAGAATGAACAGCGTTCATGGGATTAGATAACCTCCAACAGTTTCATAAACTGTTGAAGCTATCCCTTGCATGGCAGCTAAACAGTCTAGTGGATTGTTTAAGGGGGCGCCTGAAAGTGGGCGCCCCAAGATAAGGACCGCCAGTCTAGTAAAACTAGGGGAAGATGAAAGAGGCAGAGATTTTTTGTACTGACCTCTTTTTCTTGACATATATTATAAGTTAGCTTATAATATAAACACTTATTAACAAGGAGGAGTTTCTATGAAATTTTCTTTTGAGTTGGCTGTCAATGCTAAAAAAGAGGACGTTTGGGTCTACTATTCTCAAGTTGATCAGTGGTTTGTCTGGGAAGGTGATTTGGAACAGATTACTTTGAACGGTGATTTCACTACAGGGCAAAAGGGGCAAATGAAGTTGGAGGGCATGCCTGAACTTGCCTTTACTTTAGTTGAGGTGCGTGAAAATCAGTATTTTTCTGATGTAACAGCAACGCCTTTTGGCAATGTTCTCTTTGATCATGAGATACTTGAAAATTCTGCCGGTGGCATCAGTCTGAGACATTCTGTTTCTTTGATAGACGGTGAGATGACAGAGGACGCTTTGGCCTTTTTGAAACAGGTTTTTGACGATGTGCCAGAAAGTGTTGGAAAACTGAAACAGATTTTGGAGGCAGCATGACAAAGACTTTTCATTCCCAATATGCGGATAACCACCAGGAATCGACAGGTCTTTTATTTGCCCGGGTCTATAATGCTTGGCATGACCGAGTAAAAAAAGCTCTGCAAGATGTTGACCTGACGCATCCTCAGTTTATTATTCTGACGAGTTTAGGAGCTTTGGAAGAGAAACAAGATTGGATTACTCAGGTTACTCTAGCTACTTTTTCGGATATGGATGTAATGACGGTCTCACAGGTTCTTAAACTCTTGCTGAAAAAAGGCTTGGTTGAACGGCGGGAACATCCGCAGGACAGTCGGGCAAAAGTTGTCTTTCTGACAGATGCAGGCAGAGAGCGCATGAATCAAGCTTTGCCTCTCGTTGAGGCGATTGATCAGGATTACTTTGGCCAGCTGGACAATCAGCTGGCGGATTTCAATCAGCTTTTAATAAAACTGGAGAAAAGAGATGGTTAAATTTTGGGTCGGAGTGGTTTCGGAAAACCATGTCAAACGCGGTGTTGACGGCGGTTTTTGCCAAGTCTGTCATGGGAAAGGCGGCCCCTTAAAACGCATGAGTCAAGGAGACTATCTGCTCTACTACAGTCCAAAAGTTGCTCTTGACTCTGATCAAAAGCTGCAGGCCTTCACAGCTGTGGGTAAAATGAAGGATGACAAGGTCTACCAATTTGAGATGGCACCGGACTTTGTTCCTTTCAGGCGAGATGTTGAGTATTACAAGTCTGTCCGTCCCTGCCCGATTGAGGTAGCAAGGCAGCACCCAGACTGGAAAACCTATGCCAGTCAGTTGCGCTACGGACACTTTGAAGTCAGTCGAGATTTCTTTATGTCTATTTTTGAGTATATGAAAACGAGGCAGGCCTAGACAATTCGTATCTTTTCTGCTACAATGTACCCCAAGAAAGAATGTTATTTCAATCCTTTCTCTTAGCGAGTTCGGAATGGTGGAAGCCGAATAGAAAGAAGGAATAACTGGCGCTTTCTCTTAGTTGCTCAACTAAGTTTAATCGTAATAAAATGAAGTAACAAATTAGGGTGGAACCGCGTTTCTGACGCCCCTAGTCGCAAGGCTTGGGTGTTGAAATTCGGTTTTTTTGAGTTTCGTCAAATACCCAAGAGGAAAGGAACATAATGATTAAAGGATCTTGTTTATGTAAAGCAGTCACCTACACTCTAGATGAAGAATTATCGGAAATAGTTTTTTGCCATTGCTCGTTCTGTCGGAAAGCAACTGCGTCGGCCTACACAGTTAATGCCAAAGTTAGCAGCAAAAATCTGGCATTGTATGGAAAAGAGAATTTGGTTACCTATAGTTCATCTCCAGGGAAACAACGTTATTATTGCCAGAACTGTCATAGTCAAATTTTCACTACTCAAGAAAATATACCAGAAGTTTGCGCTTTGAAATTAGGAACAATAGATGAATGCGATCAGAATTTACAAACTGTTCCCAAACGTCATATTTTTCAGGACCCAGCTTTTTCTTGGTTACTTGATAAATAAACCTAAGAAGATAATATAAATTAAAGGAGTAAACAATGTCTAAGAAATTAACATTTCAAGAAATTATTTTAACTTTGCAACAATTTTGGAATGATCAAGGTTGTATGCTTATGCAAGCTTATGACAATGAAAAAGGTGCGGGAACGATGAGCCCTTACACTTTCCTTCGTGCTATCGGGCCTGAGCCGTGGAATGCGGCTTATGTAGAGCCATCACGTCGTCCTGCCGACGGTCGTTACGGGGAAAACCCCAACCGCCTCTATCAGCACCACCAATTCCAAGTGGTCATGAAACCATCGCCAAGCAATATTCAAGAGCTTTACCTTGAGTCTTTGGAAAAATTGGGCATCAATCCCTTGGAACATGATATTCGTTTCGTTGAAGACAACTGGGAAAACCCTTCAACAGGTTCGGCTGGACTCGGCTGGGAAGTCTGGCTGGATGGGATGGAAATTACCCAGTTTACTTATTTCCAACAGGTCGGTGGCTTGGCAACCGGTCCTGTAACCGCAGAAGTTACCTATGGTTTGGAACGTTTGGCTTCCTATATTCAAGAGGTAGATTCTGTTTATGATATTGAGTGGGCACCGGGTGTTAAGTACGGTGAAATCTTCTTGCAGCCAGAATACGAGCATTCCAAATACAGCTTTGAAATCTCAGACCAAGATATGCTCCTTGAAAACTTTGACAAGTTTGAAAAAGAGGCTGGTCGAGCTTTGAAACAAGGTTTGGTTCACCCAGCCTACGACTATGTTCTCAAATGTTCCCATACCTTCAACTTGCTTGATGCGCGTGGTGCCGTTTCTGTAACGGAACGTGCGGGTTATATCGCCCGCATTCGTAATTTAGCTCGGATCGTTGCTAAGACCTTTGTGGCTGAACGCAAGAAATTAGGTTATCCATTGTTGGATGAAGCCACACGTGAAAAACTTTTGGCACAGGAGGAAGACTAAGATGACTAAGAATTTACTGGTAGAATTGGGCTTAGAAGAACTTCCAGCCTATGTGGTAACCCCAAGTGAAAAACAATTGGGTGAAAAAATGGCAAGCTTTTTATCAGAAAATCGTCTGTCATACGACGCTATCCAGACTTTTTCAACCCCTCGTCGTTTGGCTGTGCGTGTCATGGGACTAGCTGATGCTCAAACGGATCTTTCAGAGGATTTCAAAGGTCCTGCTAAAAAAATTGCCCTAGATAGCGATGGCAACTTCACCAAGGCTGCTCAGGGATTTGTGCGTGGTAAAGGTTTGACTACTGATGATATCCGCTTTGAGGAAGTCAAAGGTGTTGAATACGTTTATGTGACTAAAAACGAAGCGGGTAAACCTGCTGAAGACGTTTTAGCAGGCATCCCTGAGGTGCTTAACAGTCTTACCTTCCCAGTTAGTATGCACTGGGCTAAGAATACCTTTGAGTACATCCGTCCTGTTCATACCTTGACCGTGCTTCTTGACGACAAGGAGCTTGATATGGATTTTCTCGATGTCAGCTCTGGTCGTATCAGTCGTGGTCACCGTTTCTTGGGTCAAGAAACTGAGATTGCAACAGCAGACTCTTATGAGGAAAATCTCCGCAAACAGTTTGTCATTGCAGACAGCACTGAGCGTGAGCGCATGATTGTGGAACAGATCAAGGCTATTGAAGTTAAGAAAAATGTCCAAGTCGATATTGATCCAGACCTTCTCAATGAAGTCCTTAACTTGGTTGAATATCCAACTGCCTTCATGGGGAGTTTTGATGAGAAATATTTGGAGATTCCAGAAGAAGTGCTGGTAACATCTATGAAGAGCCATCAACGTTATTTCGTTGTCCGTGATCAGGAAGGCAAGCTCAGACCTAACTTCATCTCGGTGCGTAATGGTAATGACGTTGCTCTGGAAAATGTTATCAAAGGCAATGAAAAAGTATTGGTAGCCCGCCTTGAAGATGGGGAATTTTTCTGGCATGAGGACCAAAAACTCCGGATTGACGACCTTGTGGCTAAGCTGTCTCAGGTGACTTTCCACGAAAAGATCGGCTCTCTGTCTGAGCACATGGCGCGTGTTGGTGTCATTGCAGACTATCTTTCAAAACTAGCAGAGCTTTCATCAGATGAGGCGGCAGCGGTTGCTCGTGCAGCGGCTATCTATAAGTTTGACCTCTTGACCGGAATGGTCGGTGAGTTTGATGAGCTGCAAGGCATTATGGGTGAGAAGTACGCTCTTCTTGCAGGCGAAGAAGAGGCTGTTGCGACAGCTATCCGTGAGCATTATCTACCTGATTCGGCTGATGGTGAGCTTCCAGAAACAAAGGTCGGTGCTGTTTTGGCGCTGGCTGATAAGTTGGATACGCTTCTCAGCTTCTTCTCAGTCGGTCTCATCCCAAGTGGATCTAATGACCCTTACGCTCTGCGTCGTGCGACGCAAGGGATCGTCCGCATCTTAGATGCTTTTGGTTGGACCATTGCGATGGATGAGTTGGTGGATAACCTCTACGGTCTTACGTTTGAGAGCTTGACTTACAATAACAAGGCTGAGGTCCTTGATTTTATCCGTGCTCGTGTGGACAAGATGATGGACAAGACACCAAAAGATATCAAGGAAGCAGTTCTCGCTGGCTCTACCTTCGTCGTGTCAGACATGTTGGCTGCAGCGGATGCCCTTGTAGAGGCCTCGCAAAAAGACAACTACAAACCAGCAGTTGAAAGCTTGTCTCGTGTCTTTAACTTGGCTGAAAAAGCTGACAGTGCAGCCGCTGTAGATGCTGATCTCTTTGAGAACGATCAAGAAAAAGCCCTAGCTCAAGCTGTTGCTAAGCTTGAGTTGGGTAAGGAAGCAAGTGCAAATATTGAGCAACTCTTTGCGCTTAGCTCAGTCATTGATGCCTTCTTTGACAATACTATGGTTATGACAGATGACCAAGCCGTGAAAAACAATCGCTTAGCTATCCTCTCAGACTTGGCTAACAAAGCCAGCCAAGTCGCAGCTTTTAACCGGTTGATAACGAAATAGGTACTAGCAAAATTGTCCTAATGCGAGATAAAATAAGGAGGTGATGATATTGGATCCTAAGAAAATTGCTCGAATCAACGAGCTTGCCTTGAAGAAAAAAACGCAGGGCCTAACTGGCCAAGAAAAGGTGGAGCAGGCTGAATTGCGTAAAGAATACATAGAAGGTTATCGTCGCAACCTGCGTCACCATATCGAAGGGATTAAATTGGTGGATGAAGAAGGCAATGATGTCACCCCTGAAAAGCTCCGTCAAATCCAACGCCAAAAAGGCCTACATGGCCGCAGTTTGGATGATCCCAATAGCTGATTAATGCAAGATGTTCTAATACTCAAAGGGATTAGAATTTTTGTATCGATTCTAAAAAGTTGGATAAGAAATTGTTGAAGGGATTTAGTTCTGTGTTGGAAAGGACTAAGTCCTTTTAGTTTGAGTTTAATTCTTCTGTTATTATATAGGTGATAAGTTCCCTCTTTTAAATGAGTATGATGGATAGCGTTTATTCTATTTTATAGTTTTTGTGCTTTGTGAGGTTTAAGCATAATGGTTTTAAATCAGTTTTTTCTTGATAATTGTCATTAGATTTTGGGTTTGTTTAGCTTTTTTAGGCAACGGTTTTAATAATTTTTGTTAGAATGATAATGATTTTTCTTGAGCGTCTGATGTTCATTATGAGAGGGGTGTCAGAATGATCTTTATGAAGTGGCGACGGTCTGGTGTACTAGCTGTTGGTCTTATCTTGCTGCTTGTGCTAGGAGCCTTATTGTTATCTTTTTCGTCTGTGACCAAGGGCAGTGAGCAACCTATCTATGGTGTTACGATTGATGATACTTGGGAAGGTGAGGTCACTACTGATGCTATTGTTCAGGCATTGGAAGATATGCCGGTGAGGCCGACCGTGCGTATTGTGATGTCTAAGGAAAAAAGTCCACGGTCCTATGTCTCTCTTTTTAAAAAGATCGCACCGGTAGCGGATATTATGGCGCAGCCTGTGGATTCTTATGATATGAATGCTTATCCTGATCCTGCCTCCTACCGTCAGCGCTTTCGGGAGTCCTTAAAATATCTGAAAGACTATACAAAGATTTGGGAAGTTGGTAATGAGATTAATGGAATTGATTGGATCAAGCAAGATCCAGAGTTGATTGTTGATAAAGTCCAAGCCGCTTATGATCTTGTTGAAGCGTCTGATCAAGAGACTGCAGTGACCTTTTATTATGAGAATCCTAAGGATCATGATATGTTGACCTGGATAGATCGCTATATTCCGCGACAGATGACACAAGGGTTAGACTTTAGTTTTATCTCTTATTATGAGGATGATAATGGGGGGTACCAGCCAGATTGGCAGACTGTTTTTAAAAAATTTCAAGGGCAGTTTGCCAAATCCAAGGTCGGCATGGGAGAGTGTGGCAATACTGCTCCATCAGCGACTAGAGCTAGTAAAATAGCTATGATGCGTCACTATTATCAGCAGCCAGTTTATACAAAGCATTATGTCGGGGGTTATTTTTGGTGGAATTGGGTTCAAGACTGTGTTTCTTATCAGCATAATCAAGTCCACGAGGAGTTCAATCATATATTAAAGCAAGAGAAATGATGTCAGGAAGAATCTAGCGTTTGTGCTAGTATGATCAAAAAGCAACTCAACTTTGAGTTGCTCTTTGGCTATCTTTCATTATTTTTTTGAAATTGTTCCTCTAACAAAGAATGACATAAGGAGTCCATAGAAGATTGCTTGGAGAATTTTTTCATTGAGAAGATATGGTTAAAACCGTCTATCATTGCACTGATAATCCAGAAAATGATAGTAAAATAGATAAATCGCTTGATTGGATTATTCAAGAGGGTTTGTTGGCGTTTTTCTGCGCTGTTTAGTTCTTCATACTCAACTTCATTGATATCTTTACCGTTGTACCTCCAGTGGCTAAGGAAATAGACTAAAAAGAGTAGAAAAGTCAGTGTAGCAGGGTAGGCGATAGCTACAGCTAGTGGATAGTTATCTGTGAAACTAATGACGAATAGGTCTCCTATAAAGATAAAAATAGCTAACCAGATGAAAACGATATTCCCGATAGCACATGGCTTTTTGCAGTTTAAATTCATCCAAGGGACCTTGGATACCGTAGAAGCGTTTGATCAGTTTGGTGGTGAAAGTTTCTTTTTCATAGGCTGTTATCTCCTTGTTCTTGCTAAAAGAGTTGATTGAGGTTGGTATTCGAAGACCAAGTTAGGCGCAGGCAGAGATCCAGCGATGGATTGTATTTATGATTTTCAATCATATTGATGGTCTGCCTAGAGACGCCGATCTCCTTGGCTAGTGTTAGCTGGGAGAGACCTGCCTTCTGGCGAAAGTATCTGACGTGATTCATAGGACTCCTTAGTGTCGGATATATACAACGCTACTATGTGTAGCATAGTGTTATGGGATAGTCAACTATAATTGACATATTGTTTGTGAGGGCCTACAAAATAGAAGGGCTTGGAACAAGACCTGTTTCACGGCAGACCAAAGTAACGGTTTTAATGCCGTTGCTTTTTGCTTTGGTGAGATCATCCTGTTAACATATAGTTGTCCCCAAAATATTAGAAAGGCTATCTCACATTTCAGTGTACCACAAAAACCACTTTGTTATTGGAAATAGGCTCTTCTTTATTACCACAGATCCACCTAGTCTTTACGATTGAAGAGGTGGTTCATACGCTATAATGATAGTAGCTTTAACAACTTTTATCGCAAAAATGGTCGCCCGTTCTACCATTCTAAAATGATTTTGTTTTCTCTATTATTGGTCTATTTGAAAGGTGTTTTCTCAGGTCGAAAAATGATGGTTGAGAACTATTTTGTTCCAGCCTTTTACAAAAGCCTTTGATACTAGGATGTAACAAGTTTATTGCGAAGGAAGGTTATACTCTTTCAGTAAGAACATGTTAGAATGAATCTGTCTACAATGGATACGATGGAGCAGAAGCATCAGCTTTATGTTATCAATAGACGTCATAAAAATTAATATGAAGAGAGGATATAATGGAAGAGATAGGAAATCAGTTGAAAAAAGCCCGTCTGGCAGCAAATTTAACCCAAGAAGAGGTTGCGCAGAAATTATTTGTGACCCGGCAAACGGTTTCTCGATGGGAGCAGGATAGGAACCTGCCTAATGTCTATGCGCTGAAAGACTTGAGTCTGCTCTATCAAGTAGACGTCCAGTATTTTTTTGGAGAAGGGGCGGATGAGTCGCCTGAAGAAAAGAAGATTCACGCTTGGGCGCTTGTAGGAATTGTACTTTTTAACCTCTTTTTCTTTCTGTTTGCTTATTTTACTATGCTGATGGTTCTGTTCTGCCTTTGGGCTGCGACGATTGTCCTTATTCTGATGCCAATCATCTACCAACTTCCAGGGGTCGTTACTATTTATGTGGGCAATCACCACTGGACACCAAGTTTGGGGCTGGCTTTGATTTTGTGCGGAGTCGGTCTTGCGATCTCCCCCTTAATCATCTTGCTGACCAAGCAGGTTTGGCGTTTTACCAAGCATTATATTCGCTATAATATCAAATCTATTTATTACTAAACGAACAGATTAGCCTTTGATTTCTTTAAATCAGCTAAATCTGTTCGTTTTTCTATCTTCAGCAAGTTTCTCTTTAAGAGGAGCTTCTGTTCTGCCTAGCTAACTGCTCTTCTCGTTGATCCAGCAAGCCCTTAACATTAGTCTCAATGACTGCCATGCGCTTGCCCGTCAGCATGTAGGTGGAGAACAGAGCAATGAGGAGAAAAAGGTAGGCTGTATACATGAAGGCAGCTGTATCAACTTTCTCGCTCATTAAAGTTGATGAGGAGACTGAAAAACTGGCAATATCCCAAACGGCGTGATAAAGAATAGTAAGGGAGAGTCTGCCTGTGTACAAATAAATCAGGGCAAAAGGGATACCAATAGCAGTAGCCGCCAGAACCTGTAGGCTGGTATTAGCCAAACCCTGCCCTCTAAGAAGGTTAGTAATATGGATGGCTCCGAAAATCAGGGAAGACAGAAATATGGCTTGGAGTATCCTTATTCGGACTGGTTTAGAGACTGAGAAAGAGGCCAGCATGCTGAGCAGTATCAGGTATCTAACCATTGTTTCCTCCAGAAGGCCGGCTTGGAAGCCTGTGAAAAAGAATTCCCAAGTCAGATTAAGGGGGCGGCTCTCAAAGGCGATTAGCATATTTACCCAGCTGTCGCCAGTATTGAAACTATTAAAGAGCAAGAGATAAAGGCAAAAGACAGCCATCATGGCGAGGGTTGTTAACTGCTGCTTTCCTCTGCTTTTCCAATCGGGCAAGGGCAGGGTCCAAGCTTTCATCATTAGGATAAAAAGGCAAAGCATGACAAGACTGCCACAAACACCGGAGGTCAGAAAATGATAAATGAAGCCGTTGGCCGGAAGATTGATAGCCAGATTGCGTGAAGCAGCGACATAGAGATTTCCCCAGTAAAGGATGAGGATAATTTTGGAGCCAAGTGACTGAAGTCGGGGTAAGGCCAGCTCATAGACTGTTGGAATTAGGGCGAGGCTGTGGTAAATAAGGGCAAGAGGTAGCAACAGCGCATTAAAATCCGGAAAGGTAGCCAACGTAGAGACAAGGGTAAATTGAATAATCAAGGGCTGAGCTAACAACTGCAGCCAGCTGATGATTTTATTGATGAGACCGCTAGCCTGTTTGAAAGTCTGAAAGATCCCTAACAGGTTGATGGCAATCAGGATGATGCTAAGAAGAAAATTGCTTGTATTGCCCTGACTGATTCGCCAAGTCAGCAGGATCGGCATTAAGACGAACTGGGTGATTAACTGACCGCGGTAAATGGTCTTTAAATTTAAGTTTCTTAGAAACATAAAATCTCCTTTCAAGTTATTAGGATTAAGATAAGCATCAGCAGTAATGTTATCAGATTTTACTTTATAGTTTCTTTGAAGTAACGACAAGCAAGGTTCTTGTTACAGGCGTGATAGTTATGGGTTTTGAGAACTATGCGTTTATTAAAAAGATTGTTAATCTCGACGGGCAACTAAGCTGTCAAGATAAGTTGACAAGCTTGTCAAGCTATTTTGGTAGCCCCAAGATACAGGGTCTTATAATCTTTAAATATCCAAACGATAGGGTGTTGCAAACTGAACCTAGGGAAGTAGATATGTGTCGGAGGTAAGAGAAGTCGGTCTCTGACAAATTTACTAGATTATACTTTATGATTTTGAGTATAAGGGATAAAATGAATGATTGAGAGAATGATGAAAAAGCTATGAGCATTTGTGACGGTTTTCATATCTAACTTGACAAATATAAGGGAAAGCGTAAAATACTGGTTGTAAGCCGAATTAGCTCAGTTGGTAGAGCAACGCACTCGTAACGCGTAGGTCACAGGTTCGAGCCCTGCATTCGGCATGATGTCAGTTTGAAAGCGTTGGTCATCAGCGCTTTTTTGGTAGTCAAATAGCTAGCGAAAGGCCAGAATCTGCTATAATAGAAGTGTTGTAGACCTTCTAAGGTTTAGACGGATGAACACAGGGTCATCACAATGTAGAGATTAGCCAGAAGTGTAAGAGCTTTAGCACTTGAATTGAGTAAGTTAGCAGTAAAACTACTGCGATAATAATCATTAGTTGTTACTGGTTTGTACAGCTCTCCAGTTACGATGTTTCGAAAGCCAGTCGATAATACTGGCGAATCGAAACTAGTAAGTGGCATAGCAAGTCTCCA
Source organism: Streptococcus dentasini (assembly GCF_053206945.1). Lineage (NCBI taxonomy): Bacteria > Bacillati > Bacillota > Bacilli > Lactobacillales > Streptococcaceae > Streptococcus > Streptococcus dentasini. The sequence continues at coordinate 193,321 of NZ_JBRUHS010000003.1, forward strand.
TAGAGACTTGTGTAGGAAATCAAGTACTTTAGTACTTAGATTGAGTTTGCCAGTTAGAAAGGAAATAAACCCACCTGCGGGATTGGCGACATCCTAAACTTTCAGTCGATAATACTGAGGTTTAGGATTAGTCAGTGACACAGAGAATTTCAATAGAAATTCTCGTAGGAGAACAAGAGCTTTAGCTCTTAGTTCGAGTGTGTCAGTGGTATCTTAGAAAGGAAATGAACCCGCCTACGACTCTGTGGAATTAGATAAAATCTCCTAGGTGTCTTTTCACCTGCGTCGATTTTCCTAAATTCCTTTGAGTCGTTTAACGGCTTGGTATCTTAGTTATGCAAGATAAGTTAGTGATTCATGGGGCACGTGCCCATAATTTGAAAGATATAGATGTAGAAATTCCACGAGATAAGCTGGTGGTAGTGACTGGTTTGTCTGGATCTGGTAAATCCAGTCTGGCTTTTGATACTATCTACGCAGAAGGGCAGCGGCGCTATGTGGAGAGTTTGTCAGCCTATGCTCGTCAGTTTTTGGGAAATATGGAAAAGCCTGATGTAGATAGCATAGACGGTCTCAGCCCAGCTATTTCTATCGACCAGAAGACGACCAGCAAGAACCCGCGTTCAACCGTTGGTACAGCGACTGAAATCAATGACTACCTGCGTTTACTCTATGCGCGTGTAGGAGTTCCTTACTGTCCAAACGGTCATGGGGAAATCTCCGCCAGCTCGGTTGAACAGATTGTTGACCAAGTTTTGGAATTGCCAGAGCGCACCCGTATGCAAATCCTAGCACCGGTTATCCGTCGTAAGAAAGGACAGCACAAGACCCTTTTTGAAAAAATCCAAAAAGAAGGTTATGTGCGGGTGCGTGTGGATGGTGAGGTCTATGATGTGACTGAGGTGCCTGAGCTGTCCAAGTCCAAGATGCATAATATCGAGGTAGTTATTGATCGTCTGGTCAATAAGGAGGGCATTCGCAGCCGTCTCTTTGATTCTGTCGAAGCTGCCCTTCGGATTGCGGATGGCTATGTCATTATCGACACTATGGATGGCAATGATCTTCTTTTTTCGGAGCATTATTCCTGTCCAGTCTGCGGATTTACCGTTCCTGAGTTAGAACCGCGTCTTTTTTCTTTCAATGCTCCTTTTGGGTCCTGCCCAACCTGTGATGGCTTGGGGATGAAGTTGGTGGTCGATATGGATCTCCTCATTCCGGATCCTAGCTTGACTTTGCGTGAGGGAGCTCTTGCGCCTTGGAATCCTATTTCTTCCAATTATTACCCAGCCATGCTGGAGCAGGCCATGGAAGCATTTGGGGTTGATATGGATACACCCTTTGAAGACCTGCCCGAAGAGCAGCAGAATCTGGTTCTCTATGGTTCCGATGACAAAGAATTCCATTTCCACTATGTCAATGACTTTGGTGGTGTACGCGATATTGATATCCCCTTTGAAGGAGTGGTTAATAATGTCAACCGCCGCTACCATGAAACTAACAGTGATTTTACCCGTAATGTTATGCGGGGCTATATGAATGAGCTGACTTGCGCGACTTGTCACGGCTACCGTCTCAATGATGCTGCGCTATCGGTTAAGGTGGGTGGTGAGACCGGCCTTCATATCGGTCAGGTTTCTGATCTGTCTATTCAGGATCAATTGGCTCACCTAGAGCACTTAGTTTTATCAGATAATCAAGAAACCATCGCAGCACCTATTTTGAAAGAAATTAGAGATCGTTTGACTTTTCTAAATAATGTTGGCCTTAACTATCTAACTCTTTCCCGTGCCGCTGGGACCTTGTCCGGAGGTGAAAGTCAGCGGATTCGTTTGGCTACTCAGATTGGTTCTAATCTCAGTGGCGTCCTCTATGTCTTGGACGAGCCCTCTATTGGTCTTCACCAGCGGGATAACGATCGTCTGATTGCCAGCCTGAAAAAAATGCGTGATCTAGGCAATACCTTGATTGTGGTTGAGCATGACGAAGATACTATGCGACAGGCCGATTGGCTGGTGGATGTCGGTCCGGGAGCAGGTCATTTTGGTGGTCAAATTGTAGCTTCAGGTACTCCAGAACAGGTTTCTAAAAATAAGAAATCTATCACTGGACAGTACCTATCTGGTAAGAAGGCCATTCCTGTCCCATCTGAGCGCCGTTCAGGCAATGGCCGTTTTGTTGAAATTAAGGGAGCTAGCGAAAACAATCTCCAAAATATCGATGTCAAGTTCCCACTTGGAAAATTTATTGCAGTGACAGGTGTCTCGGGGTCTGGAAAATCTACTCTGGTTAATAGTATTTTGAAAAAAGCCATGGCGCAAAAGCTCAATCGCAACTCGGAAAAACCAGGTAAACACAAGGCTATTGAAGGTATTAACCATATTGAACGCTTGATTGATATTGATCAAAGTCCGATCGGACGAACTCCCCGTTCCAATCCAGCTACTTACACAGGTGTTTTTGATGATATCCGTGATCTCTTTGCCAAAACCAATGAAGCTAAGATTCGTGGTTACAAGAAAGGACGCTTTAGTTTCAATGTTAAGGGTGGTCGTTGTGAGGCCTGCTCTGGCGATGGCATTATTAAGATTGAAATGCACTTTTTGCCAGATGTCTATGTTCCTTGTGAAGTTTGTCATGGTACCCGCTATAACAGCGAAACGCTTGAGGTCCACTATAAGGAGAAAAATATTGCTGAAATCCTTGATATGACCATTAATGATGCAGTGGATTTCTTTGCGCCTATTCCAAAGATTGCCCGCAAACTCCAAACGATTAAGGATGTGGGGCTGGGCTATGTTACGCTAGGTCAGCCGGCTACGACTCTATCAGGTGGTGAGGCTCAGCGTATGAAGCTGGCCAGTGAACTCCACAAGCGTTCAACTGGGAAATCTTTCTACATCTTGGATGAGCCGACAACAGGACTCCATACCGATGACATTGCCCGCTTGCTTAAGGTGCTGGAACGGTTTGTTGATGAAGGAAATACGGTTCTCGTTATTGAACACAATCTAGATGTCATCAAAACTGCTGATTATCTTATCGATCTTGGTCCAGAAGGTGGTATCGGCGGCGGTACTATCGTTGCAACCGGAACACCAGAAGAAGTTGCTCAAAATGAGCAATCTTTTACCGGTCGATACTTAAAAGAAAAATTGAAATGAAGTAAAAAGCGTCAGTGTTGTAGTGCTTGTAGAGCATAGCCAACGCTGACGCTTTTATTTATATTTTTACTCGGTATAAAAAAGGGAATTCTTCACCGCTTAGCAAGAGTAAAAGGATTGGAGAAAATAGATCTCCGCCTGTCGATCTCTGTCTCAGTTTTCCTCTAATAACTTATTGACATACCGATTAAAACCAAAATGAGAATAAGAAAGAGGAAGATAATAGGAAGAGCTAATCCAATGCTGTTAAGGATAATTTCTGTCTTATACTTATGGGGCTTATTATTTTGAACGAGAGAAAGGATTAGGCCAATAATGCCCAAAATGAAGCCGATAAAGGCAAAGTATAAACTTAAATCTAAAATGATAGATAAGATTCCTAGAACTAGGGGAGCCTGAGATTTAGCCGGCTGTGGCATTTGGAAGGACTGAGGATAAGGTGGCTGTGTGGGTTGTTGAGGCTGTTGATAGAAGTATTCTTGCTGCTGTTGTAGGTAGGTTCCATTTGATTGTTGCTGGGTATTTGGATTTTGTTCTTGGTAATATTGCCCCTGCTGCTGCCACTGGGGATATGGGGCTTGCTCTTGATGCTGTCCCTGAGGGTAGGTTTCTTGTGCTTGGGGTTGTTGGTTTGGGATCTGCTCTGATGGCTGACTTTGCCCGTTTGGTTCTTGTGGTATTTGAGATTGAGGGAATTCTGGTTGGGTCATTTTGGTTCTCCTTGACTAATATTTCTGCTCTCATTTTATAGACTCTGTAAAGTTTTGTCAAATGACGACTCTGCACTCCATTGTAGACGCGGGAGGCGTGGAGATGGTATACTAAGTATTATTGCTGAGCTTTATTGGGCTTTGAAAGCGTAGCGCTAAGAGATGTGTAATGAGGAGGACGAAGGATGTCGGAAAGATTATCGTGGCAGGACTATTTTATGGCTAATGCGGAACTGATTTCTAAGCGATCGACCTGCGATCGTGCTTATGTTGGTGCTGTTTTGGTCAAGGATAAACGAATTATTGCCACCGGCTATAACGGCGGTGTATCTGAGACAGATAACTGTGACGAAGTTGGACACTACATGGAGGATGGTCACTGCATTCGAACTGTTCATGCAGAGATGAACGCCCTCATTCAATGTGCTAAAGAAGGGATTTCGACTAAGGATACGGAAATTTATGTGACGCATTTTCCCTGCATTAACTGCACTAAGGCCCTGTTACAGGCGGGTGTTAAAAAAATTACCTACAAGGCTAATTACCGCCCAAGTGCTTTGGCAGTCGAATTGATGAAGCAAAAGCAGGTTGAATATGTTCAGCATGATGTTCCAGAGGTGTCCCTAGGGATGAATCAGTGAGCACCGATTAACCCCCTATTTCCTATCAAAACAGCGCTTTTATGCCCTGTGTAAGGCTGTTAGAGTATTCTTAAAAAATTTGAGTATCCCTTGTAATTATGATAGAATGAAGTGATAATTAAATTTAATAAAGGGGTAGTTAAAACATGATTGAAGCAAGTAAGCTCAGAGCTGGTATGACGTTTGAAACGGCTGATGGAAAGCTGATCAAGGTGCTTGAAGCCAGCCACCACAAACCTGGTAAGGGTAATACAGTTATGCGCATGAAGCTACGTGATGTACGTACTGGTTCAACTTTTGATACGACTTACCGTCCAGAAGAAAAATTCGAACAGGCTATTATTGAAACGGTGCCTGCACAGTATCTTTATAAGATGGACGACACTGCCTATTTCATGAATAATGAAACTTATGACCAGTATGAAATTCCTGTTGCTAATGTTGAAAATGAATTGCTCTACGTTTTGGAAAATGGTGAGGTTAAAATTCAATTTTATGGAACAGAAGTTATCGGAGTGCAAGTACCTACAACGGTTGAGCTGACAGTGACAGATACTCAGCCATCGATTAAAGGGGCAACGGTTACTGGTTCAGGTAAGCCGGCTACTTTAGAAACTGGTCTTGTAGTCAATGTACCGGATTTCATTGAAGTGGGTCAAAAGTTAGTGATTAATACGCAAGAGGGAACTTATGTTTCCCGTGCTTAATGATGAGGCAAGCGTATCAGATTTATAGAAAAAACTAGAAAGGACAGACCTATGGCAGAAACAATCGGAGACATTGTCATTGCTCCGCGTGTGCTTGAAGTCATCACGGGGATTGCAGCGACAAAGGTTGAGGGGGTCTATTCTCTTAATAATAAGGCTGTGACAGATAGCATCAGTAAGACAACACTAAGTCGGGGGGTCTACCTAACGACCAAGGAAGGCGATAAGGTAACCGCTGATATTTATCTACAACTCCAGTATGGAGTGAATGTACCGGCTGTCTCAATTGAGGTTCAGCGTGCCGTTAAATCAGCTGTTTATGATATGGCTGAAGTAGAGATTTCAGACGTCAATGTCCATGTAGTCGGTATTGTCCCCGAAAAGACACCTAAACCGGATATGGCTGCCTTGTTTGATGAGGATTTCTTAGATGACTGATTCAAGACGTAACTTACGTGAGCGTGCTTTTCAGGCTATTTTTAGTTTAGAATTCGGTCAAAGTGACTTTCTCCAAGCAGCTGAGTTTGCTTATAGCTATGATAAGGATTTAGAGAACAGACAGGAAACAGAGGTTCCTGCCTTTCTTCTGAACCTTGTTAAGGGTACTGTTGATGAGCGTCCAGAGATAGACGATCTTATCGTTGAAAATCTAAAAAAAGGCTGGTCTCTGGAGCGTCTAACCTTGACAGACCGCAGCCTTCTGCGCTTGGGTTTGTTTGAAATCAAATATTATGATGAAACACCTGAGCGTGTAGCTTTAAATGAGATTATCGAGTTGGCTAAGTTATATTCAGACCAAACCTCAGCCAAGTTTGTCAATGGTATCTTGACAAAGTTTGTGGAAGAAGAAGCTTCGTAACGACCTTAACAAATAAATAAAACTCGGGAAAACAAAATCTATTAGTTAGTTTCCGAGTTTTTATTATGAGAATTTTAGCCCGTTTGGCCTCCTATGGTGCAAGGCAAGAGAGGTCGAAATAAACATCTAGAATTTTAACCTGCGCTGATTCGATATAGTATATAAAAGAGAGTAATGAGTACTTGGAACTCATTACTCTTTTGTATTTATAGGGATTTTCCTGTCAGCAAGCTGATTGGAAGAATGTAGCTTTCTTGAACAGGATGTCCTTCAATCTTAGACAGAAGAACATCTACTAAGAGCTCTGCGATTTCCTTAATTGGCTGCTTGATGGTAGCTAATTGCGGAAAGTAATTTTCAACAAATTGAGTTCCATCGTAACCAACAATCTTAAGATCTTGTGGGATATTCAGTCCCAGGTCCTCAGCTATTTTCATTGTCAGAATGGCAGTCATATCATCGGAGGCGAAAATACCATGAGGTTTTTCGTTGTTGAGGACCGTTTTAATTTCCATTTCTTTGCGGATAGCTGAATAATCGCTGGGAATATTAAAAACTTTGGCTTGTGGTAGAACAGCGTTAAAACCTTGACGGCGCAATCCTGTTGTTGAGTTGGAATTGTCATTGCCAGTAAACATGATAATGTTATTGCAGCCAACCTTTTGTAAGGCGAAGGCAGCCATCCTGCCTCCTTCAAAATTATCTGATGAGACGACAGGGATATGCGGAGCAAGGTTACGGTCAAAAGCAACGATAGGAGCTTCCACTTGTTCGTAATCTTTGATATCCAGATTATGACTGGATGAAATGATGCCATCCACCTGGTTGGCCGCCAGCATCTCTAAATATTCTCGCTCCTTTTGAGATTCATTTTGGCTATTGCAGATAATAACCTTGTAGCCGTGATAAAAGAGAATGTGTTCCAAGTGTTCAATAATTTCAGCGTAAAAAACATTGCTGATTTTTGGGAAAATCAACCCGATTAGCTTTGAGGATTTGCCTTGCAGTCCGCGGGCTAAATTATTGGGCTTATAGCCTAACTGGCGCATAGCAGTATGGACTTTTTCCTTGGTCTTTTCAGATAGATAGCCCTTGTTATTGATGACACGTGATACAGTTGTTGGACTAACTCCAGCTAACTCTGCAACATCTGTTAGTTTTGCAACCATAGGCCTATTTACGCTTTCAATTCAAAGTATGATCCAGTCGGTTGACCAGATAGGATTTTGATACCGGATTGCCCTTTTTCGGGGAAGACACGGCTGGTAAAGACTTTTTCTCCTTTGTTGATAAAGATTTCTACAATTGAGTTATCAACAAAGATATTGGCAGTCTGAGCCTGTTCAATACGGCATTCACGACTGGTACCAAAATCGGTTGCATACTGGATTCCAGCTTTAGAGCGGTCTAGTGTGACAGTACCGGTGGTATTATCGACCGTCAGTTTCAGTCCTTGTCCCTTTTCATCCGCAAAGAGTAGAAGTTCTGTTTTTTCCTTCGCTTCAAAATTGACTTCTAACTCGTAGGTGTTTGAGGTCTCAAGCTTGTTTGTCAGCCTGTCTTGTGATGAGCGCAAAGAAGTGATGGCAGGTACGGGATACTGGTAGAGTTTGCCATTCTTGATAGTTAATTCTTTAACGAGGCTCATAGCTCCTTGATAATCGTATTGGTCGGTTGGGTAGTCGATATCTGGGAGACCGATCCAGCTAACGATCAAGGCACGGCCGTCAGGTGTGTTAAAACCTTGGGTAGCATAAGCTTCAAAACCATAATCAAGGTTGCTAATTTTAGAAGCACCTATCAGGGCAGGTTGGTTTGTGTCAAACGATTGACATATCTTATAGGTGTTGGGGTAGATGTTATCATAGCTCAACTCAGTTTTGCTCAGCCCCTGTGGACTGTAAAGCAGAACTGGCCTGTTATCAACAAATACTAGGTTAGGACATTCAATCATATATTCAGAGCCTGTCCCGCCAAAGTCCAAATTGCCGACTTCCTGCCAGTTGTAAACATCATTATCAAGCGCCTTGTAGAGTTTGATGAAGCCTTGTTCATTTAAGCTTTGAGCACCAACAATCGCGTAAAACTGGTCTTGGTATTTAAAAATTTGGGGATCGCGGAAGTGTTCGGTGACATCGTTTGGCTGCTGAATAAGGACGTCTGTAAATTTCTCGATCTTACCATTTTTATCCATCCAGGCCCCAATCTGCAGAGGGTCGCGAACCCAGTTTTCGTCGCGGACATTGCCGGTGTAAAAGAGAAAGAGTTTATCACCAATTGGGTAGGCGGAACCCGAGTAAGCCCCGTGGCTATCATTTTTGTTATCAGGTTCAAGAGTGACACCTGTCTCTTCAAAATGAACTAAATCGCTTGATTGGGTGTGTACCCACTGTTTTAAACCGTGCGCAGCTCCAAAGGGCCAATTTTGGTAAAAAAGGTGAAACTTTCCATTAAAATAGGAGAAACCATTAGGGTCATTTAGCAGCCCGGTTTTTGGCTCAATATGGTAGTGAGTATGCCAAGGGGATTCGGCCACCTTAGCCCTGATTGCTGCACGTTCCTTCTGAGTCCAATCAGCATAGGGGCGGTAGCGTACCTCTGTTGGTAGATTCATAATTGTTTCCTCCGATATAGGTCGATCATCTGTCAAAAGATGTCACTTCTTTAACATAGTAAAGGTTTTCAAAAAAAAAATCAAGGTGTAACTCTGCAATTAAAATAAAAAATATGTAAAGCGGTTGACATATTTTGTTGAGTGTGATAAATTAGGGGATGTAAAAAAGCGTTTTCAAAAATGAGATGCTAAAAAATTAAAAGGAGTTACGCTATGGATTATTCTAAAGTAGCTGCCGACGTCATTAAGGCGGTCGGTAAAGATAATCTTGTCGCTGGAGCTCACTGTGCAACTCGCCTTCGTCTGGTTTTGAAAGACGATAGCAAGGTTGATCAGGAAGCTCTTGATAACAATCCCGATATCAAGGGAACTTTCAAAATGGATGGCCAATACCAAGTGATTATTGGTGCTGGTGATGTTAATCATGTTTATGCTGAACTGATTAAGCAAACGGGTCTGAAAGAAGTTTCAACAGAAGAAGTTAAGCAAATTGCTGCTCAAGGGTCCAAGACCAACCCAGTGATGGCATTTGTCAAGATGCTTTCTGAAATTTTCGTCCCAATTATCCCAGCTCTCGTCGCTGGTGGTTTGTTGATGGCGGTTAACAATATTTTCAAGTCTCCAGATTTGTTTGGACCCCAGTCACTTGTTGAACAGTTTCCGCAAATCTCTGGTGTTTCTCAACTTTTGACAGTTTTGGCTGATGCGCCCTTCATCTACATGCCAGTCCTTATTGGTATTTCTACTGCCAAACGCTTTGGTGGTAACCAGTTCCTAGGTGCGGCTCTGGGCTTGATGATGAGTTCGCAAGAGCTTAATGAATTCGTAGCTAAAGCAGCAGATTTCTCTCTTGACTGGAACTTCTTTGGTTGGACGCTTCATGCACAGCAGTACACATCGCAAGTTATTCCTGCCATTATTGCTGTATGGTTGATGTGCGTCGTTGAAAAATGGTTCCATAAGCATTTGCATTCAGCAGTTGACTTTACCTTCACACCACTTCTGACGATGATTATTACTGGTTTCTTGACATTTGCTGTTATTGGACCGGTCTTTGGTCAAGTATCTGATTGGGTAGCCAATGGTTTGGTTTGGCTGTATGATACGCTTGGTTTCCTTGGTATGGGTATTTTCGGTGCCTTCTATACCCCAATCGTAGTTACCGGTCTGCACCAATCCTTCCCTGCTTTTGAAACTATTCTTTTGAACTCTTGGAAAGATGGTCAAGGTTCAGGTGATTTCATCTTTGTTGTTGCTTCAATGGCTAATATGGCTCAAGCAGCGGCAGCCTTTGCAGTCTTTACTTTGACGAAAAACTCTAAGACAAAAGGTCTCTCAAGTTCCGCTGGTATTTCAGCCCTTCTTGGTATTACAGAACCTGCAGTCTTTGGGGTTAATCTGAAATACCGCTTCCCATTCTTCTGTGCTTTGGTGGGCTCAGCAGTCTCTGCAGCTGTTGCGGGGCTTCTTAGAGTCATTGCAGTATCACTTGGTTCGGCTGGTGTGCTCGGTCTTATCTCTATCTATCCTAAATCAATTCCATTCTATCTAATTTGTGAAGTTATCTCATTTGTCATTGCATTTGCGATTACTTATTACTATGGTAAAACAAAAGCGGCTAATGTTTTTGCAGCCGAAGCAGCTGTTGCAGCAGCTGAAGCTGATGTAGAAGAACACAACGAGGTTGCTGCTGCAGACAAACCAGCGGCAGAGGTAATTGAAGAAACCATTTATGCTCCGCTTGACGGTCAAACCGTTGATCTCTCTGGTGTCAATGATCCAGTATTCTCGTCGGGTGCTATGGGGAAAGGAATTGCTGTAAAACCTAGTGGCAATACAGTTGTTTCACCAGTTGATGGCTTAGTACAGATTGCCTTTGAAACTGGCCACGCTTATGGTCTAAAATCAGATAACGGTGCTGAAGTCTTAATTCATATTGGTGTTGATACAGTCTCTATGGATGGTAAAGGTTTCGAGCAAAAAGTCAAGGCTAATCAAAAGGTTAAGAAAGGTGATGTTTTGGGAACATTCGATTCAGAAGCTATCGCTGAGGCTGGCCTTGATAATACTACAATGGTTATCGTCACGAATTCAGCTGACTATGCTGAAGTTACCCCTGTGGCTAATGGTGATGTCAAAGCTGGTGCTGACTTGATTGCTGTTAAATAAGATGGCTATCAAGATAGTCTATTGATAATAGATGAGGAGGTTGGGCTGATGTCTCAGCCTCTTTCTTGTTGGCAGCAATTCAATTATCATTGATTTATAGTCCCAATTTTTTTATAATGGGAAAGAAAAGAAATTAAGTCATTTATTAATGAAACATAGGCTAAAAGCGTCGAGAAAAAGCAGTGCGGTCGTTAGAATTTTAGTTCTTACAGATGTAACTATTCTGGAGTGTAAGTATTTCTAAATGTTATTACACGCTAACCGCACTTCTTGTTTTCATCGCTGAATGGCTTAGTATTGTTTGGAGGAAGGGTATATGAAATTATACGGAAGTGTGGAAGCGGGCGGAACAAAGTTTGTCTGTGCAGTTGGTGATGAGAATTTTCAAATCGTCGAAAAGGTTCAGTTCCCTACAACGAAGCCTTATGAAACCATTGATAAAACGGTTGAATTTTTTAAAAAATTTGAGGACGATTTACAAGGCATCGCAATTGGATCATTTGGTCCAGTAGATATTGATGAGAATTCTAAGACTTATGGTTATATCACCAAGACGCCTAAACCCAATTGGTCTAATGTTGATTTAGTTGGTCTGATTTCTAAGGAGTTCAAAATTCCATTTTATTTCACAACAGATGTAAATTCGTCAGCTTATGGTGAGGCTCTGGTGCGTCCAGGTGTGGATAATCTGGTCTATTATACTATTGGGACAGGTATTGGTGCTGGCGCAATCCAAGGAGGAGAGTTTATCGGAGGTGCTGGTCACACTGAGGCTGGTCACGTCTATGTTGCCTTGCATCCAAGTGATGTTGCCAATGAATTTCACGGAACCTGTCCTTTCCACAATGGCTGCTTGGAAGGTCTGGCGGCAGGCCCTTCACTGGAAGCTCGTACCGGTACTCGCGGTGAGTTGATTGAACGGAATGCAGATGTTTGGGATATTCAGGCTTACTACATTGCCCAAGCTGCTGTGCAGGCAACCCTGCTTTACCGCCCAGATGTCATTGTATTTGGCGGCGGCGTGATGGCACAGGAGCACATGCTTAGACGCGTGCGTGAAAAATTTGCTGGCTTGTTGAATGACTATCTGCCGGTTCCTGATGTGTCTGACTATATTGTGACACCAGCTGTTGCTGGCAATGGCTCAGCAACCCTTGGTAACTTTGCTCTAGCGAAAAGAGTGGCAGAACGCTAAATGAGAGTAATCAACCAGCTCCTGAAGCTTGTCTTTGGGAGCTTTTCACTTAGGAGGAAAGTATGAATTTTAAAGAGCGGATTTCGCTTCAATTTACGAATCTGACAAAAACTGATAAAAGAATTATCAATATATTACTTAAGTCTCCGAATTATTTAATTGATAATAGTGTTCAAGAGGCAGCAGCTCTGATTGAAACCTCTCCTGCTGCTTTAGTTAGACTGGCTAAGAAGATTGGTTATAAGGGTCTGCCAGATTTTAAAATATCATTGGAGGAGTATTTTCAGGAAGGAGAAGCCAGTGAGGCTTATTCAGATAAAAGTTTAATCACTAATGTTGTTGATAATTACCGCCATAACCTAAATCTTGTTGAGAGTCAACTGGATGAAGAGCAATTAGAGCGTGTCTCGCAACTGCTAATTTCATCGTCTAATATTAAAATTTTGGGAATCGGAAGTTCTGGTTTAAGTGCTGAGCAGATGGTTTACTTTTTACTCTATCAGGATAAATATGCAGAAAGTGTCACTAGCAAGACAAAAATATATTACTTGTCTCGTAATCTGAAAAAAGAGGATGTCTTGATTTTTTATACTGTATCAGGTAATAAAGACTATCAAGAGATTTTCAATGCAGCTCAGAAGGTCGGTTGTACGACAGTCGTCATAACAATGGATGATAAAAGGGAATTGCGAGAACTGGCATCAGAGTTCATACTCTTACCTTCTAATCTGTCACTATTCCTTGGCGATTCACAGGAAATTTATCAACTCGATAATCGTTCCATGTTTTTAATTTTTTCAGAAATCCTAGCGGCCTATGTCAATAAAAACATGAAATAAATTTTATTTTTAAGAAAATAAATTGAAATATATTTTATAAATGATATAATGAGCATGTAATAAATCACATTTCAAAAGGAGATCGCCATGAACAGATTTATGGACATGCTTAGTGAAAAGGTATTGCCGATAGCAACGATTTTGGGCAATAATAAATATTTGCTGGTGCTGCGCGATGCTTTTATGTTATCGTTTCCTCTGACGATGTTTGGCTCTTTGATTGTTGTTTTTAACAATCTGCCATTTTGGCCGGATAATTTAAAGGTACAATTTGCAGATTTATTTGGCAACGGGCAGAGCGCTACAATGTCTATTATGACCATTTTTGTCAGCTTGGGTATTGGTTATTATTTAGCCAAGGCTGAGGAGACGGAAGAAGGACTTTATGCAGCTGTTGTTGCTCTGGCTTCATTTTTGATTTTAACACCGTTTTTCTTTGATGTTTTAGGGGATAATGGTAAGGTTGTAGCTAAAGCAACTGGTGCGCTTAGCCTTGATAGATTAGGCGCTAAAGGGATGTTTTTAGGTATCATAACATCCTTTGTTGCTGCTAAATTATTTGTCTATCTAACCAAGCGTGGTTTTACGATTAAAATGCCAGAAAGTGTTCCGCCAGCGGTTTCTAAATCATTCTCTGCTTTAATTCCTGCAATTGGAACCTTGATGGTTTTCTTGTTGGTCAATGCTTTGATGACATCGGTTTTCAATACTAATTTACACGATGTTATTTATAGTCTTATTCAACAACCTCTGACTGGCTTGGGAACGAGTCTGTTTGCAACAGTTGTCGCTGTATTCTTTGTACAATTTTTATGGTTTTTTGGTCTACATGGCCAAGTTATTGTCAATTCAGTATTTGAGCCCTTCTGGCAAACCAATATGCTGGATAACGCAAGGCTGACTCAAGAGGGAGCAGATGCCTTAGCGCAGCATGGGCATATTGTTACTAAAACGTTCATGGACACTTTTACCGTTGGTCTGGGAGGTTCCGGTTCAACTTTAATTGTGGTCGTTATGATGGCCTTCTTAATGAAGCAGAGGCAATATCGCGAAGTGGGTCGCTTTGCCTTGGCACCTGGTATCTTCAATGTGAACGAGCCGGTAATTTTCGGTTTGCCTATGGTCATGAATGCTAGTATCTTTATTCCTTGGCTGCTTGCACCGATTGCTTCAGTGATCGTAGCTTATCTTGGTTTTGCAAGTGGACTAGTGCCTCTAACAACTGGCGCTCAAGTTCCTTGGACAATGCCAATTTTCGTTTCAGGATTTTTGGCAACCAATTCCATTATGGGCTCCTTGCTACAATTGGTTCAAGTTATTGTTATTGCGATTATCTGGTTTCCGTTTCTGAAAATAGTCGACCGTCAATTGGACTGATAAAGGCTGGTTCGTGAGATGTTTAAGCCAAAGAAGCTTGGAATATTATTCCAGCTTCTTTCATTAGGAGGGAAGAAAATGACGAGATTAGAATTTCCAAAAACGTTTTGGTGGGGAGGAGCTACGAGTGGCCCACAGCTAGAAGGTCGTTTTAAAAAAACGCATCAGAATGTGATGGATTACTGGTATGATAAGGCATCGGAAGATTTCCATAATCATGTTGGCCCTGATGTGGCATCCAATTTTTATCATGATTTTAAAGAAGATATTAAACTGATGAAAGCCAGCGGTCTTAATAGCATTAGAACATCTATTCAATGGTCACGTTTGATCGATGATTTAGAAAAAAATACAGTTAATGAAGCGGCAGCAGCTTTTTATAATGCGATTATTGATGAATTTTTAGCGAATGGTATTACCCCTTTTATCTGCCTTCACCATTTTGACCTACCAGTTGAGTTACTGCATCGGTATGGTGGCTGGGCGAATAAGCATGTTGTTGAGCTATTCGCTGGATTTGCAGAAAAATGTTTTGAACTTTTTGGTGATCGCGTAAAACACTGGTTTACTCATAATGAGCCTCTGGTAGTGGTCGAAGGAGCTTATCTGCATCAATTTCATTATCCTAAGCTTGATGATGGCAAAGCAGCGGTTCAAGTGGCTTACAATTTGCAATTGGCTAGCAGTATGGCTATCGAGAAATATCGCCAATTAGGATTAGATGGTCAAATTGGTATTATTTTAAATTTAACTCCAGTCTATCCAGCTAGTCAGGAAAGGGAAGATGTAGAGGCCGGAAATATTGCTGACTTATGGTACAACCGACTTTTTATGGATGCCAGTAGTAAAGGGGCTTTTCCGAAAGATTTGGTCACTTTATTAGACCAAGAAGGGGCTCTTTGGGAAAGTAGTCAAGAAGAGTTAGAGCTTATTGCTGCCAACACGATTGATTTCTTAGGCATTAACTTTTATCATCCCAATCGCGTTCAGCGTCCGCGCTATTCGCCTAATAGTTTAGCCGTTGATTTTCGTCCGGATAAGTATTGGCAAGCTTATGATATGCCTATGGCACGAATGAACGTTGATAAAGGATGGGAGATTTATCCCAAGGCTGTTTATGATATCGCCAAGGATATTCAAAATAACTATGGCAATATCCCATGGTACATCAGTGAAAACGGTATGGGGGTGTCGCATGAAGAGCGTTTTCTTAATAGGGATGGTATGATCGAGGATGATTATCGCATTCAATTTATTCAGGAGCATTTATTTTGGTTGCACAAGGGGATTGTTGAGGGAAGCAACTGCTTAGGCTATCATTTGTGGACACCGATCGACTGTTGGAGCTGGGCAAATGCTTACCGCAATCGTTATGGATTAATTTCGAACAATATCCATACGCAGGTTAAAAGGCTAAAAAAATCTGGTTATTGGATGAAGACACTAGCTGAAAATGGTTATTTTGATATGTGACATGCTATAATGGAAGCAGAATGATTAGACAGGAAGTGGTATGATGGCAGAACCATTATTTTTACAATCAACCATGCACGATAAAATCTGGGGTGGGACACGCTTGCGAGATGAGTTTGGCTATGATATTCCTACGGAGACAACTGGGGAATACTGGGCGATTTCAGCTCATCCTCATGGTGTCTCGGTAGTAGAAAATGGTCCTTACACTGGTATGGGATTAGACCGTCTCTATCGGGAGCAGCCAGAGCTTTTTGGCAATCCATCCAGCCCAGTTTTTCCGCTTTTAACGAAGATTTTAGATGCCAACGACTGGCTCAGCGTCCAAGTGCACCCTGACGATGCCTATGCCAAGGAGCGCGAGGGTGAATTAGGTAAAACTGAGTGCTGGTATATTCTGGCTGCTGATGAGGGGGCAGAAATTATCTATGGGCACACCGCCCAGAGTCGCCAGGAATTAGCAGAGCAGATTGAGGCTGGAGAATGGGAACAACTCTTAACGAGAGTGCCTGTCAAGGCTGGTGATTTCTTTTATGTTCCAAGTGGCACGATGCATGCCATTGGTAAAGGAATTATGGTGTTGGAAACTCAGCAGTCCAGCGATACAACCTACCGGGTCTACGACTTTGACCGTCCTGATGCATCAGGAAACTTGCGCCCTCTGCATATTCAGCAGTCCATTGATGTCATGACGATTGGTCAACCGCAAAATTCTCACCCTGCCACTTTAAGAACGGGTGACTTAACATCCACTTTGTTGGTAGCCAATGAATTCTTTACGGTCTATAAGTGGGATGTTGGTGGCCAGACTACTTTTGAGGCTGTTGCCCCTTACTATCTTGTCAGTGTCATTGATGGTCAAGGTCAGATTAAGATTGCTGATCAATCCTATCCATTGGGAAAAGGACAGCATTTTATTCTGCCTCACACAGTTCAAGAATGGGAAATGACAGGAAACCTGTCGCTGATTGTCAGTCATATAGCTCATTGAATAAAGTAAATCAAGGAGGAAAGCTCCTTGGTTTTTTTATTTTTTGAAAGTGCATCAAGGTTCTGCATACTAGAGATTCATAAGCGCGATCATATGAAAATAATTAAAAATATTACATTTTAGTTGCAATTGTTTTTCTTTGTTTTATAATTAGAGTGGTTATGTTTGCTTTTTGACAATAGACGTTTGTAAGTGTTTATAATCAACATAAAATATTTAGAGAGGGATGGATACATTCTATGAAACCTAAGCCTAGGAAATCTAAGTATTCTATTCAAAGGAAAGAATACTTTTCTATTCGTAAGTTTAAGTTTGGCGCAGCTTCGGCCTTGATCGGGGTCAGTTTGTTCGCTACCGGTAGCGTTCTCGCTGAAGAGCAGCCCCAAACTCAGTCTACAGTCGTAGCTGTTCAGTCTTCGGAAGGGGCCGGTCAGTCGGTTAATTCGGAGCAGACAGTGACGTCAACGCAGGATGCTGGTGCTAGTAATAGCGCTGGTGAAAGTCAGACGAGCCCATCAAGGGAGAATGGGAGCTCGGCAGAAACGTCACAAAATGCAGAACTAACTACCGATAAGGGTTCAACTGCTGATCACACATCAGTAAGTGAGGGCTTACAATCAAATAGCCATGTTGATGATTCGGATAGAGTGGATGCTGCAGGGCAGAATGCCTATATTTTTTATAAGGTGCGCTATGTTGAACAAGGAACTAATGGTTCTGAAACAACAGTTGCCCAAACATCAGCTAAATCGCTAGTTATTCCCGCAAATGAGCTTTCTAATAAAGTCATTACTGAAACGGCTAACTTTAATCAAGTAGGTTTATTGGGATATAGTCTGTTACCAAATCAGGCTGATACGCAGGCTGTTGCAGCTTTAGAACTTCAAAAATCTAAGTATGTGACTTTCTATGTCAAAAGAAATGTTCCTCAAGTTACAGCTGCAGCAAGCAATGGACAGACTTTCGCACAGCATCATAGTACACAAATTGCTACTGAACAACATGGCGGTCAAGCTCAAGGGACACTGGATGTGGCTATTGGCCGTGATTATCAATCCTTGAATGAAGCAAGCAGTATCCGTCCTATTGCCATCACAGCTAATCAATCTGGTAAGGCAATTGATCTTGTTCTTGCGGGAAGTATTGATGAAGATGAGGAAGAAGCATCAGATAGTAAGGTGGCACAGGCAGAATTGTCCTTTAGTTACACTAAGGAAGGGACAGCTGAAGTAGTTAACGGGCTACCTGCCGGCCTCTTCTATGATGCCGAAAGTGGCCAATTAACGGGGGCAGTCCTCCAATCTGGGCAATATACGATTCAAGCTACTGTGCAAGCCGCTGATGGTGCAGCAGTCAGCAAAACGATTGATTTGGATGTTAATGCGCTGCCTAAGAGTGATCAGGCTGTCTTTTCTGGTCGTAAAATTTCTGGTATTGCCGTTAATGGTGGGGTTAATGCGGTCTCAACCAAATTTAGCTATAGTGCAACTATTAATGGAAAAACAGTGACCAAGGATGGTTTACCAGATGGCCTAGTGTATGATTCTGCTACTGGTAAAATTGAAGGACAAGTTGCTCAGGCTGGTAGCTATACTATTTTGTCGCAGGCTAGTGTTGAAGCAACAAACCCTGACGGTACTTATATTGGCTCAGGTGCTGTAACTTATGTAACAGAAAGCCATCTATATGTGGCTGAACAAAATGGTCCTGGCCTGCCGTCTGTCTCACTTACGGCTAATCCGATAAATGCATCAGCTGTGTCTGCTCAGCCAACTCAATCGGGCGGTTCCGTATTTAGGGCTGTAGCTGGTGAAAATCCTGTGGGTACTGTTCATCTTGGTGACAATGCAACCCCATCCAACAATCATGATACCGCTATTGGTTATTATGCAGAAACCAATGTTGGTTTAAATAACAGAGGAGGTGCCGTTGCCCTTGGTACTTATACAAAAGCCAACGGTGAAAATGCCATTGCTGTTGGTAATACAGCGAATGCAGACGCTAATTCAGCCATTGCCCTCGGTGGTAAAGCAAGTGGTGTCGGCGCAATAAATATTGGTTATACAGCTTCTGCTGATGCCCCTGCAAGTGTTAGCATAGGTTACTATGCCAATGCTCAATCGTCAAATAGTGTTGCGCTTGGTACCCAAGCTAAGTCGGAAGCTATTCTGGCTTCAGCAATTGGTCCTTCAGCGCAAGCTACTTACTATAATTCTGTTGCTCTTGGTGCAGGATCTATAACAGATTCAGATGCAACAGCAGAAGATAGCGCTACTATTAATAATATTACTTACTCAGGATTTGCAGGTCAGGCGAAAGCTTATGGGGATCAGGTTTCAGTTGGTTATAAAGATAAAGAACGTCAGATTAAAAATGTAGCTGCAGGTGCAATTTCCGAAACATCTACAGATGCTATTAATGGTTCTCAATTGTACCTTCTGACCAGAGATTATCATTGGATTGCTACATCTGGTACTGCTGGAACAGGTACGCAAAATCAGGTGAATGATACAAATGTTGCTCCAGATGCTCAGCAGGTTCATGGCGGTGACACCATTACTTTCCGTGCAGGAAATGGCCTTAATATTGAGCAAAATGGCAATGTCTTCACCTATTCGATTAATACTCAAAAACCTAAGCTTGAAATTACCCCAGGTGAAAACGGTACCTACACGGTTAAATACACTGATGCCTTTGGACAAGAAGCTTCGGCACAATTTACTGTTAATACCATTAAAGGTGAAAAAGGTGATACTGGAGCCGCAGGTCGTGAGGGCCGTGACGGTGTAGACGGTAAGTCAGCTACTGCCACAGCTAAAGACAACGGAAATGGTACGTATACGATTACACTCATTAATGGTGATGGGACAACGTCATCCGTAACTGTACGAGATGGTAAAGACGGAAAAGATGGTAAATCACCAACTGTAACGGTTACCGATAATTACAACGGTAGCTACACTATTACAGTAACAAATGCAGATGGTTCAACATCAAGAGTAGTAGTTAGAGATGGAAAAGATGGTCGTGATGGTATTTGTGGCTGTCCACCGATAATTCCTGGCCAACCGCTTTCTCCAATTCCTCCTCTCCCTCCTCTCCCTCCAACCCTACCTAATGTGCCTATAGTCAATCCACCTAGTGGTTCGGGTAACTATGACCCTGATCTTCAACCCTCGCTTTCTAGTGAAGGTGTGAAGAAAGGCATCATTATTAATGAAAAGTCTGTACAGTTGGTGACGAGAAAACAGGATGCACAGTCAAATCGTTTGCCAGATACAGGTGATAAGGGCATAAGCCTTGCCACTCTTGCAGGCACAGCTCTTGTTCTTGTAGTTATGGTTGGGGTATTCGGAAAAAGACGGGATGAAGATATTTAACCTATATGATATGGAAGGTTAACTATAGCTTAATTTAGTCTAATTAATAGTCCAACGTGACAAAAGCAACAGTGAATTTAGCTGTTGCTTTTTAGCTTGAAATGATTTTAAATAGCCTGTTTCTATGTTATGAGGAGATGATTATGCTGCGGTTAAGTAAACGTCGAAATGTAGCAGGCAACCCATTAATGCTATGGCTCGGTATTAAATGATTTTATTATCGACAAATTAATATCATAAAAAGAGCTATTTATGGGACAAAGATAGAAGTTATAACAGACTCTCAAACTATTTTGTCATTAGCGTAACAAATACTATTTTGGGCTGATTATTTAGATGAGTCAGATTGGTTGAATTCTTGTATCAGTATGGCTTTTATGATAGAATATGGTGTTAGTGACTATCGAAAGGAAAAGAGATGGCAAATATATTACGCAAGGTCATTGAGAATGACAAAGGCGAACTTCGAAAATTAGAAAAAATAGCTAAGAAAGTTGAATCTTATGCGGATGACATGGAAGCATTGTCAGATTCAGAACTTCAAGGCAAAACAGAAGAATTTAAAAAGCGTTATCAAGATGGGGAGAGTCTTGATCATTTACTACCAGAAGCTTTTGCGGTTGTACGTGAAGGAGCGAAGCGAGTTTTAGGACTTTACCCTTACCGTGTTCAAATCATGGGAGGCATTGTTCTGCATAATGGGGATGTCCCAGAGATGCGTACCGGTGAAGGTAAAACGTTAACAGCGACTATGCCTGTATACCTCAATGCTTTATCTGGTGAAGGTGTGCATGTTATCACCGTCAATGAGTATCTTTCCGCTCGCGATGCAACTGAAATGGGTGAACTCTATAGCTGGTTGGGTCTATCAGTGGGGATTAATCTATCTTCTAAGTCTCCAGCTGAAAAGCGAGAAGCCTATAACAGCGATATTACCTATTCTACCAACTCAGAGGTTGGTTTTGACTATCTCCGCGATAACATGGTTGTTCGCAAGGAAGACATGGTTCAGCGCCCGCTGAATTATGCCTTAGTCGATGAAGTTGATTCTGTTTTGATCGATGAAGCGCGGACCCCCTTGATTGTATCAGGTCCTGTAAGCTCTGAGACCAGTGCACTCTACACGCGGGCTGATAGGTTTGTTAAAACACTAGAATCTGTCGACTATGCTATCGACGTTCCGTCAAAAACAATTGGTCTGATGGATTCTGGAATTGATAAGGCAGAAGACTTCTTTAACTTGGATAATCTCTACGATATTGAAAATGTTGCTTTGACTCACTATATCGACAATGCATTGAGAGCCAACTATATTATGAATCTCAATATGGACTATGTGGTTAGCGATGGAGAAGTTTTGATTGTCGATCAATTTACTGGCCGGACAATGGAAGGCCGCCGCTTTTCAGATGGTCTTCACCAAGCGATTGAAGCTAAAGAAGGTGTGCCGATTCAGGATGAGTCTAAGACATCAGCATCTATCACTTATCAAAATATGTTCCGGATGTACCGCAAGCTTTCAGGAATGACGGGGACTGGTAAAACAGAAGAAGAAGAATTCCGTGAAATATATAATATGCGCGTTATTCCGATTCCGACTAATCGCCCCGTACAGCGGATTGACCACCCTGATTTACTTTATGCGACAACAGAAGCTAAGTTTAGGGCAGTTATTGAAGATATTAAAGAGCGCCATGAAAAAGGACAGCCTATTTTGGTTGGTACCGTAGCCGTTGAGACTTCTGATTTTATTTCTAAAAAACTACAGAAGGCTGGGATCCCACATGAGGTTTTGAATGCTAAGAACCACGAAAAAGAGGCCCAGATTATTATGAATGCTGGACAGCGTGGTGCTGTTACGATTGCAACTAACATGGCTGGTCGTGGTACAGATATCAAGCTCGGTAAAGGCGTTGTAGAGCTAGGAGGCCTTTGTGTTATCGGTACAGAACGCCATGAAAGTCGCCGGATTGATAACCAGCTGCGGGGGCGTTCTGGTCGGCAAGGAGATGAGGGTGAGTCTCAATTTTACCTCTCCTTTGAAGACGATCTGATGAAGCGTTTTGGATCTGAGCGTGTCAAGTTCTTCTTGGAGAGGCTCTCGCCAGAAGATGAGGATGTCGTAATCAAATCGCGTATGCTAACGAGGCAGGTAGAATCAGCGCAAAAACGGGTTGAAGGAAACAACTACGATATCCGTAAACAAGTTCTTCAATATGATGATGTCATGCGGGAGCAGCGTGAAATTATTTATGCTGAACGCTCTGATGTCATTACGGCTGAACGTGATTTAGGTCCTGAAATCAAGGCTATGATCAAGCGAACGATTGACCGAACAGTCGATGGTCACAGCCGTGGTGATGTAGATGAAGCTTTGGAAGCGATTTTGAATTTCGCTCATACTAATCTTTTGCCTGAGGATTCCCTAAGCTTGGATGACTTGGATGAGTGGACTTATGAAGAAATGAAAGATGAGCTCTATGAGCGAGCTCTTGATGTTTATGATTCGCAAATTGCTAAACTGCCAGATCAAGAATCTGTTGTTGAATTCCAAAAGGTTCTTATTCTTCGAGTTGTTGATAGCAAGTGGACAGATCATATCGATGCATTAGATCAGCTTCGTAATTCAGTAGGATTGCGTGGCTATGCTCAAAATAATCCGATTGTTGAATACCAATCAGAAAGCTTCCGCATGTTCAATGACATGATAGGTGCTATTGAATTTGATGTGACGCGTTTGATGATGAAGGCACAAATTCATCAGCAAGAGCGCGAAAAGACTACTGCTCATGCTCATACAACAGGGGCGGCTAACATTGCAGCACAGCGTCCACATCAGCTTGTTGACGATGCAGATCTTGACTTGACCAATGTCAAGCGTAATGATCCGTGTCCATGTGGTTCAGGTAAAAAATTTAAAAATTGTCATGGACGTCAGCGAGCGGTTTAGAACTAATGAAATATTCTGATAATAGATTGAAATAAGCCTAGAAAGTGATATAATGGAGAAGTTATATCACTTTTATTTTCTCTAAATCCTGGGGAAAGATTTTATCAGTATTGAGGGAGGTACAGTATGGCATTTATACCGGTAAGCGATAAGATTGATATCGAAGACGTTCGGCAGCTGTCCAAATTAAGAGGAGAGGCTTTAGCGCGCAAGGAGCAGCGAGACAGAGAGCTCGAAGCAATTATTAAAGGAGAAGATGATCGTCTTCTTTTGGTTATCGGGCCATGTTCGTCTGATAATGAAGAGGCTGTTCTTGACTATGCCCACCGCTTAGCTGATTTGCAGGAAAAAGTTAAAGATCGCGTCTTCATGGTCATGCGGGTCTATACAGCTAAGCCCCGTACTAATGGTGACGGCTACAAGGGTTTAGTTCACCAACCGGATGCACAGGGTCAGCCTAATCTTATCAATGGTATTAAGGCAGTCCGTAATCTCCACTACCGTGTGATTACGGAAACAGGTTTGACAACGGCTGATGAAATGCTGTATCCAGAAAATCTGTCCTTGGTTGATGATTTGGTATCTTATATTGCCATCGGAGCTCGCTCAGTAGAGGATCAGCAGCACCGCTTTGTAGCTTCAGGTATTGATGTCCCTACAGGTATGAAGAACCCAACCTCTGGCAATTTAAAGGTCATGTTTAATGGAATGTATGCGGCCCAATCCAAGCAGAACTTCCTTTACAATGGGCAGGAAGTTAATACATCCGGCAATCCTTTGGCTCACGCTATTTTGCGTGGAGCTCTCAATGAGACAGGGAAAAATATCCCTAATTATTATTATGATGATCTTTTGGATACTATAGATCAGTATGAAAAATTGGGCTTAGAAAATCCTTTCATTATCATTGATACCAACCATGATAATTCCGGAAAACAATACATGGAACAGGTGCGGATTGTCCGCCAAACACTTATTAACCGAGATTGGAATGACAAGATCAATCAGTATGTTCGAGGTTTTATGATTGAGTCCTACTTGGAAGATGGTCGTCAAGATGCGCCAGATGTGTATGGGAAATCAATCACAGATCCTTGCTTAGGCTGGGATAAGACAGCTGAGCTGGTTCAAGAAATTTATGAAACGCTAGGAAAATAATATGGGAATTCATCAAAAAAGCCAAAAAATCAATGTAGCAGAAGTTAAGCAACTTTCAAAGTTAGAAGGTGATGCTTTAGCTAGGAAGCAGGCGCGTGATCAAGAGTTAGAAGCTATTATCAAAGGTGAAGATAATCGCACACTTCTAGTCATTGGACCATGTTCATCTGATAATGAAGAGGCTGTTCTGGAATATGCCCGTCGTCTATCAGCCCTGCAGGAAGAAGTTAAGGACCGTGTTTTCATGGTCATGCGGGTTTATACAGCTAAGCCTCGTACTAATGGGGATGGCTATAAAGGTCTTATTCATCAGCCTGATACTTCAAAATTGCCGGATTTAATCAATGGTATTGCAGCCGTCCGCAATCTTCACTACCGTGTCATTACTGAAACGGGTCTGACAACTGCTGATGAGATGCTCTACCCATCTAATTTACCCTTAGTTGATGATCTGGTTTCTTATCATGCGATTGGAGCACGTTCAGTTGAAGACCAGGAGCATCGCTTTGTAGCCTCAGGTATTGATGTGCCGACTGGTATGAAAAATCCAACATCTGGTAATCTTAATATTATGTTTAATGCCATCTATGCCGCTCAGAATGAACAGAATTTTATCTACCATGATGCTGAAGTTGACACTGACGGAAATCCGCTGGCACACGCTATTTTGCGAGGAGCGACCAATGAGCACGGTGAAAATGAACCAAACTTCTATTATGATATTTTGGTCAAATCAATTGAACGATATGAGCAGATGAGCCTGTCTCATCCTTTCATCCTAATTGATACTAATCATGATAATTCTGGTAAAAATTATTTAGATCAGATCCGTATTGTGCGCCAAACCTTGATAAATCGTGATTGGAATGATAAGATTAACCAGTATGTCCGAGGCTTTATGATTGAATCTTACTTGGAAGATGGCCGTCAGGACAAGCCAGAGGTCTTCGGGAAATCCATAACGGACCCTTGCCTGGGGTGGGATAAGACGGAAAAACTTATCCGTGAAATCCATCAAACTCTGGGTAAGAATTCATTTGAAGAAATGCTAAATGACTAAAGGGAGGAGAGCTGGGCAACTCGGCTCTTTTTCTATAGGGGGATTAGAAAATGATTATCGGCCATGGGATTGACCTGCAGGAAATTTCTAAGGTTCAAGAAGCATACGAAAAAAATCCAGTTTTTGCCAAAAAAGTACTGACAGATTTAGAATTTGAGCGCTTCAGCGACTTGAGCGGACAGCGGCAAATGGAATATTTGGCTGGTCGTTGGTCTGCTAAAGAAGCTTTTGCAAAAGCGTGGGGAACCGGTATTGGTAAGTTACGTTTCCATGATATTGAGATTGCGACCAATGAAAAGGGGGCTCCTATTATCAGCAGTTCGGTTTTTTCAGGCCGCAGTTATGTTTCTATTTCACACAGTGGCAATTTTGTACAAGCTAGTGTCATTTTAGAGTCTTAATGCTTCTAGCAAGTGAGAGCTACAGTAAGATAAACATGGCTCTTAGAATTTTGTGAGAAACGCAGCAAATAGTCCGTTTCATGTTAGTAAGATTCAATTGTGCTAGGTGGATCAGGTTGGAGATGAGATGAACAGCCTTCATCACATGAGGTCTGGGAGACCTTTGGAGGTTGGAAGTAAGATGAAGGATATTCCTCACATTCGTTTAGGCTTTTCCGCTTTAGCCTTGCGGCAAAGGGAAAGCCAGCCAGCAGTGATTCATTGGTACTAAAGCACCAACTGTACAGGAGTAAGACCAAGCTGGCGTCGCCAACATTCTTGCTTCCAACCACTGTGCTAAGAGCTGATTCTGATTCCAAAATAGGGATACTAGACGAGTTCTTGCCCAGCCTCTTTCCGGCATCTGATTTTTGGGTGCCTTACCTGTTAGTCTCTCTTTCTCAGTGTTTTGATTTTGGCAATATCTGTTATAAATAAGTGAGGTTTTAATTAGCATGATTTCAAGTTTGCACCGGCCGACCTTGGCCAAGGTTGATTTGTCAGCCATTTCATCCAATATTGAGCAAGTTCAGCACCATATTCCCGAAGGGGTAATGACTTACGCAGTTGTTAAGGCTAATGCTTACGGTCATGGAGCTGTTGCTGTTGCCAGTCACATTCAGACTATGGTGGACGGTTTTTGTGTCTCTAATATTGATGAAGGAATCGAGTTACGTCAAGCAGGTGTCCGCAAACCGATTTTGATTTTGGGTGTTGTCCTGCCAGATGAGGTAGCATTGGCACGAGATTACCGCTTGACGTTAACAGTAGCAAGTTTAGAATGGTTGCACTTAGCTCAAGATAAGAAAATCGATCTAAATGGCCTAACGGTACATATTAAGGTTGATTCTGGCATGGGGCGGATTGGTGTTCGTAGTCTAGCAGCTGCTAATCAATTGATTGCTGGTCTGCAAGAAGCTGGAAGCTATGTCCAAGGTGTTTTTACGCACTTCGCAACGGCCGATGAATATAAGGATAGTAAATTTCAAGAGCAACTCACTTTCTTTAAAGAAATACTAGCTGGACTGGCTTATTGCCCAGAAATTATCCATGCCAGTAATTCAGCTACGAGTCTTTGGCATGGAGAGGGAATTTTTACTGCTGTCCGCCTAGGTCTTATTATCTACGGCCTCAACCCTAGCGGGCAGGTTTTGGAATTGCCTTATGCTGTCAAGCCAGCATTGAGTCTGGAATCGGAATTAGTCCATGTCAAGCAAGTACCAGAGGGAAGTGATATTGGCTATGGAGCAACTTATACGGTTCGTCAAGAAGAGTGGATCGGTACTCTGCCACTTGGTTATGCGGATGGTTGGACGCGCGATATGCAAGATTTTAATGTCCTCATTGACGGTCAAAGCTGTCCGATTGTCGGCCGTGTTTCTATGGATCAGATTACAGTCAAATTACCCCAGGCTTATCCTTTAGGAACAAAGGTAACTCTGATTGGAAGCAACGGTGATGCTACTATTACTGCAACGGATGTCGCTAAACAGCGGGGAACTATTAATTATGAAGTTCTCTGTTTGCTCAGTGACCGTATCCCACGCGAATATGAATAAAAGAATAAAACAGAGCCCTAGCTTGTGATAATCACTACAGGGTTCTTTTTGTTATAATAGGGATATGTTATTAAGTGAACCAATTGCAGCACTTAAGGGGTTTGGACCGAAGTCTGCAGAAAAATTTACAAAATTGGGTCTTTATACTATCGGTGATTTATTACTTTACTATCCTTTTCGCTATGAAGACTTTAAAAGCAAGTCTGTTTTTGAACTGGTAGACGGTGAAAAGGCGGTTATTACAGGGACAGTTGTGTCACCTGCTAATGTCCAATATTATGGTTTTAAGCGCAACCGTCTCTCTTTTAAGATTAAGCAGGGAGAAGTTGTTATTGCGATTAGTTTTTTCAACCAGCCTTATCTAGCAGACAAGATTATCTTGGGGCAAGAGGTAGCTGTTTTTGGCAAATGGGATGCGCTTAAGTCCTCTGTAACAGGTATGAAAGTTTTGGCACAGGTCGAAGATGATATGCAGCCCGTTTATCATCTAGCTCAAGGTGTTTCACAGACGGCTCTTATCAAGGCGATTAAGGCAGCTTTTGATAGTGGTGCTCTGACAGCCTTGCCAGAAAATTTACCGAGTATTTTGTTAGATAAATATCGACTTTTGGATCGTCAAAGTGCAGTGCGTGCCATGCATTTTCCCAAGGACTTAGCAGAGTATAAGCAGGCCCTGCGCCGAATTAAGTTTGAGGAGCTCTTTTATTTCCAACTCAATTTGCAGGTGTTAAAGTCGGAAAATAAGTCGGAAAGCAACGGTTTAGCTATTGCCTACGATGGCGAGAAGGTGGAAAAGCAGATTGCCAGCTTGCCTTTTGCCTTGACAGAAGCGCAAAAGCGTAGTCTGTCGGAGATTTTGCAGGATTTGCGCTCGGGTGCCCACATGAATCGGCTCTTGCAGGGGGATGTCGGTTCAGGAAAGACAGTCATTGCCAGTCTAGCCATGTATGCTGCCTATACAGCTGGTTTGCAGTCAGCACTCATGGTTCCTACGGAAATTTTGGCTCAGCAGCATTTTGAAAGCCTAGTCACCCTTTTTCCCAGTCTAAATATTGCCTTGTTGACCTCAGGAATGAAACCAGCTGTAAAAAAAGCAGCTCTAGCTGCAGTTGCCGATGGATCGGTTGATATGGTTGTTGGAACACATGCTTTGATTCAAGATAGTGTCACCTATCACAGATTGGGTCTGGTTATTACGGATGAGCAGCACCGTTTTGGTGTAAATCAACGCCGAATCTTCCGTGAGAAAGGGGATAATCCCGACGTTCTTATGATGACGGCGACTCCTATCCCTAGAACTCTAGCTATTACGGCATTTGGTGAAATGGATGTGTCGGTTATTGACCAAATGCCAGCAGGACGTAAACCTATCATTACTCGCTGGGTCAAACATGAGCAGCTAGACACTGTTTTAAATTGGCTTAAGGGTGAATTGAATCAGACAGCTCAGGCTTACGTTATTTCACCTTTAGTTGAAGAATCTGAGAGTATGGATTTGAAAAATGCAGTGGAACTGCACCAAGAATTAATAGACTTCTTCGATGATGATCTTAAAATTGCTCTTGTACACGGACGTATGAGGAATGACGAAAAAGAAGCGATTATGCAAGATTTTAAAGATGGACATTCTCAGATTTTGGTTTCAACGACAGTTATTGAGGTGGGCGTTAATGTCCCCAATGCTACAGTTATGATTATTATGGATGCTGATCGCTTTGGACTCAGTCAACTTCATCAGTTACGTGGACGTGTCGGTCGTGGACACAAGCAATCTTATTGTATATTGGTTGCTAATCCTAAAAATGATGTCAGTAAGCGCCGCATGTCGGCTATGTGTGAGACGACTGATGGTTTTGTTCTAGCTGAGGAAGACCTTAAGATGCGAGGTTCCGGGGAAATTTTTGGCACACGTCAATCTGGAATTCCTGAATTTCAGGTTGCCGATATTGTTGAGGATTATAATATCCTAGAAGAGGCGCGCAAAGTCGCCAGTCAGATTGTCCAAGATACTCATTGGCAGGAAGACCCACGTTGGCAGATCTTATTGCCCCATTTGAAAGAGACAGGGAACTTTGACTGATAGCAATTAATTTTAGCTACCAACACCGGATGAATTCACTTTCTAAAGTCCGGTTTGTTCCTTGGCGCTAATAGGTACAAGAAGAGGCTGGGCGAAACTCGTCCAGTCTTCTTATTTTAGAATGAATTCTTACTCCTGCACAGTTCACTAGGTGCTTTAGCACCAATAAACCACTGCTGGCTGATTTTCGTTTTGCCACATGAGGTCTGAGGAGAGATCATTTCAGGTTTCCATCTTAAAATTAGGACGTGGAGAGAGCCAAAATTTTCAATTTTTAGGTTGATCCCACTTCTTTTTTTTATTCTCAACAAAAAAATATCAAAAAACGATAAAAATTATTGACAAACAGCTTTCTGTGTTGTAATATAAAAATATCGAAATACGATAATTATATTCCGAAAAAGGAAAATATTAGTCATAAGGAGAATCAATATGGAAACCATTTATACGAATCAAGATCTTATTGCTTTAGCTGGCTATGCCATCGCGCTTGGCATTGGCCTAGCCTTTATCTTGATGGAAGTCATTGTCAATGCTGTTCTCTTTCAGAGAGCAGGAGAATCTTGGTGGAAGGCGATCATTCCCTTTTATAATAACTTTACCAAGCATAAAATCAGCTTTGGCGAAGAAAATAAGTGGTTCTGGTTCCTCCTCATTTTTGGGATATATGACCTCTACACGAATTTTTCTTATGTAAGAAGCTATGGCAAGAGCTTAGGTTTCTGCGTCTTTGCTGTGATTCTGCGGCCGATTGCTAGCCTCGTCATGCTTATACAAGGAGATCGCTACCAAGGTCCACGCCCGCATGTCTTGAGAAGTCTGTAGTTAAAGGAGAAAGATTATGACTAAACAAACTAAATTTATTAAAGCTATTTATTATTTTGTAAACTTGATGTTGGGATTTAACTACTTTGCCTTTGGTTTTCTGATTTTGACTGGTGTGATTGCTGTAGTAGTGCCGCCAGTTAGAGACTATGTCGGTGCGGCATTAGCAAGAGAAAATTTCCAGACCTCTTTCTTAAGTATTAGCCTAGCCGCGATCGCTGTCCTCTTTAACTTTGTCTTAATCGTATTGGTTCTTAGGGGTATTAAGCAATTTTTGAGAAACCTTCTTAATGATCATATTTTTACTGAGCAAAATGTTACATTAGCCCGTCGTACGAGTCTCTATTTATTTTTAATGTCCTTTTATACAGGGGATTCAGGTATTATCAATTTCAGTATCAATGCTCACTATAATGATATTTCATTGTTTGACTTTAGCTATATCTTAGCCGCGCTTTTGGTCTGGGTGATTTCTGTTGTACTTGAAAGAGCTGTTGTTATCGCCAAAGAAAATGAATTTACGATATAGGAGGTCAGCCTATGATTATTGTTAATTTAGATGTCGAGCTGGCCAGAAAAAAGATGAAATCTGGCGAGTTAGCAGAACGTATCGGCATTACACCTGCCAATCTCTCTATCCTTAAGACGGGGAAAGCCAAGGCTATCCGCTTTTCGACCCTAGAAGCCATTTGCCGAGAATTAGGCTGCCAGCCTGGTGATATTTTGCAATATGTAGCTGATAGGGATGAGGATTTTTGAGTTCTAAAGGGTTCTAAAGGAGGTGATTAGGATGTTGCTAGTTAGTCAAATTATAAGTAGCCTTTTGCAAGTTTTGGGTGTGTTTGTAATCTCTTATCTGATTTATCGCTTGTTAGGAAAACCTCAAAATTCTTTTAAAGTCTGGTTGGGTATTGAAAAAGTCCAAATGCACTGGGGCTATATCTTTTCCATTGCTGTCATCTATCTATTCTTGTTTATAGCTCCTTTTGTCTGGCTTTATACTAACCATAGTATAACAACAAGAAATTTAATGACAGCTTCTTATCAAGCCACAGGTTTTAGTGTTGAAACTGTCTTAATCATTCTGCTTTGGGCTATTATTCAGACGTCGCTTTCAGAGGAAATACTTTTTCGTGCTTGTTTGAGAAAACTCTTTGCAAGATTGTGGGGACAAAGAGCTGGTAATGTTCTACAAGCTTTCTTATTTGCTCTGCTTCATATCTTTGCTCTTATTACTTATGGTTTCCTGCCCGTCTTGATCATCTTTTCTATGACATTTTCAGTAGCTTATGCTATGGGCTGGCTTGTTTCAAAAAATCCAAATGGTAGTATTTTGGAAAGTTGGTGTATTCATGCGCTTGTGAATCTTATTTCTCAGTCCTTTATTTTATATTTTTTAGTGTGAGGAGTTTGCTTATGTGTTAAGTAAGATTTTGCAATGAGAACACTCTGATTTAGTAATCGTTTTCACAATGTGCTATACTGGTTTTACCAATAAGTCACAAGGAGAAACGACATGTTACAACAAATAGGATCAACAGGTGTTGAGAGTTCACGAATTGTTTTGGGATGTATGCGCATGGCTGCACTGGATACAAAAGAAGCAAGTGCGGTTATTCAGTCGGCCATAAATCAAGGGATTAATTTCTTTGATCATGCTGATATTTATGGTGGCGGTCAGTCTGAACTGCGATTTCGCGATGCCGTGAGAAACTTAGGTTTAGCGCGTGAGGATATGATTCTACAGTCCAAATGCGGTATTCAAAAAGGTTATTTTGACTTTTCCAAAGAGCACATCCTAACTTCAGTTAATGGGATTTTGGAGCGCTTAGGAACAGATTATCTGGATTTCTTGGTTTTACATCGTCCAGATGTCTTGGTTGAGCCTGAAGAAGTGGCGGAAGCCTTTAGTCAACTGCAGCAAGCTGGTAAAGTTAAGCATTTTGGTGTCAGCAATCAAAATCGTTTTCAGATTGAACTCTTGCACACCTACTTAGACCAGCCTTTAGCTGTTAATCAAATGCAGCTGTCGCCAGCTCATACACCGATGATTGATGCAGGTCTTAACGTTAACATGCAAAATAGCGCAGCTATTGACCGAGATAACGGTGTCATTGATTATTGCCGTCTGAACAAGATGACTATTCAGGCTTGGTCGCCTTTCCAAATTGATTTGGGACGCGGTCTCTTTATGGGGAATCCTAATTATGAAAATCTAACGGCCACCATCGAAAAATACGCCGAGCACTATAGTGTTTCGACAGAGGCTATTATTATTGCCTGGATTTTACGTCATCCCGCTCAAATGCAAGCCATCATTGGTTCTATGAATCCAGAGCGTATTGCGCGTATTGCAGCTGCTGAGAAAGTCATTTTGACACGTCCGGAATGGTACGATATTTACCGCAGTGCAGGCAATGATTTACCTTAAGAAATAGGAGTTTCAGTGATGAGGGTTATTCAAGAGGTTAATATTTTAGAAAATAAGAAGATTGTGATTTGGCTCAATATCCTAACAATCCCGCTCTTTGTCATGTTTTCATTTTTCTTTGAATGGTTAGGAGCGGCTATCATAGGAAGTCATGCAGTAAGGTTCGACTTTGGCCTAGGAAAGTTGCTTTTATTTTTCTTAGCCTTAATTGCGGTCTTTTTCATTCATGAAATGATTCATGGTGTCTTTTTCAAGCTATTTAAACCTGAAAACAGGGTCAAATTTGGTATTAAGTGGGAATCGGGCATGATTTATGCGACCAGTCCAGGTTCTATTTACAGTAAAAAGCAGATGTTAATCATTTCCTTAGCACCTTTTATCACTTGGACTTTTGTTTTTTCTCTTTTATTGGCAGTCAAACTGATGGGTTTAGCGGCCTATGTTGCCCTTGCTAGTATCCATGCTGCGGGCTGTGTTGGTGACTTGTACTATGCTTATCTCATGCTATTTAAACACAGCGGTAAAGAGATTTCGGTTCAAGACACAGAAACTGGCTTGATTATTTACCAGTCGGACGATCAGTTAAAAAGAGAGTGAGATAAACTCATCATTTGGCAGCTTTTGATTTTTCAAAAATTTTCATGACTAATTTTTGACACTTGGTCTGTAAGTTTTGCTTCCAGATTAGCAGGCTTTCCTAAAACTATTCGCCCCCTCTTGGTACCGTTAAGTAGAGTTATAAAGGTTGATCTGCCAAGGTATCAAAACTTAATCAGCTGCTGTGCTTTGCATCTAAAACTATATAGAAAAAAGCAGAACGTAGACAAACCCTATTATTGATAGAATATTGCCAATTCAAAGGTTGACTACCACATAATTGAAACTCATAGAAATGCTGTTATATCAATGGTTCTATGAGTTTTTTTATTTCAAGTAAAAGAAAACAGATTGAAGAAAATTGCCCAAAATGGACTTTTCTCAATTAAAAAGGCCTACTAGACCTTTTTTGGCAGCTTATTTTTTAGTTAAATATTTAGCGGCAGAACAGAAGATAATAGTCCCGCAAATGGCTAGAGTTGTCAAAAGCAACTGCCGGTCAGGAATCTCTAGGGAATAGTGGAAGTTCTTATCTTTAGGTCTGTCCTTAGCAGATATTGTAAGCGTCATAGAAGACACCTTTCTTTTCATGAAAATAGTGGGCTCTTAGCGAGAGAAGGTCAGCCTTCAATGTAGTCTTTCAGCTGCTCTCCTGTTAAGCCTGCGTTGAGGGCTATAAGGAGTTTGAGACGGGCTTTTTGACTGTTGAGTTCTTTGACAAACATGACACCTGCTGTCTGTAGCTTTACACCTCCGCCGTCGTAAGCATAAACAGGTTCGGCGATACCGTTGAAACAGCGGGAAACAAGGACAACCGGAATGCCGTTGGCCATTAAGCTTTCTAGCTCATGGGCGGCTTCTGGGGGCAGATTGCCTGCCCCCAGTGCTTCGATAACTACCCCGTCAATTTTTTGAGGATCTAGTAAGCTGATAATACCGTCGCCCACCCCCATACCGGCATAGGCCTTGATAATAGGAACGGTACCTGTAATACTGTCTAAGTCAAAACGTACACGTGGTTCAGCTGTTTTGAAAAAGAGAATATCGTGCTTCATGATAATACCAAGTGGTCCGTGGGTAGGTGTATTAAAGGTGGCAAGGTTGGTTGTGTGCGTTTTGGTTACATATTTAGCAGCGTGAATCTCATCGTTCATGACAACCAGTACGCCTTTATCCGCTGCTTTGTCATGACTGGCTACACGAATAGCGGATAGGTAGTTATAAATACCATCGCTTCCTAATTCGTTGGATGAGCGCATAGCTCCAGTTAAAACGATAGGAATAGCAGGAAGAGCCATGGTATCCAAGAAATAGGCTGTTTCTTCTAAAGTATCTGTTCCGTGTGTAATCACGACACCATCAAACTGGTTAGCGCATTCTCTGACTTTGTGATAGATAGCCAACATGTGGTAAGGAGTCATGTGAGGACTGGGGATATTTAAAAAATCGATAATGGTTAGATCCAGATTAGCTAAATCGAGACCAACATGGTTCATGGGATTATCGTCACTGGGATTGATTTGGCCAGTGTCATCAGCCTGCATGGAAATGGTACCGCCTGTATGGAGAACAAGGATTTTTTTCATCTGTCTGAATTTTCTTTCCAAAATTGTGTTATAATTTATTCTAACATAAATCATATGAAAGGAGCCTGTGGTTTGGCGATTCGGGCGGTTTTTTTCGACATAGACGGTACACTCTTGAACGATCGTAAAAATGTGTCACGTTCGACACAAAAGGCGATTTCAGAGCTTAAAAATCAAGGGATTTTAGTCGGTGTGGCTACGGGTCGAGGACCTGCTTTTGTCGGTCCTTTTATGGAGAATCTTGGTCTGGATTTTGCGGTTACCTACAATGGTCAATACATTTTCACTCGTGATAAGATTATCTACCAAAATCAACTGCCTAAATCTACCGTCTACCGCCTGATCAAATATGCTCAAGAACGCCGTCGGGAGGTTTCTTTGGGGACCTCTCTGGGACTTTTGGGCTCCAATATTATCAATATGGGAACCAGCCGTTTCGGTCAGGTTGTTAGTCGTCTAGTTCCTAAGAAGCTGACTAAGCTAGTTGAGCGCAGCTTCAAGAATATTATTCGTCGAATCAAACCGCAGAATTTGGAGGCCCTCAAAACGATTATGAGGGAACCTGTTTATCAGGTTGTTATGGTTGCGACAGAAGGGGAAACGACAAAAATCCAAGAGCGATTTCCCCATATTAAAATTACCCGCTCCAGTCCTTATTCAGCCGATTTAATTTCTCAAGGACAGTCTAAGATCAAGGGGATTAAACGTTTAGGGCTGCAGCTGGGTTTTGATTTATCAGAGGTTATGACCTTTGGTGATTCGGAGAATGATATTGAGATGCTAGTGGGCTCTGGTATCGGTATTGCTATGGGAAATGCGACGGAGGCTGTGAAGCAGGTCGCTTATTATATCACGGATTCTAATAATCAAGATGGTATTGCCAAGGCCTTATCCCACTATGGTCTTATTCATTTAGATAGTGAAAATGACTTTCTGTCTTCTGATGAGAATTTCAATAAGGTACGTGATTTTCATCGGCTTATGGATGGAGAAGTCAACAATACTCCCCGTGTTTATGAGCTGACTGAAGCAGGTCACCGCGCTGATTTTAAACTAGAAGAAATTGTCGAATTTGTCTATGCTGCCAGTCATAATCAGGAGGAATTTGAACAGGCAATTTCTAAACTTCATCAAGCGATTGATAAAGCGACAAACAAGGTGCAAGCTAAGGATCATCCTGAAAGCCCTCTGATTGGGCAAGTTGATGCTTTAGTAGATCTGCTGTATCTGACTTATGGTTCTTTCGTCCTTATGGGAGTGGATCCGAATGCTATTTTTGATATTGTCCACGGTGCTAATATGGGAAAGACTTTTCCAGATGGTAAAGCACATTTTGATCCTGTGACGCACAAGGTCTTGAAGCCCTCTGATTGGGAAGAACGCTTTGCACCTGAACCTGCTATTAAACAAGAAATTGATCGGCAACTGCAAAAGGCTCTCAATCGCCAGAACAACCGTGAATCTAGGGGAGACTGAGATTTCCATTATTAAGGAGTTAGAAAAGCTTTCCCATTTTTATTTTAATTCTGGTCAAACTGTGAACCAAAATTCAACTCAGTATCCATGCAAAAATTCGGCATTCAAAAACACTCCTAAGTAAGATAGCTTATCAAACCTAAGGAGTGTTATTTGCTTTTTGAGTAATGGACTAAAGTGTTTTTTGTTCATCACGGACAACTAGGATATCAACCTTAGCATGGCGCATGATATACTCTGAAGACGAACCGATCAGTAAGCGTTCAAAGCTATTTAGTCCTGTTGCTCCCAGAAGAATCAAGTCCGCTTTTTCTTGTTCAGGGATATCAACGGCTAACAGGCGTTTAGGATTCCCGAATTCGACGACCTTGCGAACATCTTTGACTCCAGCTTCTTTGGCAGTTTGGGTGTAGCTATCTAACAATGTATCCGCCTCTTTTTCAAGGTTTTCATAAGTGAAAGTATCAACGGCTGCGACATTTTGAATGGCGCGTGTATCAATAACGTGTGCTAGAATTAATTCAGCTCCGTTTCGTTTGGCAACAGCTATACCTTTTTTGAAGGCTAATTCAGCCTGCTTAGAACCATCAACGGCAACGAGGATATGTTTATATGCTTGAATCATAAGTTTGACCTCCAGTGTTCTTACTTCTGCGCCCTTATTATACTCTTTTTTCATACTTTATGAAAGCGATTACTGGGATTTTCCGAAATTTTTTATACACCTTACCTAATCTTCTCCCGAAGCTAAAAAGATTAAGGCATTTACAATCAGTATAAAAACCTAGATGTGAAAACCAAGAGAAGTAGGGGGTAGACAGCATTAGCCTTTTTGTTCTGGTAGGAGTTAAGGTTTTTACCGTATTTATTTCAATTTTTTGACAATTTAAGCTATAATAGAGCAACAGAGGTTACAAGTATGAAACAGTATGATAAGTCGGTCAAGTTAGAACATGTGGCCTACGATATTCGTGGACCCGTCTTAGATGAGGCTAATCGCATGATAGCCAATGGCGAAAAAATTCTTAGGCTCAATACAGGAAATCCAGCAGCTTTTGGTTTTACTGCTCCTGACGAAGTCATTCAGGATCTGATTGCCAATGTTCGTAACAGTGAGGGCTATTCTGATTCCAAGGGGATTTTTTCAGCTCGTAAGGCTATCATGCAGTACTGCCAGACTAAGGGATTCCCACCAGTTACCATTGATGATATTTACATCGGTAACGGGGTGTCGGAACTCATCTCTATGTCTCTACAAGCGCTTCTTGATGAAGGAGATGAAGTGCTAGTACCTATGCCTGATTACCCTCTGTGGACTGCTTGTGTCAGTTTGGCAGGTGGGAAAGCCGTCCATTATATATGTGATGAGCAGGCTAGCTGGTATCCTGACATTAATGATATCAAATCAAAAATTAGCTCTAACACAAAGGCCATCGTCGTTATCAATCCAAATAATCCGACGGGAGCTCTCTATCCCAAGGATATCTTAGAAGAACTTGTTGATATTGCACGGCAAAACGATTTGATTATTTTTGCGGATGAAATATACGACCGTTTAGTTATGGATGGGGCCAGGCACACGGCCATCGCCAGTCTGGCGCCGGATGTGTTCTGTGTATCCATGAATGGCCTTTCCAAATCCCACCGTATCTGTGGTTTTCGTGTTGGTTGGATGGTGCTGTCAGGTCCCAAGGAGCCTGTTAAGGGGTATATTGAAGGCCTAAATATGCTGGCGAATATGAGACTTTGCTCTAATGTCTTGGCTCAGCATGTCGTTCAGACCTCTTTGGGAGGTTACCAATCAGGTGATGAACTGCTGATACCAGGCGGTCGTATTTACGAGCAGCGAGAGTTTATTACTAAAGCTATCAACGATATTCCCGGGCTGTCAGCGGTCAAACCTCAAGCAGGTCTCTATATTTTTCCTAAAATTGACCAAAGTATGTACCGGATTGATGATGATGAAGAATTTGTTCTGCAATTGTTGAAACAAGAGAAGGTTATGCTGGTTCCTGGTAAAGGCTTTAACTGGAATAAACCCGATCATTTCCGAATTGTCTATTTACCAAGAGTCGAAGAATTGTCAGAGGTACAAGAAAAAATTACCCGTGTTTTAGCGCAGTACAAACGTTAGTGACTTTAAAAAATGGAGTTGGATCCAAGATCTGGCTCTATTTTTTTAGATATTAAAAGGGAGATTTTTAGCATTCATGAGGGATTTTATCTATAAAATCCGAACATTATAAGAGAAGCAGATTGAAATTGCTTATAATTTTGGAATAATAAGCAATATTCTGATAATTGTTTGCAATTTACTAGGGCCTCTGATATAATGAGGGAAATGAACGAATAAAGAAGGAAAAATGATACTATGAGCTTATTAGAAAAAACTAGGAAAATCACCTCCATTTTGCAACGCTCAGTTGATAGCTTGCAGGAGGATCTGCCTTACAATATTATGGCTATGCAGTTAGCAGATATTATTGACTGTAACGCCTGTATTGTTGATGGTGGCGGCACCCTTTTAGGGTACGCCATTAAGTATAAGACTAATACAGACCGTGTTGAAGAAATCTTTGATGCTAAACAGTTTCCAGATGATTACCTGCGTGGGATTAGTCGAGTTTATGACACGGAAGCTAATATTCCAGTTAGCAGTGAGTTAACAATTTTTCCAGTTGAATCAAGGGATATTTATCCTAATGGACTGACAACGCTAGCGCCGATTTACGGCGGAGGCATGCGTCTAGGTTCTTTGATTATTTGGCGGAATGACAATGAGTTTACTGAGGATGATTTGGTCCTAGTTGAAATCGCGGCAACTGTTGTTGGGATTCAATTGCTCAATCTGCAAACAGAGAATCTAGAGGAAACCATTCGTAAGCAGACGGCGGTGAATATGGCGATTAATACGCTATCTTATTCGGAGATGAAGGCTGTCGCAGCTATTCTCAATGAACTAGGTGGTGTTGAGGGTCGCTTGACTGCTTCGGTTATTGCCGATCGTATCGGGATTACTCGTTCGGTTATTGTCAATGCTTTGCGAAAGTTGGAAAGTGCTGGTATTATCGAAAGCCGTTCCTTGGGGATGAAGGGAACTTATCTTAAAGTTATCAACGAAGGTATCTTTGACAAAATTAAAGAATTTGAATAAGCTAAAGGGGCTGGGGCAAAGGTGTCCCGCTCCCTTTTTATATAATTATATAACGATATAGCTAAACTGGGATTTAGAAAGTAGGAGTGAAAATGACTAAAGCGCTGATTTCGATTGATTATACCTATGATTTTGTGGCGGATGATGGCAAACTGACAGCAGGTCAGCCTGCTCAGGCCATTGAAACAGCCATTGCTGCTAAAACCCAGACAGCCTATGAAGCTGGTGATTATATTTTCTTTGCCATTGATGGCCATGATGAAGGAGATACTTTTCATCCCGAAACCAAACTTTTTCCACCTCACAATATCAAGGGGACCGGCGGACGCAACCTCTAT
Source organism: Streptococcus dentasini (assembly GCF_053206945.1). NCBI lineage: Bacteria > Bacillati > Bacillota > Bacilli > Lactobacillales > Streptococcaceae > Streptococcus > Streptococcus dentasini. The sequence continues at coordinate 233,091 of NZ_JBRUHS010000003.1, forward strand.
GGTCAGCTGGCTGATGTTTATGAAGCTATCAAGGATGACAGTCGGGTTTTCTGGCTGGATAAGCGCCACTATTCAGCCTTTGCGGGAACGGATCTGGATATTCGGCTGCGGGAAAGGCGGGTGACAACTTTAGTCTTAACTGGTGTTCTCACCGATATCTGCGTCCTTCATACAGCTATTGATGCTTATAATCTGGGTTATGATATTGAGATTCCTGCTTCCTGCGTGGCAAGCCTGACTCAAGAAAATCATCAATTTGCCCTTGATCATTTCAAGAATGTCTTAGGGGCGACTGTTACAGAATGAAAATCGAATCGCTATTTAAGCGATGACTAGGGGCGCAATTTTCAGTAAGCTTTACCTACTGAGTGCCATAATTTCAAATTTTGGGTAATACTCCCCCTTCTTTAAGTAGACACAAAAATAACCAACTGGATCTCAGACGGAAAAATTTCCTGATGTCCAGTTGGTCGCTTGAGTATGTGTCTGACTTAACTTAATGACAGTGGATTTATACGCAATCTTTAGAGATTCCCATACTTTATGGGTGAAGGCAAAGCCATTATAGTTGTTTGTCCAAGCCTCTCTTTTTAGATGAAACTGTCTTCTTGAATCTTATAAAAGGAGTGGCGGGAAAAGATAAGGAGGGCTGCAAGGAATATCAGCCAGATAGTTATTAAGATAGGGTTAATCGCTGAGGCAGGGAATGAGACTAGGGGACTTTTGAGCAGAATAGTGAATACTATGAGAAAGAGCAATAGGAGTAGTAAGGAAAGTTTGTTGCTTACCTTTACTACAGATTCTCTATCTTCTCGAATATTTATAGTCAGTACTGGACTGGTAAATCCTAAGATATCTTTGACATAGACAGTGTGTTCGCCAGCCGGGACAGAGCATTCCCTTGGCTTAATGATTGTTAGCCGGCCAAGATTTTTATTGTCAAGTATGAGAAAGAGTGGGCTTCGGTCGTTGAAAAGACTGATGTTTCGATGGATAGATAGCCTTGCCATAATGTTACCTCCATTATTTATGATTATTTTTGATAAAATCCTCGGACAACTAGAATCATATCTGCAATGTCTTGGGGGGGCTCTTGAGCACCTGTTAGCATCCAATGAGCATAAATACTCTCAATGCTGGCAACATAAGTTGTCAGCCTATAATCTTTGGGCAGGGGTAGATCTGGGTTGACCACATCATAAAAGAGGGCAGGGTCGCTTTCAACCAGCTCAGTGATGAACTGGCGTGTTTTCTGAGAAAAATTTACCGGTGCTATGTCAATGATGAGTTTAATAAATTCTTGCTGGCTTTGCAGGTAATTGAGACTGTGAATGAGTTTTTCTTCTATACTGGCAGGATCATCATGCAATTCTTTTCGGAGGTGGTCAGTTATCTCATGCATAAGCTTTTCAATCAAGTCATATTTATCTTGATAATGAAGGTAAAAAGTGCTGCGGTTGATGTGGGCTTTCTCAGTGATTTGACGGATAGTAATATCTCCAAATGCTTTCTTTTCTAGCAGCAGCTCGGTAATAGCTGCTTTTATTTTGGCCTTACTTTGTGTGTGACGCTTTTGGGTCATGTGATATCTCCTTTTTAAATAGACAAAGGTCTATATAATGCTGCTTGTTTTTCACTTTAGTCTATTATATACTAAAGGAAAGGTTAAAGCAACAACTGTCTAAATAAGGAGGTGGTTAGATGAGTTATGTTGAAATGAAACATTCTTATAAGCGTTATCAGATGGGAGAAAGAGAAGTCGTCGCCAATAACGATATCAGTTTTGAGATTAATAAAGGAGAGTTGGTTATTGTCTTAGGAGCTTCTGGCGCTGGTAAATCAACGATTCTTAATATTCTTGGCGGCATGGATACGAATGATGGAGGAGAAGTTTGGATTGATGGTAACAATATCGCAACTTACAGTCCAAAAGAGTTAACGACTTATCGCCGAAATGATGTTGGGTTTATCTTTCAATTTTATAACTTGGTTCCCAATCTGACTGCTAAAGAAAATGTAGAACTTGCTTCAGAGATAGTATCTGATGCCAAAGATGCTGCCGCAACCCTAGAGGGAGTTGGACTTGGAAGTCGATTAGATCATTTTCCTGCCCAGCTGTCTGGTGGCGAGCAACAGCGGGTATCTATTGCCCGTGCCTTGGCTAAAAATCCTAAGTTACTTCTATGTGACGAACCTACAGGAGCTCTGGACTATCAAACAGGTAAGCAGATTCTAAAACTCTTGCAGAATATGTCTCGTCAAAGAGGGGCCACTGTTATAATTGTCACGCATAACTCGTCCTTGGCGCCAATTGCTGACAGAGTGATCTATCTGCATGATGCCAAGGTTAGTAAGATTACCTGCAATGATCAGCCTTTAGATATTGATAGTCTTGAGTATTAAAGGGGTGATTTTATGAGAAAAAAGGTTTACTGGGAAACGATCTGGAAGGCCTTGTTGGGATCAAAAGGCCGCTTTCTTTCCATTATGCTTTTGATGTTTTTAGGATCGTTTACCTTTATCGGTTTAAAAGCAACAAGACCCAATATGCAAGGGAGAGCTGATGAGTATCTGCAGGTCCATCAAACAGCAGATTTATTTGTAACAGCCAGCCATGGTTTTAGTCAGGCTGATCAGGAAGAGTTAGAGCATGTTGATGGTGCTAAGGTAGAGTTTGGGAAAGTAACAGATGTGACGATTGAGGATACCGACAATGCTGTGAGGGTGTTTTCCAATAGTCAGACCATCTCGACTTACCAGTTAGAATCAGGCAATTTACCCAAGAAACAGAATGAGATTGCTCTGGCTGCTCCTTTGAAAAAGAAATATCAACTGGGTGATAAATTATCCTTTCAGCTTTCTGAGAAGTCTAATTTGGTAGAAAAAGATTTCAAAATAGTCGGTTTCATCAAGTCATCTGAAATTTGGTCTAACTTAAATTTAGGATCATCGACAGCAGGAGATGGTAATCTGACAAGTTATGGTGTTGTGAATTCCTCAGCCTTTGCGAATAGCACCAATACTTTGGCTAGAATTCGCTATGACCGACTGAAAAAGCTTAATCCTTTTTCTGATGGTTACACTAAAAAAGTGAATAGTTATCAAGACGCGTTAGATACAGTGTTAGAGGATAATGGCCAAAAGCGTCTGGCAGACTTGAAAAAGGCACCGCAGAAAAAAGTTGACCAAAGTAAAATAGCCTTGGCTGACGCAAAAAAGAAGCTGCAAGAAAGTACAGCTGCTCTAGCATCAGCACCTCCTTATCAGCAAGAGTTGGCTCAGCAGTCTATTAGTCAAGCGCGCCAATCAATCGCTCAAAAGGAGCAGCAGATTCAAAAAGCTCAGACTCAAATTGATGCCATGCCAAAGCCAATCTATAATACTTATACACGTTCGACCATGCTGGGCGGAGAAGGTTATACGGTCTATTCTGCCAATGCGGATAGTATGGACAATCTCGGCAATATTTTTCCTATTGTGCTCTATGGTGTTGCTGCCTTGGTTACCTTTACGACGATGACTCGATTTGTTGATGAGGAAAGAAACAAATCGGGCTTACTGACAGCCCTGGGCTATACGAAACAGGATGTTATTCGGATATTTCTTATTTATGGTTTTGTAGCTGGCATGCTGGGCAGCCTCTTAGGCATTATCGGAGGCCATTATTTACTTTCAAAAATTGTGCTGCAGATTTTTTCAGGAAATATGGTCTTGGGCAGTCCCCATCTATCCTTTTACTGGTCTTATACCTTAATCGCTGTTTTGTTAGGATTAGTGAGTTCTGTTTTACCGGCTTATCTTATTGCCAGTAAGGAACTGGGTGAAAAACCGGCTCAGTTGCTGCTGCCTAAACCGCCTGTGAGAGGGTCGAAGATCTTTTTAGAGCGGATAGGGTTTATGTGGCGGCATCTGAGTTTTACTTATAAGGTGACAGTCCGTAATATTTTTCGCTACAAGCAGCGGATGCTGATGACGATTTTGGGGGTAGCTGGTTCAGTTGCACTTCTTTTTGCCGGTCTGGGGATCCAGTCCTCCTTGGGTAAGGTGATACAGGAACAGTTTACGCAGTTGACCCCTTATCATCTGGTGGCTATGAAAAAGGAAGGTGTCAAAGATAATGATGACTTAACGGACTTTTTAAGGTCAAAGGACATTGCGCGTTATCAGAGTATTTACTATACACACTTGACTGAGGAGATTCCTCAGTTGAAAGACAGACAGAGTATTGCTGTTATGGTAACGGATGGCGACAACTTTGACGACTTTGTTCGCTTAAGGGATGCCCGTACTAATCAGAACTTAAAACTGCCTAAGCATGGTGTTGTTATCTCTGAAAAATTAGCCCGCTTTTATAAGGTCGATGACGGTAAGAGTTTTTATCTTAAGGACAGTGATGGTAAGAAGCGCCGTGTCAAGGTTGCTGCCGTCGTCAAGATGAATGTCGGCCACTATTTATTTATGACCCAGTCGGTCTATCAAGATATTTTTGGTCAGAAGCCCGATGATAATGCTTATTTTATCAACCTAAAGGATGATTCTTCTTCTCATATTAAGGATATATCAACGAAATTACTGGCTATGAACGAGGTTGCATCGGTGACTCAAAATACATCTCGGATGAAGATGATTAAAACAATTGTTACCTCTTTGAATGCAGCCATGATTGTTCTGGTTGTCAATACAGTTCTTTTGGCCCTTGTTATTCTTTATAACTTGACTAATGTCAATATTGTTGAACGTATTAGAGAATTATCAACGGTAAAAGTTCTTGGTTTTTATGATAGTGAGGTTACCTTATATATTTACCGCGAAACGATTGTGCTTTCAATGGTAGGAATTGCTTTAGGACTCTTAGCTGGTCATTATTTGCATCAAGTTATCATGGAGATGATTGGTTCTGATAATGTATTATTTGGAACAAATGTTGATATTCAGGTTTATGTAATCCCAATCATTTTTATCAGTCTTATTCTTGTGGGGTTAGGAGTATTTGTTCACTACCGTCTGAAATATATTGATATGCTGGAAGCTTTACAGGCGGCAGAGTGATAAATTGCCAGCAGAAGTGTTGGTGATATCATCCTCTCTACAGGTTAAAAGAGGTTGAGAACGTTCTCAACCTCTTTATGATGTGCAAAATTCATTTACAAGAAGAAAGCTAGTATATGCAAGATCCAGAGATGGGCAGGGTAAAAGATATAAAAGAACCATCTATGGATAGGCTTAGTGCTGCCTTTTTGCCCATTATAGAAAAATAGGAAGGGAAGGAAGAGGAAGCTCATAGCATCGCTGTTGTAACAAAACATCTCAAACCAGACACCCAGACTTGGGTAATGACTGATATTAAGGTCTGGTCCCATTATGATAAAGAGCAAGACGCTCCATAATCCAAAGACGAGCAGCTGCCTTTTAGGATTACCATAAAATCTCCAGAAAATCAGCATGAGAAAGAGAATTGGGATACCGCCTTCCAGTGTCAGACTGAGGTGCTGGCTCAGAGGCAGACCGATAAGCGATAGGAAAAGTCCCATGATGAAAATCACTGTTCCCAAGATAAAATTAAGGCTGCGCTGATTGGTGGAATCTTTGGCTTTTTGCCAAAAATAGATCATGCTGTAACCTAAAGCGAGGGTTAAAAAGATATTATCTACGATCTGGTGCTTAGGTCCTAGGAGCAGCAGAGATAGGAAGTCACCCAGTTGCATGAGAATAGCAGCCGTCCACAGCCTAAGCAAATGTTTTTGCCGATTTCTGGTATGAAAGAAACCTTCCAGTGTTAAATAAGCAAAGACAGGAGCAACAAATCGTGTGATGAGGTGCAGCCAGCTTGGTAAGCCGGGGAAGGCAAAAAATGCAGAGTCAAGTACCATAAAGACGAGAGCGATGTATTTGAGCTGATTGGTATTCCATCCTTTTAATGTTTTCATGGCATCTTCCTCCTTGATATCAGTGTACCAAAATAATGAAGCCCTGTCCTTACAATTTTGAAAGAATGTTTTTATCTTTAAAAGTGTGATATAATTTTGAAGACTATGTAATGCTTATAGGAGAAAAATGGATGAAAATTTCTGAAGAAGAAGTTCGCCATGTAGCGACCTTGTCAAAGTTGTCCTTCTCAGATGAAGAAACGGCTGAATTTGCGACAACTTTGACCAAGATTGTAGACATGGTTGAGTTGCTGAATGAAGTTGATACGACTGATGTGCCTATTACGACAACCATGGCTGACCGCAAGACGGTCATTCGTCCTGATGTGGCTGAGTCAGGAACTGATCGCGATCAGCTCTTTAAAAATGTACCGGAATCAAAAGATTACTATATCAAGGTACCAGCCATCTTAGATGACGGAGGAGATGCCTAATGTCTTTTAATAATAAAACAATTGAAGAATTGCACGACCTCCTAGTCAAAAAGGAAATTTCTGCGACTGAATTGACTGAGGCGACCCTATCTGATATTGAGGCGCGTGAGACGGCTGTTGGTTCTTTTATCACGGTAGCGGAAGAGGCGGCTTTGGAGCAGGCTCAGACTATAGATGAAGAAGGAATTGATGCGGATAATGTCCTGTCAGGAATTCCTTTAGCGGTTAAGGATAATATTTCGACTAAGGGGATTTTAACAACTGCTGCATCGAAAATTCTCTACAATTATGAACCCATCTTTGATGCGACAGCTGTTCACAATGCCTATGGAAAAGGTATGATCGTCGTTGGTAAGACCAACATGGACGAGTTTGCCATGGGCGGCTCAACCGAAACTTCCTACTTCAAGAAGACTAAAAATGCTTGGGATCAAAGCAAGGTCCCCGGTGGTTCATCAGGTGGTTCAGCGACAGCAGTAGCTTCTGGTCAGGTTCGTCTGTCACTGGGATCTGATACGGGTGGTTCCATCCGTCAACCAGCAGCCTTCAATGGTGTTGTTGGTCTTAAGCCAACTTATGGTACGGTGTCCCGTTTTGGCCTAATTGCCTTTGGCAGCTCGCTGGATCAGATTGGCCCCTTTGCGCCAACGGTCAAGGAAAATGCCCAACTGTTAAATGCTATTGCCAGCGAGGACAAGAAGGATTCCACCTCTGCTCCTGTTCGGATTGCTGATTATACCAGTAAGATTGGGCAAGATATCAAGGAGATGAAAATTGCCCTGCCTAAGGAATACTTGGGCGAAGGCATTGATCCACAAATTAAAGAAAATATTCTAGCAGCGGCTAAGCAGTTTGAAAAACTGGGAGCCATTGTTGAAGAAGTTAGTCTGCCCCATTCTAAATACGGTGTGGCAGTCTACTATATCATTGCATCTTCAGAAGCGTCCTCCAATCTGCAACGCTTCGATGGGATTCGCTATGGTTTCCGAGCAGAAGGTGCCGAATCTCTAGAGGATATCTATGTTAAGACCCGCAGTCAAGGTTTTGGTGATGAAGTTAAACGCCGCATCATGCTGGGGACCTTCAGTCTGTCGTCTGGTTACTACGATGCTTACTTCAAGAAGGCTGGTCAGGTACGTAGCTTGATTATCCAAGATTTTGAGAAGGTTTTTGCTAATTATGATCTTATCCTCGGCCCTACAGCACCGCAGGTAGCTTTTGGTTTGGATACGCTCAATCACGACCCTGTTGCCATGTATCTGGCTGACCTTCTGACTATTCCAGTCAATTTAGCTGGGCTACCAGGAATTTCGATTCCATCAGGGTTTGTGGATGGTTTGCCAGTTGGCTTGCAACTGATTGGTCCTAAATATGGTGAGGAAACTATCTATCAAGCGGCCTCTGCTTTTGAAGCAGTAACTGACTACCATAAGCAGCAGCCAGTAATTTTTGGAGGTGAGAACTAATGAACTTTGAAACCATTATTGGACTGGAAGTCCATGTGGAATTAAATACCAATTCAAAAATTTTCTCACCATCATCGGCTCATTTTGGTGAGAATCCCAATGCCAATACTAATATCATCGATTGGTCTTTCCCGGGTGTTTTGCCGGTCATGAATAAGGGCGTTATTGATGCAGGAATCAAGGCTGCATTGGCGCTCAACATGGATATCCACCAGACCATGCACTTTGACCGCAAGAACTATTTCTATCCTGATAATCCAAAAGCCTATCAAATTTCGCAATTTGATGAACCAATCGGCTATAATGGCTGGCTGGAAGCGCAGCTGGATGATGGTTCGACAAAGAAAATTCGTATTGAACGGGCGCACTTGGAAGAAGATGCTGGTAAGAATACTCACGCTGACGATGGTTATTCCTACGTTGACCTCAACCGTCAGGGTGTGCCTCTGATTGAGATTGTTTCTGAGGCTGATATGCGCTCTCCTGAAGAGGCTTATGCTTATTTGACGGCTTTAAAGGAAATTATCCAGTATACCGGTATTTCTGATGTCAAGATGGAAGAAGGCTCCATGCGGGTTGATGCCAATATTTCCCTGCGTCCTTACGGTCAAGAAGAATTTGGTACCAAGACAGAGCTAAAAAATCTCAACTCCTTCAGTAATGTCCGCAAGGGATTGGAATATGAGGTTGAGCGTCAGGCCAAAATCCTGCGTTCTGGTGGTGTGATTCGCCAGGAAACCCGCCGTTATGATGAAGCTGGAAAACAAACAATTCTTATGCGGGTTAAAGAAGGTTCGGCCGATTACCGTTACTTCCCAGAACCGGATCTGCCAATCTTTGAGATTTCTGATGATTGGATTGAGGACATGCGGGGCAGCCTGCCTGAATTTGCTAAAGACCGCCGAGCCCGCTATGTGAATGAATTGGGTCTGACGGATTATGATGCTAGTCAATTGACAGCGACCAAGGCGACCTCAGACTTCTTTGAAAAAGCTGTTGGCCTAGGCGGCGACGCCAAGCAGGTCTCCAATTGGCTCCAAGGTGAAGTGGCCCAATTCCTCAATAGCGAAGCTAAGACCATTGAGCACATTAATCTGACACCAGAAAATCTGGTGGAAATGCTGAGCTTGATCGAAGATAGTACCATTTCATCGAAAATTGCCAAAAAGGTCTTTGTTCATTTGGCGAAAAATGGCGGTGGTGCGCGTGATTATGTGGAAAAAGCCGGACTGGTGCAAATCTCTGATCCAGACGTCTTGATTCCGATTATCCACCAAGTCTTTGCCGATAATGAAGCAGCCGTTGCTGATTTCAAATCCGGTAAACGCAATGCTGATAAAGCTTTTACAGGCTTCCTTATGAAAGCTACTAAAGGTCAGGCCAACCCACAGGTGGCGCAACAACTGCTCAAAGAGGAGTTAGCAAAACTATTAGATTGATATAAACCTAAACCTTAAGAGGCTGGGCAAAAATTTGTCCAGTCTTTCTGTTTTGTAATAAACTTTGGCTGGTTTTCCTTTTGTCACAAGGCAAAAGCGGAAAACCTAAACGAATGTCATTCATCTTATCTTCAACCTCTAAAGGTCCGGGGGATCTTTTTAATTGGGAAATAAAGCTTGCAAAGCAAGTGTCAAAAACGGTCTGAGGAGAGATCATTTCAGGTCTCCACCTTAAAATTAGGGAATGGTGTGAGAGCAAAATTTTCAATTTTTGGATTGATCTCACTCCCTTTTTGATATAACTAATAACTATGCTTTTCTATATAAAATATATATTTTACACTTATATCTTCCTCTGATACAATGGAAGCATATTCAATAAAGGGGTAAGACTAATGACTAAAAAATATTTTGAACATGTAGGTAGCTTTTTACGGCCAGAGTCTTTGGTGAGAGCTAGAGAAAGTTTCGCCAAAGGGGAAATTTCCTCGATAGATCTAAAGATGGTGGAGGATCAAGCTATCAAAGACTTGGTAGATAAGCAGGCAGCGGCTGGTCTAGAAAAGGTAACAGATGGTGAGTTTCGTCGTGCCTATTGGCACCTTGATTTTTTCTGGGGATTCAATGGAGTTGATCATGTGCAGGCGGCTCAAGGGTATCAATTTCATGGTGAGGAAACCAAGGCCGACTCAGCCCTGATTGCTGGTAAGATTTCAGGTGAGCAGCACCCCTTTGTTGAGGATTATCGCTTTCTGGTTGATTATGTGGCTGAAAGTGGTGCTGATGTTGAAGCTAAAATTACCATTCCTGCTCCTTCACAATTTTACTTTGAGCTTATTCGTGACGAGGAGCATGTGACTAAGCTCAACGAGGTTTATCCTAATTTTGATGAACTCCGAGAGGATATTAAAAAAGCTTATCTGACAGTTGTTGATGATCTAGTAGCAGCAGGACTTAAGACCTTACAGGTTGATGATTGTACCTGGGGTGTTCTTGTCGACGATAATTTCTTAACAGTCTGGGGAGCAGCTCAAGGTAAGAGCAAAGAAGATGTCCGTCAAGAGTTAGCGCAGCTCTTCCTGAGCTTAAATAATGATTTATATCGGAACGTACCTGCTGGTCTCTTGGTTAATAGCCATGTTTGTCGTGGAAACTATCACTCGACTTGGGCTTCGTCAGGCGGTTACCAGCCAATTGCCAATGAGCTCTTTGGGGAAGAAGAAGTTACGACTTATTTCCTTGAATATGACAATGAGCGTTCTGGTGGCTTTGAACCCTTGGCAGAATTTAAAGATCCTAATAAGGTAGCTGTTCTTGGATTGATTACGACCAAGGATGGCAAGTTGGAAGATAAGAGTCAAATTATTGCCCGCATCAAGGAAGCCGCAAAGATTCTGCCCTTGGAACAGCTCTGGCTATCAACTCAATGCGGTTTTGCTTCTACCGAAGAGGGCAATATTCTGACAGAAGAAGATCAGTGGAACAAGCTGGCTCTTGTTAAGGAAATTACTGAGGAGGTTTGGGGATAGCTCTATCTGGTGGCCATGTCCTTATCATATGCTAATTACAGGCAGATAAGAAAGTTATTTTGGATCTGTGAAGAGTGCTTTAGTGATATTTTTCTTAAAATTAAAGAGCAAAGAGCGGAAAACGATTTTTGATAAAAATCCATTTTTTTCTCATTTTCTTGACAAACAGGGATCTTATCCTTATAATCGAAAACAGACTGTTGGTCTGTTTTTTGATAGAGAGGATAGAGTCTATTGAAACAAGAAGAAAAATCCCTGCGGACAAAAGAATTAATCCTAAAAACGGCCCTCCCTCTATTTGCCAAACAGGGATACCAGACAACGACCATGGCTGACATTATTAAAAGTGCAGGTTTATCAAAAGGGGCTGTCTACCATCACTTTGCCAGCAAAGAGGCTATTTTACAAGAAATTATGAAAGCTGAAGTTGCCGAAGTGACTCAGTATTTATCTAAGCTATGCGCTGATAAGGATATTTCGGCCAGTCAGCGTCTTAGCCATTTAGTGGATTTTTTGCTTCAAAAGGATTCCTTGCAGGATATGTCTCATATTAACTGGGCTGAAAAAGTTCCCTTTGGTTTGCTATTTACACTCAGAAATACAATTCAAGTGTTGGTACCTTACGTAAGTGATATGATTCAGCAGGGTAACCAGCAGGGAGAGTTTGATTGCACCTATCCTGTTGAAACTGCCAGCGTTTTTCTTATCTTAGCGGATATTTGGTTTGATCCAGTTCTTGCGGGGGCGGACTATTCCTTTTCTTCCAAAATTGACTACCTGTCTCATTGGTTAGAACTAAGCGGTGTTCCTATATTATCTCCCCAAAAACGTCAGCAGATTAAAAAGAGGATGGCTGATATCTATGAAAAGAAGGGGAAATCAGATGAATAAGTTTCTGAAGCTTGTATTTGTTGTCGTTATTGCTGCTATGTCCTGTGCTAGTCTACTGCAGCTTTTGGCTCCGGATTTCATGGGCAGCCAGTCAGCTTACGGTATTTCTCGTGGTTGGCAGAGAGAAATAGCATTTTGGGATATAGCAGTTGTCATTATATTAATGGCTGTGCTGATGAAATATGATTGGTTTTACCTGAGGGCTGTTTTATTGGGACTCATTATTGGTGGTCTTGGCATTGGAAGCAATCACTTAGTGGGCTTTATTCAGGCACCGTCCCAGTATATTAACCTTATTGGAGCCGTTGAGAACTATCTGCTTGTTTTGGCTTGGATCCTTGGTTGGCGGCTAGAAAAGCGAAAGCACCATTGAAAAGAAGAGGCAGTTTGATAAGTCTCTTAGTAATAATCATATAAAGGAGATTAGTATGGATAAAATTGGGTCGCCAGTCTTTTACCAGTGCTGGGAGCAGCTAAAAACAAAAAAGACGGCGCATGAAGCCTTGCACTATCTCTTGGACAGCGCAGGCATGCCTGAGGAGCTGTCGGGGGATTTAGAAGAGAATCGTCGTTTGCTCTCTCGGTTTGCTGATGACTTAGCGCCACATGATAATTTTTGGAAAGATTTAGCACGTTTGGTTCGTCGGGCGATGAAGGAAGGTTCATTTACAGAAGAAACGAGTTTTAATCGCCGCTTGCATCAGCTGCGCTATGTCATTTCATCTCAGCAGGCTCAGTATGTTCGCCGATACTATCGTCAATCTGGAATGACCGATCAAGCGGCTTTGATAGCCTACCTAAAAGTTAATCGCCTGCGCCCCAATATTTTTGACAATGCCCGCCTACACAATAAGCGTCAGTCTAAGCAGGAGGCATTTGCTTTTCCTGATCAGCGGGAATCCTATAATATAAAGATTTTACTTCAGCTTCGCACGGAGTTTATCCTAGATAGTCAGGGGTATTTTCTTAACGAACTAGATGCGGATAAAGTTAATATTAATGGAATTGTTAACGGTGCTAGCTTCAACTATGGCAATACTCCGTGGAGTCATGTTCGTTTGGATGTTGAACCAATAAGAGCGCACGATCCTATTTTTAGAAAAGCGATAGTGAAACCTTTTAAATCGCCCAATCAAGCTGGAAAAATCCGCCTAGCTCGTTTTTGGAAAGAGCGCAAGGTAGCGGACTTTGAGCGCAGTTTTTATAATAGACAAGGGGGATTTGCCAAGGATGGTCAATCTTTAGCCCGCCTTATTAAGCTGCGCAAAAAGTCATTTAAGCGAGAGTATAAGAGAAAATAGTCAGTAAGCTGGCTTTTTTGTTTGCTGAAATCTCTGCCGAGTTTTTCTGTAACACTATTGACATACGATATATATATATATAATAGTTTTGTAAAATTAAAAAAATGAGAGGGGTAGAGAGATGCAACCTATAAAGAATGAAGAGAGAAAGGTTACTGCTATTATTGCTTTAGTTATGGGAGGGATTGCTTTAGTCACATCATGGATACCATTTGTCAATAATGCTTCTGCCATTCTAGCGATTATTGCTTTTATTTTGGGAGTTATAGCCTTGTTTATTAACTTAAAAAGGAAAAAATCACTCTCTTTAATTTCAATTATGATTGCTGTGGTTTCATTTGTTATTGTTTTAGTGACACAGGCAAGTTATGGGGCTGTATTGGACAATGCATTTGAGAAAAGTAGTGAGCTTACTAGTCGAAAGACAGATAATAAGTCAGGATCAAGTATTTCTGATTCGAATAGTAGTAAAAAGACCTATAAGGTAGGTGATAAAATCACTTTTGATGGTAAATTAGAAATTACCATTACATCAGTCGAATGGACTGATGAACGAAATATGTTCGATGATAGTAATCCAGAAAAAGTATTGAAAGTTACTTATGATATAACCAATCTTTCAGATGAAGACTATCCTGTTGGTAGTGAGTTGAATCTTTATGCTGGGGGAGAAAAAATGGAGACTTATCCAAATGACAATACGTTTGAGACTATTTCATCAGGACGTTCATACCAAGGAGCCACCCAGCATTTTGGCGTCACTAGTGATGGTGATTTGGAATTGGAAATTGAACCATCATTTTCAGTTGATGGGAATCCCGTTATTGTTAAATTAGAAAGATAGGTCAAAATTTATGAACAAACTAGCTTTACCTATTCTATTTATCTTTGTTGGCATTATTTTGCTTGCTCTAAATCCTTGGATTGGTACGGCCATGATTGTTTCTGGGATATTTTACCTAGCTCTAGTTATTAGGAGAGACTAATATGGTATTACTTAAACGATTTTCTCCTTTTAAGCAGATGGGAAAGTTCTTAAAGCAGAAGGTTCCGCGCTGGAGAAGTCTATTGATTTTGGGCCTTGTCATAGCTATTTCACTTGGTTTCTATACGTATGGTCGTATCAGGGCCTCACAGCAGTCAGAACCTAGTCAGACTTCTTATACTTCTGTTACTTCTTTGGAAAAGGTTAATCAGGTGGCTTTTCTCAATGTTGGTATTCAAAAAATAGTGACTTCAAAGGAAACGACAAAAGTTCTTTTTACAGATTTGGATATCCCGTTTTCAGAGAAAGAAGCGGTGATTATTCTTAACTACCAAGCCAAATTTGGAATAAAAAAAGGAGTGCGGGTGGATGAAAAGGAAGATTCTCATTACACTGTTAGTATTCCTAAGTTTGAAGTTATCGGTTTTGAACTAGCAGAGGAACACCCTTATCAACTTTATAATACTTCTGGTGGACTGCTTAGCTATTCAACCAAGGATATCGATACTGGAAAGCTTGTGACAGACAGCCTTTCTAATAAGGAGCAGGAGGAGTATTTGAAACGTTACCAGAGTCTTGTCAAAGATTCAGCTAAAGAATATTATCAGCAAATTATTACTTCTATTGATAAGAAGGCAAAGGTTACTTTTGTTTTCCAAAAGTAATTTCTGATTCATAGAGAGATACTATCCTCCTTGAGATTGGCGCATAAGGCTAATTTTAGGAGGATTTTTTGAAGTCAGTTATTCTGTTGGCCTCTCTATCTTGGCTGAAATTATGCTATAATAAAAGATACTATCATATTTTGGAGAAAGCTGTGAGTATTGAAGATTATATACCCACCTTTGCGGTGGAAGCTGTTTATGATTTGACACCTGAAAGCCTGCGTAAGCATGGGATTTCTGCGGTACTGGTGGATTTGGATAATACCTTGATTGCTTGGAATAATCCTGATGGGACACCGGAGCTGCGGGAGTGGTTGGATGATATGACAGAGGCTGGAATACCAGTGGTCGTCGTCTCCAATAATAAATTTGAACGTGTTCAGCGTGCGGTTGAACCTTTCCATGTGGATTTTGTCAGCCGTGCTATGAAGCCCTTTACTCGTGGTATTGACAAGGCGATTGAACGCTATAGCTTTGATCGCGATGAGGTTGTCATGGTTGGTGATCAGCTAATGACAGATATTAGGGCTTGTCATCGAGCGGGTATTCGCTCGATTTTAGTCAAGCCATTGGTAAGATCGGATGCTTGGAATACCAAGTTTAATCGTGCCAGAGAGCGCCGTGTGATGCGAAAGATTGCTAAGCAATACGGTGATATTATTTATAAAAAGGAAATTTAATGGAAGAATTACTCTGTATTGGCTGTGGAGCCAAGATTCAAAGCGAGAATAAGGAAGCTGCTGGCTATACCCCCCGCTCCAGTGTTGAGAAGGCGACAGAAAGCGACAGTGATCTTTATTGTCAGCGCTGTTTTCGCCTGCGCCACTACAATGATATCGTCGATGTCCATATTAGTGATGATGAATTTCTGACCTTACTGCATGAAGTTGGCGATAGTCAGGCATTGGTTGTCAATGTTGTAGACATTTTTGACCTTAACGGCTCTGTTATTCCGGGTCTCAGTCGCTTTGTATCTGGTAACGATGTCCTCTTAGTGGGGAACAAAAAAGATATTCTACCTAAATCTGTTAAAGATAGCAAGGTTACTCAGTGGCTGCGCGAGCGTGCTCACGAAGAAGGTCTGCGGCCAGTCGATGTCCTATTGACCAGTGCCCAGAATCATTATGCTATCAAGGAATTAATTGAGCGGATTGAGGAGCTTCGTGCTGGCCGTGATGTCTATGTTGTCGGTGTGACCAATGTCGGTAAATCCACCTTAATCAATGCCGTGATTAGTGAGATTACTGGGGATAAAAATGTGATTACGACATCACGCTTTCCTGGAACAACACTGGATAAGATTGAGATTCCTCTGGATGATGGTAGCTATATCTTTGACACACCGGGGATTATTCACCGCCATCAAATGGCTCACTATCTCAGTGCCAAGGATCTCAAGTATGTCAGCCCTAAAAAAGAAATCAAACCTAAAACCTACCAGCTTAATCCTGAACAGACCCTATTTTTAGGAGGTTTGGCTCGTTTTGATTTTATTAAGGGAGATAAACAAGGTTTTACCGCTTATTTTGATAATAATCTTGACTTGCGTCGGACTAAGTTGGCTGGAGCAGATGATTTTTATGATAAGCATCAAGGCGATCTTCTGGTACCACCGCATGCTAAAGACTTAGCTGAGTTTCCTGCTCTTGTCCGCCATGAGTTCACGGTTACGGACAAGATCGATATCGTCTACTCAGGTCTCGGCTGGATTCGTGTTAAGGCAAGCAGTAGTCAGCCTGTTAAGGTAGCTGCCTGGGCACCGGACGGGGTCGGTGTGGTTATCCGCAAGGCCCTAATTTAAAAAATGAAATAGAAGGAATACATATGCTTACATCAAAACAACGTGCCTATCTCAATAGTCAGGCACATGCTATGAAACCCATTGTGCAGATTGGCAAGAACGGCCTTAATGATCAGATTAAAACCAGCGTCCGCAATGCCCTAGATGCACGTGAGCTTATCAAGATAAAGCTATTGCAAAACACTGATGAGACCATTCATGAGGTTGCTGAAATTTTAGAAGAAGAAATTGGGGCGGATTCTGTTGCTAAAACGGGTCGTGTTCTTACCCTTTATAAGCAGTCTGCTAAGAAGGAAAATCGCAAATTATCACAGAAGGTAAAGGAGCTCTGAGCTTAAGTTTTTTATAATGTTGCAGGAAATGTGACACTTGTTAATCCCCTTGAAAAGCCCTCTTGTCGCTTTTTACCAGCCGCTTTGTCGGCTTTTTCTTTTGTCCTATTTATGCTATAATGGGAGCTAAAAGAGTTGATACGTAAAGCATGAGGAGAAGTCTATGGCACTTGATTTAGTAACGCCATTTACCAAGGTAGAATTGGAGGCAAATGTTGAGGAAACTGGACGTAAGCAGGTTGGGATTTTAGGCGGCAATTTTAACCCTGTTCATAATGCTCATCTGCTTGTTGCTGACCAGGTTCGTCAGCAGTTATGCTTGGATGAAGTTTTTCTAATGCCAGAATATATACCGCCTCATATTGATAAAAAGGAGACCATTGATGAGCAGCACCGTCTCAATATGCTTATGCTGGCTATCAATGGTATCGAAGGTTTGGATATTGAGCCTATTGAGCTAGAGCGCCAAGGCATTAGTTATACCTACGATACGATGAAACTATTGACAGAAGCTCATCCCGATACGGATTATTACTTTATTATTGGGGCAGATATGGTGGAATACCTGCCCAAGTGGCATCGGATTGACGAGCTGGTTGAGCTGGTGCAGTTTGTTGGGGTTCAACGTCCCAAGTATAAAGTTGGAACGTCCTATCCTGTCATCTGGGTTGATGTGCCCCTGATGGATATTTCCTCAACTAGTGTGCGGGAGCTGATTAAGACTGGTCATAATCCCAATTTTATGGTGCCTCAGCCAGTCTTAGCCTATATCAAGAAAGCAGGGCTCTATCGTTGATGTATGAAGAATTTTTAAATTATGGTTACGACAGAGACCGCCTGCTGGAGCAAATGAAAATGACGCTGAGTGATAAGCGGTTTCAGCACTGTTTGGGGGTTGAAATGGCTGCCAGACATTTGGCAGAGCTCAATCACTATTCGCCTGATAAAGCTGGTTTGGCAGGTCTACTCCATGACTATGCCAAGGAGCTCTCTGATGAGGAGTTTCTGGCTCTGATTGACAAGTATGGTCTAGATCCAGACCTGAAAAACTGGGGCAATAATATTTGGCATGGCAAGGTTGGTATTTATAAGATCCAAGAAGATCTAGGAGTAACAGATTCTGAAATCCTAGCTGCCATTGCAGATCATACGACAGGAAGCAGGGTTATGACAGTCTTAGCTAAGATTGTCTATGTGGCTGATTATATCGAGGACAATCGTCATTTTCCAGGTGTTGAGGAAGCGCGTCGACTGGCTGAGGTATCCTTGGATAAGGCGGTCGCCTATGAGACGGCCCATACCATTGAGCATTTGGCCCACCAAGCTGTGCCCATCTATCCACAGACTATTGAAACCTACAATGCTTATGTCAATTATTTGAAGGAGACCTAGATGGTGACAGCTTTATTGGTTGTAGATGTCCAGACTGGATTAATTAAGGAGCAGCCTTATCAAGTGTCGCTTTTCTTGGAAACTGCAGGGCAAGCCATCAAACAAGCGCGTGCTCGTCAAATTGAGGTGATTTATGTCCGCCATCATGATGATGAGTTGCCAATGGGCAGCAGCGATTGGAAGATATCTGATTCAGTAGCACCTCAAGCAAATGAGTTGATTATTGATAAAGCCTACAATTCGGCTTTTAAAGAGACAGGCTTGCGAGCTTATTTAGCAAGCAAGGGTGTGGAGCGGTTGATTATTGTAGGGATGGCAACTGATTACTGTATCGATACGACGGTCAAGGTGGCTTTTGAGATGGGTTATGAAGTTGCTGTGGTGGAACATGGTACGACGACCTTTGGGACATCAGATATCCCAGCAAATATCTTGATTGACTACTATGAGACGATTTGGCATGACCGCTTTGCTCAGGTTTTGCCTCTGGAGAGACTATTTAATTAAAGGAAATAAAGATTAATGACTAAAGACGAACTTTTAGAATTGGTTGTTAAAGCTGCTGATGAAAAGCGGGCTGAAGATATTGTTGTTCTTGATTTAGCTGGTTTAAGCAGTTTGACAGATTATTTCGCCATCATGAGTGCTATGAACAGCCGTCAGTTGGAAGCTATTTCGGATAATATCCGTGAGAAGGTTAAAGAAGCACGCGGTGATGCTAGTCACATTGAAGGGGATAGCAAGACCGGCTGGGTTCTCCTTGATCTCAATGATGTGGTCGTCCATATCTTTACCGAAGAAGCACGCGACCACTATAATCTGGAAAAACTCTGGCACGAAGCACCACTGGTGGATGTGACGGCCTATCTTGGATAATAATGAGCAGTCGCTGAGACTGCTTTTTTAGAATAGGGATAAGAGATATGACAACTTATGAAACTTTTGCGAGAGTCTATGACAGTATCATGGACGATTCACTTTATGATCAGTGGACGGACTTTTCGCTGCGCCATTTTCCAAAAACAAAAAATGCCAAACTCCTAGAGTTGGCTTGTGGGACGGGGATTCAGTCTATTCGTTTTAAGCAGGCAGGATTCGATGTGACAGGGCTGGACTTAAGTGAAGAGATGCTGAACTTAGCCCGCCAACGTGCCCAGTCTGCCCACCTTGACATTCCCTTTATTCAGGGAAATATGCTGGATTTATCGCCTATCGGAACCTTTGATATGGTGACCTGTTATTCGGATTCCATCTGCTACATGGAAGATGAGGTCGGTGTTGGTGATGTCTTCGCGCAGGTTTACCAGCATCTCAATGATGGTGGGGTCTTTATCTTTGATGTGCATTCTACCTATCAGACAGATGAGGTTTTCCCTGGCTACGCTTACCATGAAAATGCGGAAGACTTTGCTATGGTCTGGGACAGCTACGAAGATGAAGTTCCACATTCAGTCGTGCATGAGCTGACTTTCTTCATCCAAGATGAGGATGGACGCTTTACACGCTTTGACGAGATCCACGAAGAGCGCACCTATGAACTGTTGACCTACGATATCTTGCTGGAGCAGGCAGGTTTCAAAAAGGTGACAGTCTATGCCGACTTTGAAGACAAAGAGCCGACAGAAACAAGTAAAAGATGGTTCTTTGTGTGTGCGAAGTAGGAAGGAACAGTTATGAAGAATTTAGCTTTTGTCATAGGCTTGGCGCTAGCGGGCATTGATCCTGTTGGCATGATATTGCTGATGACCATGCAGGCAGTGGGTTTATCTCCTAAAAAAGTCTATCTTTTTGGTGGCTTAGTCCTGTTTGGAACGGCTTTGCTGGGTTTCATTTTATCACTCATACTGGGTAATGAGATATCGAATCTAGCGCAAGTCCTTGGTCAACTTCCTGATAGAGTATGGGCTTGGATTTATTTGGCGCTTATTGCTGTCTTAATAGCTTGGGGAGTCAAACGCCTGATGGCAGTAGAAGATTTGGACAGTCAAAATAGCCCAAAGAGCAGCAAAGGAATCTACGCAGCAGCGGTCTTCATGATTTATACAGCCATCGTGGATCCAACTTTTTTAGCCGTGCTAGCTTTGTCCGGTCAAGTCAATGATACTTTCTTATCGCTGCTTTACAATTTTCTCTGGGTATTTATCAGCCAAAGTCCGCTCTTCTTGCTGATTTTAGCTGTTATGTGCAACAAACATCATATCTTTATTGATAAATTTAATGCTTTCTATAAAAGATATCGGCAACCTATCAGATATGGTGTCACAGGAATTATCTTTTTATCAGCTATTATTTTGATAGTTGATCTATCTTCTTATTGTTTTTTAGATAACTGGATTTTAGGCTAAAATGGAGGGAAGCCCGTGACCACAACTGGCATCATCGCTGAATTCAATCCTTTTCACAATGGGCACAAGTATCTGCTCGATCAAGTAGAAGGTGTCAAGATCATAGCTATGTCTGGTAATTTTGTCCAGCGGGGGGAGCCTGCCCTTGTGGATAAGTGGACAAGAGCCCAGATGGCTTTGGAAAATGGTGCTGACTTAGTCGTTGAGCTGCCGTTTTTGGTGTCGGTTCAGTCGGCTGATTATTTTGCTCAGGGTGCTGTGGATATATTGGCACGATTGGGCATTGATCAGCTGGTCTTTGGAACCGAGGAAGCTCTGGATTACCAAGCTATTTCAGATACTTATGCAGCTAGGGGGACTGAGATGGAGACTTTTCTTTCCCAGTTACCTGACAGTCTGTCTTATCCCCAGAAGACCCAGAAAATGTGGGAAAGGTTTGCTGGTGTAGATTTTTCTGGAGATACGCCCAATCATATTCTGGGGCTAGCTTATGCTAAGGCTTGTGCAGCCTATGGTATCAAGCTAACGCCTATTTCGCGTATTGGGGCAGGCTATCATTCCGACAGCAAGCGAGAGCAAATTGCCTCAGCCACTGCTATTCGTAAACATCTGGGCGATCGAGAATTTTTAGAGCAAACTATGCCTAGCCTTCAGCTGTTGGAGCGGGCAACTACGGTCAGCTGGACAGATTATTTTTCCTTGCTCAAGTATCAAATCCTGACAAATCTTGATTTGACTGCTATTTTTCAGGTCAATGAGGAGCTGGTTAGCCGAATCAAAGAGTCTATTAAGACGGCGGTTGATTTTGATGATTTGGTTGATAAGGTGGCGACAAAACGCTACACTAAGGCGCGCGTGCGGAGAATTTTGACCTATATTTTGGTCAATGCTAGAGAAGCAGCCTTACCAAAGGCTATCCATGTCCTAGGTTTCACTGAAAAAGGCCAGCAACACCTCAAGTCTGTGAAAAAATCTGCGGAGATTATCACTCGTATCGGTGCTAAACCGTGGGATGCTATGGCCCAGCAAGCCGACAGAGTTTACCAACTGGGCGATCCCAATATTCAGGAACAAAACTGGGGACGGGTGCCGGTGAGGGTTAAGAAAGGAGAAGTGTAATATGGAAATAAGTAATGTTAAAATTTTAAAGAGACTAAGGAGAAAGCAACGAATAAGAGTGAAAATTAATGATGCTCTATCAATCTGTGAGACTATATTTCAGGATATAAGTAATAATTGGAAATTAGTATTTGGAGTTGATGTCGTAGTTTTAGCGATCCTCTTATTTCTTAATCCAATTGCTATAAAGCTTCTTTCTGTTACTGAAGAAACAATTTACATTATTGAAATTGTAGCAGTTATTGTTGGCTCTTTAGTGAAATTGATATCAATATCAAAATTCATCGAAATAATAAACAAAAGGAAAATTTCCAGATGGGAATACTTATGGCGGTGGATTTATATAGTGTCAGCATTTTTCTTGCTAAGATTATTAGCACATTCATTTCGAAATATTATTTTACTAAAATGTGGTCTTACTGATGTTGTTGGTTTGTTATTATATCTATTCATAAATTTATTTCTTTATTTATCTGATGATTGGATTTATAAGAAGAAGATTTACGGGCATATCTTGGCTGATATCATTACCATCATTGTCGGCCTTATTATTTATTTTTTATATTCCCAATTAAACATTGATCTATCTGAAAATAATAAAGTCACTTTTGATGTACTAATTTGGTTTGCGATTTACATTGTTAGAGCTTTTTTTATTAGCAAAATTAAGGAAAAAACTGCAAAAGTTGTTACTAAACTAGGTGTTAGGTTGAAAAATAATACTAAAGTTTATCTTGCATCGGAATTTTACTCGTTTTATATATTTTGTGCTTATTTTCTAACAAGTTTGCAATTGAAATCGAATGGTACAAAATTTAATAAATTTTTTTCAATAATTTTTGTTTATATATTGGTTTTATATTTAAGAACATGGTTTTACGAAAAATATGTTTTGCCTAAAGCAGAATTTAATATTATGTTACGTGGCAGCATTGGTGTTTTTATTTATATTGCTATTACAACATTTGTAAAATTCGAAATCATTTCTTGGATTTTTCCATTAATTTTATCTTTTATGATCAATAATATAATTGAACTTAGCAGTCAAAATAGACTCCTAGTATATATTAGAATAAGTCCAAATTTAAGGAGTATCTTTATTAAACTTACTCTAATGTTATATCTTAGTCTTTTTATTGATTATCTTTTGAACGAACATAAAATGCTGATTATTTCAAAGATAATAAAAAATTCTTTTTATATTCATTTATTTGGCAAGAATAATATATTTAATAATTTTACTTTTTTTCCCATCTTGTCACTTATTCTAGGGTTTGCAATTTATCTTTTAATCACATATGTCATAGATCAATTTTTTAAAAATCCAGCATTTGTCTATCAATATCGTAAAATAGATAAACTGAAATATATGAAAAAACGGCAGCGAAAGTTATGATAGGAAGAACTTGTACAATTTATTGACAAGTTTTTTCTTTTATTTTATACTGTGGTTAAATATTAGGAATTAGTGAGGTTTTATCATGGAAGCAGTCGTTTATTCAACTTTTCGTAATAATCTCAAAGACTATATGAAAAAGGTCAATAATGAATTTGAACCGCTTATAGTTGTTAATAAAAATCCTGATGAAGATATCGTTGTTCTTTCCAAAAGTGAGTGGGATAGTATTCAGGAGACCCTTCGAATTTCACAAAATAAATATCTTTCGGATAAGATTATTGAAGGGCTTGCTCAAGCAAGAGCGGGTCAGGTTAAAGTTCATGAGATTGAGGATTAGTTATGCCTATGAAATTTACAGATTCTGCGTGGAGGGATTACTGTTATTGGCAGAATCAGGATAAAAAGACACTCAAGCGCATTAATAGGATTTTAAAAGATGTTCAACGTTCTCCTTTTGAAGGAATCGGTAAGCCTGAACCCTTAAGGCACGATTATCAGGGAGCATGGTCAAGACGAATTGATGCTGAAAATCGTCTCGTTTATCTAATTGAAGATGATGGTGTCACTTTCATTTCACTACGGGATCATTACTAAATTTAATCTCCAAGTTTTTTGGAGATTTTTCTTTCTTTCTCTTGACCCTTACGCTGCGTTATGGTTTATACTCATAATTGAGGTGAACAGGGCCTAGATTCCTGTGAAAATAGATAAGCCTTTCTAAGTGTGTGATCACTTTTATCAGGCTTACTAAGTTCTGGAAGTGTGCGGCCTTAGTATCCTCAGTAGAGAGGAGGTTTCTATGAAGACCGTTAAGGAGATGAGTCAGCTGTCGGGTGTCAGTGTGCGCACACTGCATTATTATGATGAGATCGATCTGCTCAAGCCCAGTCAGGTGGCTGAGAATGGCTATCGCTATTATGATCATCAGGCGATAGAGCGCCTTCAGGAAATCTTGCTGTTTCGGGAGCTGGAATTTCCTCTCAAAACCATTAAGAAGATTGTGGATAGTCCGAGCTATGACCGCAAGGTAGCTTTGACCAAGCAGATAGCCCTTTTGGAGGCCAAAAAGGCGCACTTGGAGGGCGTTTTGGCGCATGCTCGTCGTCTGCAAGAAGGAGGAGATACGATGACATTTACCGCTTATGATAAGTCTCAGCTGCAAGCCCTTGAGACTGAGGCCAAGGAGCGTTGGGGTGATACCCGGGCTTATCAAATTTTTGAGGCCAAGACGGATAAGGAAGCTTTTGCCCAAGTGACTGATGAGATGTTGACTATCATGGCTGAATTTGGAAGTCTGAAAGATTTGGATGTTGCCGATAACAAGGTCCAAGCCCAAGTCAAGGTTCTGCAGGATTATATTTCAGATCATTTTTACCCTTGTAGTCCTGAAATCTTAGCCGGACTTGGAAAAATGTATGCGGCTGATAATCGTTTCAGTCAAACCATTGACCAAGCTGGCGGAGCAGGGACTGCTGACTTTGTTAGCTGTGCCATTGAACAGTATTGCCTATAGAGGGTGAGAAAAGGTTATATAAAAAGGGAAACTCTTTTGAGTTCCCTTTTTTGGTAAGGATTAATGAATTAAAGTAGCCTTCCCTTTATCGTCAAGTTGGTAGGTATGGCCTTCATAATCCAATGTTCGATTGGTCCAAAGTTCACCAGAGTCAGGGTCGAAGTAGTACTGATTGCCATCTATATCAACCAATTTCCCCTTGACTTGGATGCCAATACTGTTTGTAAATTGCTGGCGCTTATATTCTTCACCGACTCCTTTATCGATATGACCAAGACTGAAGTAGTAGGTTTTGCCATCAATCACCTGCCAGCCGGTTAGGACTTTTCCATTAGCATCTAGATAGCGCCACTCATTTCGATCTGGGTATGCTTGATACCAGCCGCTTGACTTGAGTTCTCCGTTTTCTTTATCAAAGCCATAAACATCCTGATCAACGCCTTGAGCTCCGTTTGCGCGTGTGTATGCCGGCTGATAGATGCTTGCATTTTCGGGTTCTACGGTATAGTAGGTTTTGCCATCTTTTTCATACCAACCCTGTTGCAGTTTACCATCAGCACCAAAGTAGCCAACCTGATTATTATAAGATGGATTATAGCCAAATGATGCGAGGCTATAAGGCACTAAGGTGTCTGTGACAACTTGGTCATCTTTGATGTAGTAGATATCATCTTCCACAGTGACAGGGCGTGGATAATTGCTGGAAACGGATTGACCGCCAGCTCCAAAGTAATAGCGTTTGCCATCGATGGTTTGGAAACCTCCAACCCCATAGCCATCTTTACCAAAGTAATAGGTGCTGTAATAGCGACTATCCTTGAAACCGTAGAGAGCGTGGTCTTCATCTAAAATAATTTTATTTTTTACCATTTCCCCTGTTTCTTTATCGAAATAATAATTTTTATGATCGATAACGGTCAAGCCCT
Source organism: Streptococcus dentasini (assembly GCF_053206945.1). Taxonomy (NCBI): domain Bacteria; kingdom Bacillati; phylum Bacillota; class Bacilli; order Lactobacillales; family Streptococcaceae; genus Streptococcus; species Streptococcus dentasini. Next base: position 258,555 of record NZ_JBRUHS010000003.1, read on the forward strand.
TAGCATAGTTACCATCTTCTAGTTGATAATAAGTTTTGCCATCTTCCTTGGTAATAAAACCGTAGTTTTCCTGGGCTTTGCCATCCTGTCCTAGGGTGTAATCTTTTCCATCAACAGTTACCGTCTCTATCTTCGGATATCCCAGAGGCATTGAAGGATTATTGTTTTTATCAATAGTGACTGTTTTATTTTTAACCAGTTCACCAGTATTGGGGTCAAAGTAATATTTGGCACCATCGATAATTAGCATTTGTCCCTTAATCTGTCCAAATCTAGTCCGATGATCATAATAGTATGTTGTGTCTTCTGGTTTAGCGAAGTAGTAGGTCTTGCCATCAATAGTTTTCCAGCCTTCAGCCAGCTGTCCGTCTTCATTGGCATAGTAATAACCCTGATAGTCCTCGGTATTGACTTGAATAAAGGCATTTTTTACAGGACGACCATTGCTGTCAAGATAGTAGTAGCCAGCAGCACTGCCGTCTAAACCTTGTTCTTGCTGGTGATAGACGGTATTTTTATATTGTCCGCCGTACTTTTTGTCAAAGTGATAGAGCACTCCGTCGATAAGCTGATCGCCTTTAACGGCTTTGCCATCTTCTCCAATATAGAGCCAGCCTGTTTGATGGGCACTTCGCTTGATGTTAGTTGGATAGTCTTTATCATAGACAAAACGGTTGCTGACAGTACTGCCGTTTTCATCGTAATAGATAATGTCAGACTGGCCTTTGGTGAAGGTTCTGCTGACTTGGTCACGGTACTGAGCTGCTCTGGCTGCTTCTCCTTCTAGGATAATACCTGTATCTTTATCTGTGACGATAGCTTTTCCATATTTATCATAACCGATTCCTTTGAGCTGACGACCGTCTTGTTTAAAGTAGTAATTCAGACCGTCAATCGTCTGATAACCATAAACTAATCGCCCATATTCGTCAGTATAGTAGTAAACGGTTTTTCCTGAGTCTTCATCAATGTGAGGGATGAATTGCTCCTTGAGGAGTGCACCATCTTGGCTGTCGAAGTAGTAACGGGAACTCCGAACTTTTATGATTCCTCCGGTGCGATTTACATTACCATCTTCATCAAAATAGTAAGTCTTCCCGTCAATGTCCGCAAAGTTATCTTTTATTTGATAACCCTTCTTGAAATAAACTTGTTTGTTATCGGCAGTCTGCCAGCCAGTGACACCATTGCTATCGGTAATACTGAAATCATCATCGAAATAATAGGTCTTCCCATTAATAGCATTTAAACCAGTGACTTCTAGTCGACTGCCATCTTCAGCAAAGTAATAGGTCTTAGAATCAGGGGTAATCCCAAATTTGTCAGTAATGACTTGTCCGCTGTCACTATCAAGATAATAAGTTTTGCCATTGTTCTCAGCAATGTTGCCTTTAGCTTGATTGCCATTTTTGTCGAAGTACATTTTTTGACCGTTGATGGTTTGCCAGCCAGTTACTTTTTGTTTATTGGCATCGAGGAAGTACCACTGACCGTTTTCTTCGTTGAATGAATTAGCCGCTTGGCTGTTGTTTGGTGCTTGGATGGTTAATTCAGCAGGCTGAGCCGGTGTTGCTGGTTGAGCTGCCTGATTGTTAGCTGGTGCCTCTTGTTTCTCGGCTGCTTGGTCATTTTGGGCGTCGGCTTGTTTATTATTAGCTTGGATATCTTGATTATCAGCTACCTTGTCGTCTTGTTCAGCCGTTTGCTTAGCTTCTTCAGCTTGACCTTGGTCGCCACCTGATCCATCTTGGCCAGGAGCCACCTCAGGTGTGTCTTGAGCTTGTTTTTGTTCGGCTGCTGGAGTTTCTTGCTGCACAACAGGTGCCTGTTCTGCTTTTTGGTCACCAGCCTGATTAGCTGGTGTGTTTTGCTGAGCAGCTGCCTGTTCTTGAGGAGCTGGTGCCACTTGGTCAGCGCTGGCTTGACTGCCCGCTGCAAAAAGTGCTGTAGCAGCTGTTGCGGTTACCGCGATAGTCACCCAGTGTTTTTTGACTTTATGCAGTTTGAAGCGTGTTTGTTTTTCCATAGAAAATACCCTCACTTTAAAATAATTTTTCTTCATTTTAGCATAATTTTACAGCTATTCTTTGCCATCTTAGAAAAGATAATTAATTGTAATTTTTGAGATACAACACTAATAAAACTAAATTTTATTAGAAATGTTGAAAAATCAGTCTATATCAAAGCTGATATCTGTGCACTTTATGATGGGACTGGTTCTTAAAATTACTTACTAACAACTAGTTCTAAGTATCGAAAAGCTTGTCGTTCAAATCTAGAAGCATTCTTGGACAGCTCTAATGTCGAATTTGTCCCATTTTCTTGTTTTTTCTTTTCATATAACTGTGGTGCTTGGTCACTGCTCTCTCGCCCCGGTGTTTTTAGGTCAAATTTTAAGATCATAAAAGTAAAAACAAAGTACCAGACCGCCGTGGCTACCAGACCGATCAGAATCTGTGTCAGATAGGTTGCACTGTGAAATTTCCACAAGGGCAACCAATCCAGTCCCAACCAGTTAATTAAGCCGCCGCCAAAGTCTCCCACGACTCCGAAATAGTAGGAGACCGTGGCTAAAATGGCATCTAAACCAGCGTGAACAAACCATAAGGCAGGAGCAGCAAATAAGAAAGTGAATTCAATCGGCTCTGTGATACCTGTTAAAATAGCTGTTAGGGCAGCTGGCGCGACAATGGCAATCGTCTGTTTCCTTTTTTCCTTATGAGCCGTTTTGATAAATGCTAGTGCCAACCCTAGGGTTCCGAACACCTTAGACATACCTGACAGGGCGAAACCACCAATGGGATAGAGTTCTTTAAGGGTGGCCGAGTCGGTTTGAAAGTTAGAAATATGCGATGCCCAGTAGGCCGACATTCCTCCTTTTACAACAGCGTCATCATAGGCAAATGGGGCATAAACGAAATGGTGCAAACCGGTTGGGATGAGTAATTTTTGCAGGAGCTCGTAAATAAACACCCCCAGATTCCCTGAATGGACAAAGAACCCCTGCATATTTTTTATCCCATCTTGTAAAAAAGGCCAAACGAAGCATGTTACCAGAGCTAGAGGCATCATCACAAAGAAACCGATACTAACGATAAATACCGAACCGCTAAAAATGGAGAGGATTTCAGGCAGGACCTTGTCGTAATAGCGGTTGTGTAAATACACTGCAACTCCTGACACCATTAAGGAGCCCAACATGCCAGTGTCCAAGGTTACGATTCCTGCAACAGAAGCCAGTCCAGATCCATCTGTAACCTTGTTTGTCATGTGAACGCCAAAGGAATCTGGCCATAGTGTTAAGATTTCATTGATAAAGTAATTGAAAACAAGGTAGATAACCAAGGCTTCCATTACCGCGCGGGCAGCATTTTTTTTGGCTAGGCTGATTGGAAGACCGACGACAAATAAAATAGGTAGCTGAAAGAAAGGAGTCCAAGCACCTGCTGCTATAACCATCCAAAATTTGGTCCATGTGGTATTAGGGGCTGCAATGTCTCCCATAATGACCTGATTTGAGAATAGGAGGGCAAGTTCAATGACTAGACCGAAAAAGGAAAAGAGCATGACTGGGGCAATCATAGCCCCGCCAAAACGCTGTAATTTATTTAACATTTTTAACCTCCTCGTATTAAGATACAAAGGGCGTAAAAAGCGACTAGGATTTTAGGAAGGTGACGCTGTGTGCTGGCACACAAGGAAGCTTATCTAAATCCCAAGCTTTTAGCCCGTGTTCAGTTAAGTTTTTGTGTATAGCTATTGTATCCGGCTAGCCATACGCTTGATATAGATCATTAAATAGAAAATTTCATCGTCAGTACAAATTTTTTCAAGTCTGTCTTCCAAAAAACCAATAATACGTTTGGTACAGATATAAACCTCAGGTTCCTTCTCTCTGATAGTATCTATGAATGAACGGAAGTCTCCCTGACTGACCTGCTCATTATTCTTGATTCGTTTGAGGTAATAGCGAAGGTGCATCACAAAACGGTTGTATTCAAAACTTTTGGTATTGATATTGGTGTCAAACTCTTGTTTCAATATGATAGTTATTTGATTAATCAGATAACCATCACTATGTCCATCAATATCTGTGATGTTTTCTTTAGATTCCAATTGGGAATTAATAAGGTGCATGGCAATTGCAGCAATTTCTGTATTTGGTAGTTCAATCCCCAACTCCTGTTTAATCAGATCAACTGCAAAATGCCCTAAAGCAGTTTCTTCTGGGTAAAACTGTTCGATTTCGTAGGTAAAAGGCAGCTGGAGTTCACCGTAATGCTGGCCTCTTTGAATGGCAAAATTGATATGGTCTGCTAAAGTAAAAATCAGATTGCGGTTAAAGGAGTTTCTGATTCTAGCTTTTGCTTGGTGGACAATGTTTTCTGAGACGTCAAATTTTACTTTATCTGTTTTTGTAGTGATTATAAAAGGTCAGTAAAAGTCAAAAAAACTATTGACCTTTGCTGACTAATGGTGTATACTAGAGTCACAGGGATGAAAGGAGCCCTTGCTAAAGATTATCATTACTTGTCGGTCTTGGAGGCATTTTATTTTTTGATAAATAGTCAGTAAAGGTCAGTGTTTTCGATAGCTATTCGAAGCTTAGATGCCTGGCAAAATTTTACGACGTAAGGTCAGTGATAGTCAAAATTGAGATATGGTATTTGACCGTTCCTACGGTTCAGCAGAAAGAAATAAGAATGATCTGTCATCCTTTCCTAATTCTTTGAGTTGTCTAGTGGTTTAGTGTCATATATCTGCACAGGTCTGTATCCCTGCAGAGTTCAACGGGCTGGAGAAGGTCTGCTGAAGCTCATTGCTTAAAAATGAAAGGAAACATTAGTTAAGCAAGCATTTGATTTTTGAGTCACTTGGTGACTGAGTATTTGTAAGAAGAGAGGTAAGATTATGAACAACAATTTTGAATTCAATAACATGGATGATATTTTTAACCAACTGATGGGAAATATGGGTGGTTTTAATTCAGAAACCCGTCGTTACCGCATCAATGGACGCGAGGTTAGTCCTGAGGAGTTTGCTTATTTCCGTCAAACAGGTCACTTACCTAATCAAGAAGTGGTGCAAGAAGGAGCCCCCCAAGCTGGCAAAGGTCAGTTAAAGCAGGATGGCATCTTGGCTAAATTAGGTCGCAACTTAACGGAAGAAGCCCGCAAAGGTCAGCTAGATCCTGTCATTGGTCGGAATCAGGAAATTCAAGATACGGCAGAAATTCTCGCTCGCCGTACCAAAAATAACCCCGTCCTAGTGGGTGACGCCGGTGTTGGTAAGACAGCTGTTGTCGAAGGTTTAGCTCAGGCTATTGTGAATGGCGATGTTCCTGCCTCGATTAAGAATAAGGAGATCATTTCTATTGATATTTCTGGCTTGGAAGCTGGAACTCAATATCGCGGAGCCTTTGAGGAAAACATTCAAAAGCTGATGGATGAAGTTAAGAGTGCTGGTAATGTTATTCTTTTCTTTGATGAAATCCACCAAATTCTAGGAGCAGGCAGTACTGGTGATGGTCAAGGTTCAAAGGGATTGGCTGATATTATTAAACCAGCCCTTTCACGCGGGGAATTGACTGTTATTGGGGCAACGACCCAAGATGAATACCGCAATACGATTCTAAAAAATGCAGCGCTAGCTCGTCGTTTCAATGAAGTCAAAGTTAATGCCCCTTCGGCTGAAGATACTTTAGCCATCTTAAAAGGGATCAAGCCTCTCTACGAACAGCATCACAATGTGGAATTACCTGATTTAGTCTTAAAGGCTGCTGTCGATTATTCTATTCAGTATATGCCCCAGAGAGCTCTACCTGATAAGGCTATTGATTTGGTCGATGTTACAGCCGCCCACTTGGCTGCCCAGCATCCAGTGACTGATGTCAAGACTTTGGAAGCAGATATTGCCAAGGCACGTGATCGCCAACAAGCCGCAGCTGATAAGGAAGATTATGAAGCAGCCTTGGCTGAAAAGGTTAAGATTGATGAGTTGCAAAAACAAATTGACAACCATACTGAAAACCAAAAGGTTGTAGCTACTATTAACGATGTAGCTCAGGCTGTTGAACGTATGACCGGTATTCCTGTTTCCCAAATGGGAGCTTCAGATATTGAACGGCTCAAGGAAATGGGGCAAAGGCTGAAAGGTAAAGTCATTGGTCAAGATGAAGCGGTGCAGGCTGTTAGTAAGGCCATTCGCCGGAACCGTGCTGGTTTTGACGAAGGCAATCGCCCAATCGGTAGCTTCCTCTTTGTCGGACCTACTGGTGTCGGTAAGACTGAGTTGGCTAAGCAATTGGCTTTGGATATGTTTGGCACCAAGGATGCCGTCATTCGTCTGGATATGTCTGAATACAGCGATCGTACAGCAGTCTCTAAGTTGATTGGGACAACAGCAGGCTATGTCGGCTACGATGATAACTCTAATACTTTGACGGAGCGCGTGCGCCGCAATCCCTACTCCATTATCCTTCTCGATGAAATTGAAAAGGCTGATCCACAAGTCATTACTCTGCTCTTGCAAGTTCTGGATGATGGCCGCCTGACTGATGGTCAGGGTAATACCGTCAACTTCAAAAATACGGTTATTATCGCAACCTCTAATGCTGGTTATAGCTTTGGGGCTGCCTCAGAAGAGGATGGTAAAGAGCTCAGTCTGCGCGATAAATTGGCCCCATTCTTCCGTCCAGAATTTCTCAACCGTTTCAACGGTGTCATTGAGTTCTCTCACCTCTCGAAAGAAGATTTGAAAGAAATCGTTGATTTGATGCTGGAGGAAGTCAATCGTACTCTAGCCAAAAAGAATATTACACTAGAAGTGAGCGAAGCGGCCAAGGCTTACCTGATTGAGGAAGGTTATGATGAAGCTATGGGGGCTCGGCCTCTGCGTCGAGTTATCGAGGGTCAGATCCGTGATAAAGTGACAGACTTCTATCTTGATCACCTTGATGTTAAATCACTTAAAGCCGATATGGTAGATGGCAAACTGTTGATCGAAGCAGCTTAGGTCTGGCTGTTTACCCCTACTAGTTGAATGACACCCCAAAAAATCAAACTAAAATGTGAACCGATGATTGGCACCTCAAAAGTTAGATTAAAGCTCTAATGATTGGGGTGCTTTTTCGGCAGGCTCGATTTCTACTAGGGAACTTTTTGCCGAATTATAAGTCAGCTGGAACAGTCTTACTGTGCTATAATGAAGAAAAACTAGGAGGACATCATGACAGTTATTGCATTAACAGGAGTTACAGGTCATCTGGGAGGGTTGGTTGCCCAAGCATTAGACGGCAAATCTTTAAAAATCCGCTATCTGGCTCGTCGGCCTGAGAGAGCTCCGCGGACAGAGGGAGTATCAGTCTATCAGGCAAGCTATGAGTATTCTAGGGAAGCCATTGAGGCTTTGAGGGGGAGCGATGTACTTTTTATGGTATCGGCTTCAGAAAGTCCAACACGTTTAGAGGAGCACAAAGCTTTTATTGATAGTGCTAAAGCAGCGGGTGTTAGGCATATTATCTATACTTCTTTTTACCATGCTGATTTGCAGGCTACCTTTACACTTGCTCAAACGCATGCAGCAACAGAAAACTATATCAAGGAAAAAGGGTTTACTTACACCTTTATTCGTGATAATTTTTATATGGATTTCTTTGTCGACTTGGCAAAGGAATATCGTGAAATCAAGGGACCGGCTGGTCAAGGAAAGGTATCTGCAGTAATACGATCTGACGTTGCTCAGGTTGTTGCTAAAATTTTAGAAGATCCTCGCAGTTGGGAAAATCAAATTTTGGATATGACTGGTCCGGAGGAATTGTCAATCCAAGAAATAGCAGATGTGATCGGTCAAGAGCTTGGTTGGCAGGTTGCTTATGTCCCTGAAACAGTGGAAGGAGCCTATGAATCTCGTAAAGCTTGGCCGGCAGAGGACTGGGAATACGATGCTTGGGTGTCTACTTATACAGCCATTGCTAAAGGAGAGCAAGCAGGTGTTTCCAATGATATCGAGCGAGTTTTGGGGCAGCCAGCCACTAGTTTGCAGGCTTTCTTGAAAACGTATAAATAACTTAGAACTCAACGTACTGATGGTGATGTTTAGCTGTAAGAAAAAGGGATGATTAGCATTGGGAAAAATGGTAGACAGCTCGATGTAAACTGGGAAGAGGGGGGAAGAATATCTATTTTTAAGTTTATACGGCGACTACTACGTGACTGCTTGGAGGGACTTTGTGGAGGCTTATAATAGAGGTATTCCAGAGACTGAGAAAGAATACTTAGGCAGTACGGATAAAAGTCTAACACTCCCTAATTTTCTTAATTTTATAGTTACCGAGCACAAAATCAGTAACTGATTGTAGGCTGATTAAGAGATACTGATGCTCTTTGAGAACTGAAAAAAAAACCGAAAATTTTGACTTTTAGATATAAAATTCCTATTTTACGAAATCCAGCTAACGTGCTATAATGGTGACGTTATGCAGAATGTTATCATTCTTAAAAATCGAAAATGAAGAGGTGAAACCCATGGGACGTAAATGGGCTAATATTGTTGCTAAAAAGACAGCTAAAGATGGAGCCAATTCAAAAATTTATGCTAAATTTGGCGTTGAAATCTATGCAGCTGCTAAGCAGGGAGATCCTGATCCAGAATCAAATTCGGCTTTGAAGTTTGTTTTGGAGCGTGCGAAGCAAGCGCAGGTGCCAAAACACGTTATTGATAAGGCTATCGACAAGGCTAAAGGAAATACCGATGAAACCTTCGTTGAAGGTCGTTACGAGGGATTTGGCCCGAATGGTTCGATGATTATTGTTGATACCCTCACTTCAAATGTTAATCGTACAGCGGCTAATGTCCGTGCTGCTTTTGGTAAAAATGGCGGGAACATGGGGGCCTCTGGTTCAGTAGCTTACATGTTTGACCGCAAGGGGGTTATTGTCTTTAAAGGAGACGATGCGGACAGCGTTTTCGAGCAGTTGCTTGAAGCGGATGTTGATGTGGATGATGTTGAGGCAGAAGATGGCAGCATCACAGTTTATACAGCGCCGACAGATCTTCATAAGGGGATGGAAGCTCTCCGTGCTAATGGTACTGATGAGTTCCAAGTAACTGAGTTGGAAATGATTCCCCAATCAGAGGTTGAGCTTTCAGGTGAAGATCTTGATGTTTTTGAAGGTTTGATTGATGCTCTTGAGGACGATGATGACGTGCAAAAAGTCTACCATAATGTCCTTGATATGTAATAAGATGCGACAGAGGCTTGTTATCTAAGTGCTTCGCACTTGATAGCAAAGGAGTCTGGACAAAAACTCGTCTAGTCTTCCTCTTTTGAAATAAACTCTTGACGCAGTGGTTGGTAGTAAGACTTGTTGACTAGACCAAGAAGTCTTACTACCTGCACAGTTCATTAGGTACTTTAGCACCAATGAACCACTGCTGGCTGGTTTTCCTTTTGCCAGAAGGCCAAAGCGGAAAGCCTAAACAAATGTGATGAACGCTGTTCATCTTATCGCCAAGCTCCAAAGGTTCCCCGGACCTAATGTAATGAACATCGTTCATCTTATTTCCAACCTCCAAAGGTTCCCCGAACCTTTGGAGCTATGCGGGGGTTGGTTAAAAAGGTCTGGGAGACCTTTTTAATCGGGAAATAAAACTTGCAAAGCAAGTGTCAAATAAAGGTCTGGGAGACCTTTTTAATCGGGAAATAAAACTTGCAAAGCAAGTGTCAAAAACGGTTTGGGGAGAGACTGTTTCAGGTCTTAAAATTAGGGAGTGGTGAGAACCAAAATTTTCAATTTTTGGGTTGATCCCACTCCCTACCTCTTCTGCTAATTCGTTTAATTAGTAAGCTTAATTAAACAAACTTCATGTCGAAGGTGCTGATTCGTTTAACGAAAACTATCAACAAATAGGGGTCATCTCAAAATTCTGTTTTTTGAGGTGACTTATTTTTTGCTTAAGGCAGTATTAATCATGTGTTCAGTCTCTAAGGGACACAGTGTTGGTTCGACTTTATATAAAATTCCTATGGCGCAGGGTAGCTTAGTAAACTAGGTTAATTGCTGTAAATTAGCTGATTTTTTTGCTGAAAAAAGATGAAACCGTTATCAAAAAATGTTATAATGAGGCTAAGAAAAAATAAGTGAGGATGATCAACTATGGCTGTTAAAGATTTTATGACTCGCAAGGTCGTCTATATTTCGCCTGATACAACAGTAGCTCATGCTGCAGATGTTATGCGTGAACAAGGGCTTCGCCGTTTACCGGTCATTGAAAATGATAAACTTGTAGGTTTGGTGACAGAGGGCACTATGGCAGAAGCTAGTCCGTCAAAAGCGACTAGTTTATCGATCTATGAGATGAACTACCTGCTCAATAAGACTAAAATTAAAGATATTATGATTAAGGATGTGGTGAGCGTTTCGCCATTTGCCAGTGTAGAAGATGCTATTTATATCATGATGACTCATAAGGTTGGTGTCCTTCCGGTCGAAGAGAATGGAGTTGTTTCAGGGATTATCACTGATAAAGATATCTTTCGAACTTTCCTTGAAGTATCTGGTTATGGAGAAGAAGGGATACGGGTGCGTATTCTAGCTGATGATAGCGTCGGTATTTTGGAAAAAATCGTCAGCACTATTGCCAAGGAAGGTCTTAACATTCGTCGAACAGTGCTTGCAGGTGCTAAGGATGGTAAGGTTGTTAATGAAATACAGCTCGATGGCAAGACCGATGTGGCTGCACTCAAGGCCAAGTTAGAAGCGGCTGGCCTGCTTGTTGACGATATTCAAGAAACGAAAGCTAAGGTGTTATTTTAACTGAAATGGCAGGAAAGCCATCTTAAATTTTCATGACTGGTGGGAGAAATCTTGCCAGTTTTTTGGTAAAATAAGTTTAGTATGAAAAATGTAAAAACGGATAAAGCAGGCCGATTGGTCACTCTGGAAGGACCTGATGGTGCTGGTAAAACCAGCGTTCTTGAACAGTTAGTCCCCCTTTTAGAAGCTAAGGGGTATGAGGTAGTGACCACCCGTGAACCTGGTGGTGTTGCAATAGCTGAAAGCATTCGTGAGGTTATCCTTGATGTTGCTAATACGGCAATGGATAAAAAAACAGAGCTTTTACTTTATATTGCTGCCCGGCGTCAGCATCTTATTGAGAAAGTCCTGCCAGCTTTGAGTGAAGGTAAGCTTGTCTTGGTTGATCGGTTTATAGACAGTTCGGTGGCTTATCAGGGCTATGGTCGCGGCCTGTCAGTCAGCGATGTTACTTGGCTTAATGACTATGCCATTGAGAATACTAAGCCTGATTTGACCCTGCTTTTCGATGTTCCTTCGGAACTTGGTCTAGCTCGTATTGAAGCTGCTGATCTACGTGAGGTCAACCGTTTAGATTTGGAAAAATTAGAGTTGCATCAGCGAGTGCGCCAAGGCTATCTGGATTTAGCTGAGTCTAATCCCGAACGCATTAAAGTTGTTGATGCCAGTCAGCCATTAGCAGATGTTGTTGCTGATGCGGTGCGAGTTATTATCAAGGAGCTTGCAGGATAGTATGAATTTACCAGAGTTGCAGCCTAAGATTTTTCAGGAATTTCATCACATTTTGCGTCAGGGTAAGCTCAGCCATGCTTATCTCTTTTCTGGAAATTTTGGCAGTTTTGAGATGGCACTTTTTCTGGCTCAAAGCCAATTTTGCGAAAATAAACAGGATTATTTACCTTGCGGCAGCTGTCGCGAATGTCGCTTGATTGCCGAGAGGGATTTTTCAGATGTCAAGGTGATAGAACCGCAGGGAAATGTGATTAAGACGGATACCGTCAGGGAGCTGTTACGCGATTTTTCGCGCTCTGGTTTTGAAGGTCAAACGCAGGTTTTTATTATTCGCGATGCGGATAAGATGCATACTAATGCAGCTAATAGCTTGCTTAAGTTTATTGAGGAGCCCCAGTCGTCCTCTTATATGTTTCTCTTAACATCCGATGACAGCAAAGTTTTACCTACTATTAAGAGTAGGTGCCAGATTTTTCGTTTTTCTAAAAATGAGGCTTATCTTCAACAAAAACTAGAAAGTCAGGGACTTTTAAAGGACAAGGCCAGTTTGATTGCAGCTGTAGCTGAGGATGAAGAGATGGCTGAGGCTTTGGCAGATATGGGGAAATTTGATGATATATGGCGCAGTCTGGATAGATTTGTCGGCAGTTTATTAAAGTCTCCTGAGCAATCTTTTTTGCAGGCTACTTATATCGCTAGTGTGGCTGGGGAGAAGTTTGAGCAAGATCTAGCTTTTAAAATTATGCTAGTATTACTAGCTAAGGATAGGAACCCAGAAGCTGCTACTAAGGTTTATCAGGCTAGGCAGATGTGGCTAAGCAATGTTAGTTTTCAAAATGCTTTAGAATATATGGTGCTAAGATGACAGAAGTAATAGGGATCAAATATGAAGAGAATGAGGCTCTTTCTTATGTTTTGCCCGATCAGCAGTATAAGAAAGATGATCTGGTCGTTATTCGATTGCAAAAGGGAGACCGCTTAGCGTGTGTGGTTCGCCCCAATGTTAGCTTGGCCAGTGAAACACTGCCAGCTCAGATGGACAGGGTCTTAGGGCTGGCTCGGCCTCAAGATATTGAGCGGCATGAGGCTAATCGAGCTTTTGCTCGTGAGAATTTTTCTTTTGTTAAGGAGATGATTGCCCAGCGCCAGTTGGATATGAAGCTAGTCAGAATCGCATTTCCGCTGGATCGCAGCCATGTGTTCATCTCTTTTACGGCAGAAAAGCGCGTCGATTTTCGTCAGTTGCTCAAGGATTTAGCTGGCTATTTTCGAGCGCGTATTGAACTTCGTCAGATCAATACACGTGAGGAAGCTAAAATATATGGTGGACTAGGTCCCTGTGGTCGGCCCCTGTGCTGCTCGACATTCTTAGGCGATTTTCCGCCCGTGTCTATTAAGATGGTGAAAAATCAGAACTTATCTCTCAATACCGGTAAGACAACGGGACTTTGCGGCCGTCTCCTCTGTTGTCTCAGCTTTGAGGATTCTTTTTATCAGGAAGTTAGGCAAAAATTTCCAGATTATGGCAGTAGAGTTAAAACGCAAGAAGGAATGGGGATCGTCGCTGGTATGGATGTTTTTGCAGAGACCATTAAGGTACGTTTTGAAGATAAGGCCAGTTTGTTGACCTATAGTTTGGAGGAAATTAGTCTATATGGATAAAAGAGAGCTTTTTAAAGCTTTTGAGGATGTCTCCAATAACCTTATGGAAAATTTTGCCCAAGTTGAATTAATGAAGAAAAAACTTCATGAAATCATGGAGGAAAATTCGCAGTTACGATTGGAGAATGCAAAATTGAGAGAGCGTTTGTCCGATATGGAACCAGAAGTACCAGTAAAGTCATCTGTGCAGGGGCGAGGTAATTTAGAATCTATCTATGAAGATGGTTTTCATGTTTGCAATAATGATTATGGTAAACGCCGTGATAATAATGAAGACTGCCTCTTCTGTATGGAATTGCTGAATAGGGAATAAAACATGCAGGTACAAAAAAGCTTTAAGACGGATACTGGGAAGGGAAGTCTCTATCTAGTCCCCACCCCTATTGGCAATTTACAGGATATGACCTATCGTGCTGTGCAGGTGCTTAAGGATGTGGATTGTATTTGTGCCGAAGACACCAGAAATACTGGTCTTTTGCTCAAGCATTTTGGAATTGAAACAAGGCAGATTTCATTTCATGAACATAACGCCCATGAGAAAATTGCCGATTTGACTGAGTTACTCTTATCTGGCAAGTCTCTGGCTCAAGTTTCTGATGCTGGCCTGCCTAGTATTTCTGATCCAGGCCATGACTTGGTGCAGGCTGCGATTGATAAGGATATTCCTGTCATTGCTTTGCCGGGAGCGTCAGCGGGTATTACTGGTTTGATTGCCAGTGGCCTAGCTCCCCAGCCTCATGTCTTTTACGGTTTTCTGCCTCGCAAGAGGGGGCAGCAGGAAGCTTTCTTTCATGAAAAGGTGGCCTATCCTGAAACCCAGATTTTCTATGAGTCGCCCTATCGGGTAGTGGATACCCTGACTAATATGCAGAAAGTATATGGGGATCGTCAGGTTGTTTTGGTTAGAGAGCTGACCAAGCTGTATGAGGAATATCAGCGAGGAAAAATTTCTGAACTGTTAGCTTATATAGCATTAAATCCGCTTAAGGGAGAGTGCCTCTTGATTGTTGCTGGTAATGAAAATTTACCTGTAGCTATTGAAGCACAAGATTTGGATATTAAGGTTTTAGTCGCCAATTTGGTCGCTGGTGGTATGAAACCTAATAAGGCTATCAAAGAAATCACGAAAGAGTATCAGCTCAATCGTCAGGAAGTCTATAATATCTACCATGATTTGTAAAACAGAAGCCACCATTAAGCGTCTGGGAGAGGATCAAGCGATCCTCTTTTTTGGCTCTTTGTCAACTGTAAGGTGATCTTTTTGAGCTTTAGTCAGCTGATACTGCTGATCAGCTATGGTTTGGAAGGGTTTAGTTGGGTCTGCTATTTTGAAGAGGAAAGCCATCAGGATTACGGTGCATTATCAAAATTATAGCTGAGGTGCCGATAGGGTGGAAATGTATTTACCTAGAAATCTGATTATAATAATGGCTTTATGCCAAAAGGTTCGGTTATTAAGAAACTTTTACCACTATATTGTGATAAAAATTACAAAATTCAGATAATTGTGCTATAATATTTCCAACTTTATTTTGGAGGTATCGTTATGACGGTTTATAATTTTTCGGCAGGGCCTGCTACCTTACCAAAACCAGTTTTGGAACAGGCGCGTGATGAGATGCTTGATTATCAAGGTTCCGGTATGTCGGTACTAGAGATGTCCCACCGTTCTCCAGAATTCGACAAGATTATTAAAGACGCAGAGAAGTTGCTGCGCGAATTGATGGCTATTCCTGATAACTACAAAGTTATGTTTTTGCAAGGGGGAGCCTCCCTGCAATTTTCAATGCTGCCGCTTAACCTAGCACAGGGTAAAAAGGCTTACTATTTAGTAGCTGGCTCATGGGGGAAGAAGGCCTATAATGAAGCTGTTAAACTTGCTAAAACAATTCCTTTTGAACCCCTTTTACTAGCTTCGTCTGAAAATACAACTTATGACCATATTCCTGACTTTGATCCAGCTAGTATTGATGAGACTGCAGCTTATGTTCACATCACAACGAACAATACGATTGAAGGGACGTCTATCTATGATCTGCCGGAAACTAATGGTGTTCCAATTGTAGCAGATATGTCTTCCAATATTTTGGCAGCTCGCTATAATGTAGAGGACTTTGCCTTGATTTATGCTGGCGCTCAAAAAAATATTGGACCAGCAGGTGTTACTGTGGTGATTATTCGAGAGGATTTCTTAAATGATCAGCCTCAATTATCTGCTATGTTGGATTATCGTATTCAGGCGGAAGCAGGGTCTCTGTACAATACGCCACCTGCTTACAGTATTTACATTTCAAAACTTGTCTTTGAATGGGTCAAAAACACTATTGGTGGTGTTGATAAAATGGTGGAGATTAACCGTGAAAAATCCGGTCTCCTCTACGATTTCATAGATCAGTCATCGTTTTATACTAGCCCAGTGAAACGTATTGCTGAGCGCTCAGTGACTAATATTCCATTTGTGACACCAAGTAAAGATTTGGATGCTAAATTTGTGGCTGAAGCCGATAAACTAGGCTTTAAAAATATTAAAGGACATCGTAGCGTTGGTGGCATGCGGGCCAGCCTTTATAATGCTTTTCCGCTCCAAGGTGTTCTTGACTTAATTGATTTTATGAAAAAATTTGAAGCTGAAAATGCATAAAAATATCCCCAAAAGGAGAGAATATGAATATTCGTTTAGCTTTTCCCAATGAAGTATCCCAGATTATGACTATTATTGACGATGCTAGACGTTACTTAGCGGAGTCTGGCAGTGATCAATGGCAGGGCGCTTATCCCCAAGAGGCTGATATTTTTAATGATATTCTTCAAGGTCAGGCTTGGGTCGGTCTTGAAGAAGGAGAAATAGTGGCATATGCTGCGGTTATTGATGGCCGCGAACCAGCTTATGATGCAATTTATGACGGGCATTGGGCGCACAATAATCACCGCTACATCACCTTTCATCGCATTGCGGTATCGGCTAAAGTTCGCGGCCGTGGTTTAGCTCAGACATTTTTGCAGGGATTAATTGAGGGGCATGATGGGCCAGATTTTCGCTGTGATACACATGAGAAAAATTTAGCAATGCGTCATATTTTAGAAAAACTAGGCTACATCTACTGTGGAAAGGTTACCTTTGAGGGTGAGCGTTTGGCCTATCAGAAGATTAAGCGGAAAACTGAAAAAGGCTTTTACCAAGAGGTAGATGAAGCCGATTACCATAGTTTTTAAAAGAAATATTAAAGCAGTAAGGAAGTGAATGTATGGTTTATAGTGTTAAAACTTTTAATAATATCAATCAAGTAGGACTACAAGAGTTGGGCAATCAGTTCCAAATAGATGGTGATTTATCGGAAAATCCAGATGCCTATATTATCCGCAGCCAAAATCTTCATGATGCAGTATTCCCGAGCAATCTTAAGGCAATTGCGCGTGCAGGTGCCGGAACCAATAATATCCCTATTGATGTTGCCACGGAACAGGGAATCGTTGTCTTTAATACCCCTGGTGCTAATGCCAATGCGGTGAAGGAGGCTGTGACGGCATCTATTCTTTTATCGGCACGTGATTACATTGCTGCTAACGCTTGGGTTAATGGGCTTTCAGGTGCTGATGTCCCTAAACAGATTGAAGCTGGTAAAAAACAATTTGCCGGTACTGAGATTCGGGGCAAGACACTGGGTGTTATCGGTCTAGGAGCTATCGGTGCCCGTATTGCTAATGATGCCAGGCGCTTAGGCATGTCGGTTCTGGGTTACGATCCTTATGTATCTATTGAGGCGGCTTGGAATATCTCTCATCATGTCAAGCGGGTTCAGGATTTGAAGGAGATCTTCACTAACTCTGACTACATTACGATTCATGTTCCGTTGACGGATGCAACGCGTGAAACCTTCAGTGCTGAGGCTTTTGCTCTTATGAAAAAGGGAACAACGATTATTAATTTTGCCCGTGGAGAATTAGTCAACAATCAGGCTCTTTTTGAAGCTATTGAAACAGGTGTAGTTAAACGTTATATTACGGACTTTGGAACAGAAGAGTTGCTTAATAAGAAGGGAATAACTGTCTTTCCCCATGTTGGTGGTTCAACAGAGGAAGCAGAGCTCAACTGTGCTGTCATGGCCAGTCAGGAAATCCGTCAGTTTATGGAAACTGGCGAAATCACCAATTCGGTTAATTTTCCCAATATGCACCAGGCTCTCGAGGCTCCTTACCGCATTACTTTGATTAACCGCAATGTTCCTAATATTGTGGCTCGTATCTCGACCGCAGTTTCTGATGCCAACATCAATATTGCCAATATTCTCAACCGTTCCAAGGGGGATTTTGCCTATACTTTGCTGGATCTGGATGAAACCGATAAAGATAAGATTAATGCCCTCGTGGCGGCCTTTGAATCCAGTGACAATATCATCAAGGTACGCTTGATTAAGGCTCATAAGTGAAACCATGTTCTTTCGTCAAAAGCAGTGTCTCTTTGAAGGCATTGTTTTTTTCTATAATTTGGTACAATAAGACTACTGACTATCAGCTAGGAGGATCTCATGGATAAAAGAGATTTAAAAGACTATCAGAAATCACTAGGAGAGCAGTCTTATGCACTTAATTTTACGCCTAAGGCACAGGGTATTTATGGAGCGGGTATTCTGTATACAGGTATAGAATATCTTTTTGTTGGTGTTTCTGGCGGCAGTTTAATGCCTTTGCTGGCAGCCCAAAAATCAATGAAAAGTGGCGAAATGGAGAATTATGTTTTATAAACAAATCTATCAGTCTCCTTTGGGCCCTATTTCTTTGATTGCTGATGACCAAACTCTTTTAGGAGCTTGGTTTCTCGGTCAGAAATACTGTGAAAAAGGTTTTGAAGAGACTGATTTAACCTTCAAGGCTAATTCTGTTCTTGAGCAGGCTAAGGTTTGGCTGGATACTTATTTTGCTGGTCAAAATCCGCCAGTTGCTGACTTTCTGGCTCCTCAGGGTACAGCTTTTCAGAAGCAGGTCTGGCAGGTCTTGACCACAATCCCTGCTGGCTCCACCATGACCTATGGTCGGATTGCCAAAATTCTCAACTGTCGGTCTGCTCGAGCTGTTGGTTCTGCTGTTGGTAAAAATCCTATCAGTATCTTTATACCTTGCCATCGTGTCTTAGGCAGTCAGGGCCAGCTGACAGGCTATGCAGGAGGTTTGGAACGTAAAATCTGGCTCTTAGAGCATGAAGGTGTCCACTTACAAGCGAATTACTAGAAAAGAGGAAATCATGCTTACTTTCTATGAATATCCCAAATGTTCAACCTGTAAACGAGCTAAAAAAGAACTTGATGAGCTAGGTGTGGACTATGAATCTATTGACATCAAGCAAGAACCGCCCAAGGCTGAGGTGCTTAGGGAATGGATTAGTACCAGCGGCGTGGCTATCAAAAAATTTTTCAACACCTCAGGACAATCTTACCGAGCACTTAATTTGAAGGACAAGATTGATAAAATCAGTCTGTCGGAAGCCGCTGATTTACTAGCAGCCGATGGTATGCTGATTAAGCGGCCTCTGCTGGTTAAGGATAATACAGTCTTGCAAATCGGATACCGAACCCCTTACATAGATTTGAATCTATAGTATATCTAAACTGCTTCTGTTTTTGAGGCCGTTTTTTTCTAAAAAAATAACCGTTCACGACAAAATAACAACCATTCACGACATAGATAATCAGAAAGTCAAAAAATAGGTATAATAGATTTGTCAGTGTAATGACAAAATTGACTATCGGAGAAAGTAAATTTGTAAGTTGGTTGCGACATTATAGTTAGTCAGAAATTAGAAAGTGCAGAATCATTGCTAATTCATAATTTATTATGTTGACTAAGGCAAAGTGTTAGTGATCAATTTGAAAATTACGTTACTATGATCGTGAGATTTTGTTTAAGGAGGGATTAAATGTTAGGTAAATCACTTGAACTTGGTGAACTCTATAAAGAACTTAGAATGGCCAGAGGACTGAAGCTGAAAGATATTGCTCGTGATAATTTATCAGTTTCACAGTTGTCGAAGTTTGAAAACGGTCAGACCATGCTGGCAGCTGATAAGCTTATTTTAGCCATTCAGGGTATCCATATGACTTTTTCAGAATTTAGTTATGCCCTCACTCAATATCAAGAAAGTGATTTTTTTAAAACAGGTAAAAAACTGGTGGAACTTCAGGCGAAAAAGGATGTCGAGGGTTTAAAGAAAATATTGAAAGACTACCGATATACAGAGACTTATAATGTTTACCTGTGGTGCTAGTTGAAATATCTGCAGTTGTGTACAAAGAAAATTTGCTGTAAAAACAACTCCATTCCAGTAAGACTTCTAGCTAGTGGTCTTTCACTATCAAATAAACGACAAAGTGACGAAAATCTGGTTTCAATAGTTCTTCGTTCAGCTATCAGCTTCCAATGATTATGGTCTTTGGCACCTGCCATATTCTCCCTCCAAGGTGTCCAAAGGTGATAGCC
>NZ_JBRUHS010000004.1:0-165839 GCF_053206945.1 Streptococcus dentasini
CCGTATTTTAGCCGCTATCGGCTATGCAGGAGTTGATGTACCAGTTAATCAGGTAGATATCTACTTAGATACAATTCCAGTAATGCTGGCTTCTTCCCCCCTTTCTTTTGACAGCGAAGAGATGGACGAAGTTATGCAGCAGGATACTATCCATATTACTGTTGATATGCATGCAGGATCAGCCAGCGGCCGAGCCTGGGGATGTGACCTGTCTTATGACTATGTCAAAATTAATGCCCTCTATAGAACGTAGACAAAGCAGAAAAAGGATGAACACATGTCAAATACGATTGTGGTAAAAATTGGCGGCCAGGCTAGCCAACGTTTAGATGAAGCTTTTATTAAACAGGTACAAGAGTGGATCAGAGCTGACAAATCTCTAGTTATTGTCCACGGCGGCGGTTATATGATTTCCCAGTTAATGGAGCAGGCGCAGATACCGATTGAAACAGTCGATGGCCTGAGGGTAACACCAGCTCGAGCTATGCCTTTAGTAGAAGCCGGATTAATAGATTATGTCGGAAAACACCTAGCAGACAGCCTCACTCAGTCCGGACTTATGGTCAAACAGATAGTTGACCACTTGCCCCAATTAGTAGAAGCAGATTTTCTGGATAAGAGTAAGTATGGCTATGTTGGCCAAGTGACCAAGGTGCATGTTCATATTTTAGAGGGGGTTCTAGCGACGGGTGCTATTCCGCTAGTTCCCTCACTTGGCTACCAACTGGATGGCAGTTCTTTGAATATCAATGCAGATTATTTAGCGACCAGTATCGCCATTGCACTACAAGCTGAAAAGCTAATTTTGCTGACCGATGTCCCAGGGATAAAAGAAGAAGGACAACTGCTTGATACTCTACTAACTAATGATATTCAAGAGAAAGTTGCTCATAACGTTATCACTGGCGGTATGATCCCCAAGGTTCAGAGTGCTGCTAAAACAGTAGCTGCAGGTGTCGCCCAAGTCATGATTGGCGATAATCTTACAAAAGGTACTATCATTAAGGAGAGTTAGAATGACAGCTCTATTTTCAAACTATAAACGAGCCGATATTGAATTTGTGCAAGCTCAAGGGAATAATCTGATTGATTCCCAAGGCAAACGCTATCTTGATTTTTCAACGGGCATTGGTGTGACCAATCTGGGATTTCATCCTCAGGTTCAGGCAGCACTAGAGAAGCAAGTTAACGCTATTTGGCATACTCCCAATCTTTACCAAAACAGTCTGCAAGAAGCTGTTGCCCAAAAGCTCATCGGAGACTACGATTACCTTGCATTTTTTTGTAATAGCGGGGCAGAGGCCAACGAGGCTGCTATTAAAATAGCGCGCAAAGCCAGTGGCAAACAGGAAATCATCGCCTTTAAAAATTCCTTCCATGGCCGTACCTTTGGCTCCATGTCAGCTACTGGTCAGGATAAGATCAAAGAAGGATTCGGTGATGCGGTTCCCCATTTCCATTATGCTGAGTTCAATAATCTTGCTTCTGTTAAAAAACTAGTCAGCGATCAAACTGCTGCTGTTATGCTGGAATTGGTTCAGGGGGAATCAGGCGTTCTTCCAGCTGATGAAGATTTTATCACAGATCTGGCGGCCCTCTGCCACAAAGCCGGTATCTTTTTGATTGTGGATGAGGTACAGACAGGCATGGGACGGACTGGTAAACTCTATGCCTTTGAACATTATGGTATTGTTCCCGATATTGTGACTCTAGCTAAGGGGCTGGCTAATGGCCTACCAGCAGGTGCCATGCTAGGCAAAAGTGCTCTCGCCCCTGCCTTTTCCTACGGCAGTCACGGATCAACCTTTGGCGGTAATAAATTGGCTATGGCAGCGAGTTCAGCTGTTCTTGATATGATGACCTCATCAGGCTTTTTGGATCAAGCTTGGGAAAATGGTAATTATCTCCAAGACCAATTGAAAAAAGCCTTAGCTGATAATCCTAAAGTCACTCAAATTCGTGGACTTGGTTACATGATCGGTATCGAAACGACGGCAGATCTAGGCCAGCTGGTTAAGGCAGCTCGAGACAGAGGGCTTATCGTCCTGACAGCAGGCACCAATGTCATCAGGCTTTTGCCGCCGCTGACCCTGAGCAAGGCTGAGATAGACCAAGGGGTTACCATTCTGGCAGATATTTTTACCGAGCAAGGTTAGCGAAACTTACCAGAGGCCAGCAAGTTTTTAATTTGCTGCTGCCTAGTATAAAAGCGCTTGGAACAAGAGGTTCCAAACGCTTTTTTAATATAAAGCTAGGGAAAGCAGTTACATAAACATATCAAGTACCCAAGGATTGATCGGAGGTGGGGCTATATAGTAATAATCTATAGCCTCATGCAAAGAGCCAAAACCATTTCCGTCCCCGCCTTCAACAGCTGCCAGAGCCTGAGTATCCATCACATCAAATTGTTCAAAAACTTGTGGTGTCATGCGAGCAATTTCCTTTCTTCTTTTTGCTAGACCTTTTATTTAACAAGGTTAGTTTAGAATTTTTTTAGCAGTCTGTGAATCCCTGATAGTCCAATGTTAGGGAAAAATAATCCTTGTGTCAAAGAAGAAAACTTGGGGATATTTAAAGTTAAAAAATCTCATAAATTAAATTAACAGAGATCTATGGTTATAATAGGGACTAAAACAGCTGGTTAAGGCAGCCCGAGACAGAGGATTGATCGTCCTGACAGCGGGAACCAATGTCATCAGGTTTTTGCCACCTTTGACCTTGAACAAGACTAGGGAAATTTACCAGAGGACGGCAAAGTTTTAATTTGCTGCTGCCTAGTATAAAAGCGAAAAACGCTTGGAACCCCTGTTCCAAACGCTTTTTCAATATAAATGTAAAAGTTTAGCTTAAATCAGCCGACAGTCCTTTAGTGCTAGCGCGATAGGACTTTACTACCAGAAATTAACAACGGGGGCAGTATCAGTATAAGTGTAAGTTTGCAAGAGATAGCCAATACTAGCACCAATCAAAGCGCCAGCACCAGCACCTACAGCATCGTAATCGTCCCCGCCTTCAACAGCTGCCAATGCCTGAGTATCCATCACATCAAATTGTTCAAAAGCTTGTGTTGTCATAAGATCAACTCCTATACTATTCCGGAGATAATAACACCAACTTCTCTTGCCTCTCTTCTTGCAGCAACATTTGCAGCAATATAACCAATATCACCCATAATAGCAGCTAAATCAGAAAGATCGTCCCAATAGCTCCCGCCTTCAACAGCAGCCAGAGCCTGAGTATCCATTACGTCAAATTGTTCAAAAGCTTTAGTTGTCATAAGATCAACTCCTTTTCTTTTTATTTCTTCAGACTTTTTGTCTGACAAGGTTAGCATAAAATTTTTTAGCCAGCTTGTAAACCCCAAAAAGCTTGATGTTAGGGAAAAACAATGGTTTCGTCAAGGAAGAAATCTTCTATCAACTTTAACACAAAAATTCTTTCAAATGAAACTAAATGAGAAAAATTGATAGCAGCACTTAAATTAGCTCATACTCGAGCCGCCCATCCCTGAGCTGGATAGTAAAGTAGCTCTGCCAGCCAAGACTAATCTAACATGAAATCATTATGGCATTTTCATATATTTGGAATCAAAAAACTGCCTGTACCATTGATCCAGACAGTTTTGGTTTATCCCAAGCTAATTAAAGATAGGTAATACTAATTTTTCCATTTTCCACCCCTCAACACTACCGAAGGAAGTGATCATAAGTTTCAAAAGTTCTCACAGCAGAACTTATAAACCATAATTGTAATCGTCGTCTTGCATAGCTTCTACAGTACCAAGAAGATAGCCGTTTCCGACCTGTGAGAAAAAGTCATGGTTACTAGTACCAGTTGAAATACCATTCATGACAATTGGATTAACATCGTCAGCCGTATCTGGGAAGAGTGGATCCTGCCCCAGATTCATCAGAGCTTTATTGGCATTGTAACGAAGGAAGGTCATGACTTCTTCGGTCCAGCCGACACCATCGTAAAGGGTTTTAGTATAAAGCTCCTCGTTTTCATAGAGCTGATAGAGCAGATCATACATCCAGTCGCGGAAATTAGTTTGCTCTTCTTCGGATAATTCATTGAAACCCAGCTGGAATTTATAGCCAATGTAGGTTCCATGGACAGATTCATCACGGATAATCAGCTTGATGATTTCTGCTACGTTGGACAGCTTATTGTTGCCGAGGTAGTAGAGGGGGGTAAAGAAACCAGAGTAGAAGAGAAAGGTCTCTAGGAAAGTTGAAGCAACCTTCTTTTGAAGAGCATTCCCATTGAGGTAGATCTCATTAATAATTTTTGCCTTCTTTTGAAGGTATTCATTGTTGTTGGTCCACTCGAAAATCTCTTCAATTTCCGACTTGGTATTCAGGGTTGAAAAGATGGATGAGTAGGATTTGGCATGAACAGATTCCATGAATTGGATGTTATTAAGGACGGCCTCCTCGTGGGGAGTTCGGACATCCTTACGAATAGCCTCAACCCCAGTTTCAGACTGCATAGTGTCTAAAAGGGTTAGGCCACCGAAAACCTTGCCGACTAAATCCTTTTCCTCATCAGGTAGCTTGCGCCAGTCATCCAAATCATTTGACAAAGGGATACGCGTATCCAGCCAGAATTGCTCGGTTAGTTTCTCCCAAGTTGACTTATCAATTAAATCTTCAATTTCGTTCCAGTTAATGGCTTTATAATAGGTTGTCATGAGTTTCTCCAAATTAAGATAAGAGGGGATAATATTATTCAAGAGTACGAGGCAAGTCGCCCTAGTGCTTGCCGTATCAGAATAGGAGCTTTAGCACCAAGTTTGCCTGTTCAGTTAGATCACACAGCTTTCGCACTGATTAGCGCCGACTTCATCTCCATCATCTGTGAAGGTGCGGACATAGTAGATTGACTTAACACCTTTATTGAAGGCATAGTTACGAAGGATGGATAGGTCGCGAGTGGTCTGCTTGCTTTCTTTTTTCCATTCGTACAGCCCTTCAGGAATTTCACTGCGCATAAAGAGTGTTAGTGACAAACCTTGGTCAACATGCTCGGTAGCAGCTGCATAGATATCAATGACTTTGCGCATATCCATATCATAAGCAGATGTGTAGTAAGGAATGGTATCTGTCGACAAACCGCTGGCTGGATAGTAGATCTTACCAATTTTCTTTTCTTGCCGCTCTTCAATCCGTTGGGTGATAGGGTGAATGGAAGCAGAGACATCGTTAATGTAAGAGATAGAACCATTTGGTGCAACAGCCAGACGATTCTGATGATAGAGTCCATCTTTCATTACGGCTTGACGGAGAGCTTCCCAGTCCTCAGCTTGCGGGATAAAGTGTCCTTCAAAGAGTTTCTTAACACGCTCAGATTTAGGCACAAACTCACCGGTCACATATTTGTCAAAGTAAGTGCCATCAGCGTATTTAGATTTTTCAAAACCGACGAAAGACTCACTGCGTTCACGGGCAATATTGTTGGATTCAACCAAGGTCCAGTAGTTCATCAGCATGAAATAGATGTCAGTAAACTCAATCGATTCAGGACTGCCGTACTCAATGTGGTTACGAGCGAGGAAGGAGTGGAGCCCCATTGCCCCCAAACCAAAGGTATGAGCTTGCTCATTACCGGCCTTAATCGTTGGGACAGCTTCAATATTTGAGGAATCTGTCACAAAAGTAAGTGCGCGGGTCATAGCCTTAATAGAACGGCCAAAATCCGGAGATGCCATCATGTTCACTACATTGGTAGAACCAAGGTTACATGAAATATCGGTTCCCATCTGTACAAATTCTTGTGCATCATTAATCAAGCTAGGCTTTTGAACTTGCAGAACCTCTGAACACAAGTTAGACATAATGATGCGACCATCTATAGGATTTGATCGATTGGCAGCATCGACATTGATGATATAGGGATAGCCTGATTCTTGCTGCAACTTAGAAATTTCGGTTTCTAACTCACGAGCAGAGATTTTTGTTTTGGCAATCTTAGGATTAGCCACTAACTCATCATATTTTTCGGTAATATTAATATAGTTGAACGGGACACCGTACTCTTTTTCTATAGAGTATGGACTAAAGAGGTACATCTCCTCATTTTTGCGGGCCAATTCATAGAATTTATCAGGAACAGTAATCCCCAATGACAGGGTCTTAACCCGAACCTTTTCATCCGCATTTTCCTTTTTAGTTGATAAGAAAGAAAGGATATCAGGGTGGAAGACATCCAGATAAACTGCCCCGGCTCCCTGACGTTGTCCCAGCTGGTTAGAATAAGAGAAACTGTCTTCAAAGAGCTTCATCACGGGCACAACACCAGAAGCTGCCCCTGCGTAGCCTTTGATTGGGGCTCCAGCTTCGCGCAAGTTGCTGAGCGAAATCCCAACACCGCCTCCGATACGTGATAGCTGAAGAGCTGAATTGATGGAACGACCGATAGCATTCATATCGTCGGTTACCTGAATTAAGAAACATGAGACTAATTCCCCCCGGCGGCTGCGTCCAGCATTTAGAAAGGATGGTGTTGCTGGTTGATAGCGCTGATGAATCATCTCCCTTGCCAAATCGCTGGCCAACTGTTCATCTCCATTTGCAAAGTAGAGAGCGTTAAAGAGAACGCGGTCCTCAATGCTTTCGAGATAATACTGGCCATCATTAGTCTTTAAAGCATACTGCTGGTAGAACTTATAAGCGGCCATGAAAGATTGAAAATGAAAGTCTGCTGCTTGCAGCTCCTGTGCTAGCCCTTCGATAAAATCAGCTGAGTACTTCCTGATAAAATCAGCTTCGATGTAATCATTAGCAATTAAGTAATTTATTTTGTCCGTAATAGAATCAAAGGCCATAGAATTAGGCACAACATTCTCCCTGAAGAAAGCCTGCAGGGCTTCTTTATCCTTATTAAGAGGAATTTGACCATTGACAGGACGGTTAATTTCATTGTTGAGGCGGAAGTAGGAAACTTCGCCTAAATCTTTAAGACTCATAGGTATTTCCTTTTATCTATAATAATTATAATGTAGAGTTGTTAAATTTAAACTGCCAAGCAGTTTTGAACTGCTTGGTCAGCCTTGTCCTTATACGTGAAACTAAATAATTTCTTTTAGCTTAGTAGGTTGAAAACCTGAGAAAGTTACATCACCAGCCTCGATAACTGGAGCGGCCGTAAAACCTAAACTCTTAACATAATCAATTTTCTCTGGCTGCTCATCGATGTTAATCTCTTCAAAATCAGCACCATTTTGCTCCAAGAACTTCTTGGTCATCTTGCATTGCATGCAGTTGTTTTTAGAAAACAAAGTAATCTGTGACATCGTATCTCTCCTATAAATTAGTACCTAATAAGGATACCCAAATTAGAAAGAAAAAGCAAGCAATTTTGCTCAAAAACCACAATATTTTGTGCCAGTCAAAAAACCACCCCCAACATCTTGTGGTAAACTTTTCTTCTTAAAATATGCCGAGAAATCCAGTGATAGCAAGGATTCATTAGAAAACTACCAAGAAAATCGGAACTACTATCTACTATATATTAGATAACCGACGGTATTTTGGATTGAAAAATGAATGGGACAGACGCATCTACTGTCAATGGATAAAATCTTCTTGGCGGTTCGATATCCAATTTACTTGAAGTATTAAAATGCAGGAGATTCAGCCGACTTACTTTCATGGTGTTTTGATGCTGTGCCAATAAATCTTTTATAGTTCTTTGGAGGCATGCTGAAATAATAAATTTTTTTCGATACTTGGTGTGTAAACTAAATATTTTGTGCACTAAATCTAATCTAGTAACATATACCATAGATTTAATACAAATTAGGAACCCATGTACAAATCAAGAGCCATGATTTGTACTGTGGATTTTTCTTCTTCAACAGTTTATCCTATTCTAAGGACAGGTAATAGTTGTGTTATGCTCTTGTCCAAGAGCAGTAACCCTGAAAAACTACCTTCAATGTATCTAGACTATCTAAAACGAATTCGTTAGAATAAGCTCAGATCAAGAGGTGATAATATGGCAGATAAAATTACGTTGAAAAATAACAAACTGCAGGTTACAGACAATCCTACCATCGTTTATATTGAGGGTGATGGCATAGGTCGGGATATCTGGCACGGCGCTCAGACTATTTTTGATACAGCGATTGCTCAGGCTTATAAGGGACGAAGAAAGCTCGATTGGCAGCAAGCTCTAGCTGGTAAAAAAGCTTTTGAAAAAACAGGACATTGGTTGCCAATGGAAACTTTACAGATGATTAAGGAACATTTGATCGCCATCAAAGGTCCTTTAGAGACACCGATTGGCCAAGGAATACGGTCTTTGAATGTTGCCCTTCGTCAGAAATTGGATCTTTACGCCTGCGTTCGGCCCATTCGTCATTTCAAAGGAATTGAAAGTCCACTGAAACATCCTGAAAAAGTCGCTATGACTATCTTTCGCGAAAATACAGAAGATCTTTATGCTGGGATTGAATGGGAAGCTGGCAGCAGCCAGGTCAAAAAGGTTTTGGATTTCCTTCAATTTAAGATGGCGGTTGATCAAATTCGTTTTCCTGAAACAACCAGCATCGGTGTTAAACCAATTTCTATTCAGGGGAGTGAGCGTTTAATTCGTTCGGCTATTACATATGCCTTGGCTAATAACTTACAGCGAGTCACCCTAGTGCATAAAGGCAATATCCAAAAATATACAGAGGGTGGCTTCAGAAAATGGGGCTATGGACTAGCCCAGCGTGAATTTTCAGCTGAATTAGCCAGTGGACAATTAGTTATTGACGATATTATTGCTGATAATTTTTTTCAGCAGATTCTCCTTAATCCTGAGCGTTTTGAAGTCGTTGCCTTGACTAATCTCAATGGAGACTACGCTAGTGATGCTTTAGCTGCCCAAGTCGGTGGTATAGGCATATCGCCGGGTGCTAATATCAATTACCAGACAGGACACGCTGTTTTTGAAGCAACACACGGAACCGCTCCTGATATTGCGGGGCGTGGTCTCGCCAATCCCTGTTCAATTTTGCTGTCGGGAGCAATGATGTTGGCTTATATCGGCTGGAGTGAAGCCGCTGCTTTAATTGAAAATGCAATTGAGGCAGTATTTTCAAAAGGCTGTTTTACGAGAGATCTGGCAGGCAATCGGCCTAGTCTAATGACGCCCCAATTTATTGCTGCCTTATTAGAAGAACTGCAGAAAGAATAGCAATATTTTCTGGTTGAAAATTAGAAAATATATCTAAGAAAAGGGTTTCAAAAAATTTTCGTAAATAACTTTATACCTTGAAAATAAGCAAACGGTATGATATAATCCTATTTTGTAAGGGTTATCATGCGATAATCCAAAAAATATTTACATTAGAAAAAAGGAGAATCCTTATGGCTTCTAAAGATTTCCACATTGTTGCAGAAACAGGTATCCACGCACGTCCAGCCACTTTGCTTGTGCAAACAGCTAGTAAATTTGCCTCAGATATCACTTTGGACTACAAAGGTAAATCAGTAAACCTTAAATCAATTATGGGTGTTATGAGCCTTGGTGTTGGTCAAGGTGCTGATGTAACAATCACAGCAGAAGGTTCAGATGCAGATGATGCTATCGTAGCTATCGATGAAACAATGACAAAAGAAGGATTGGCTTAAAACTATGACAGAAATGCTTAAAGGAATTGCAGCATCAGATGGTGTTGCTGTTGCTAAGGCATATCTACTAGTTCAACCGGACTTATCATTTGAGACTGTATCCGTTACAGATACAAATGCAGAGGAGGCTCGTCTAGACGCAGCTCTAGCAGCGGCGCAAGACGAGCTTTCTCTTATCCGTGAGAAAGCAGTAGATAGCCTAGGAGAGGAAGCCGCAGCCGTATTTGATGCGCACTTGATGGTTCTTGCTGATCCAGAAATGGTTGGGCAAATTAAAGAGACGATTCGCGCTAAAGAGGTGAATGCCGAAGCTGCCTTGACAGAAGTGACAGATATGTTCATCACTATCTTTGAAGGTATGGAGGATAACCCTTACATGCAGGAGCGTGCAGCGGATATTCGCGACGTAACCAAGCGTGTACTAGCAAATCTCCTTGGTAAAAAATTGCCCGATCCAGCGTCGATTAACGAGGAATCAATCGTCATTGCTCACGATTTGACTCCGTCAGACACAGCACAACTGGATAAGAAGTTTGTTAAAGCCTTTGTGACTAATATTGGTGGACGTACCAGCCACTCTGCCATTATGGCACGTACGCTGGAAATTGCAGCTGTACTTGGTACCAATAATGTGACGGACACCGTTAAAAATGGTGACCTCATAGCAGTTAATGGTATCACTGGTCAGGTAATCATTAATCCTACTGACGAACAAGTGGCTGAGTTTAAGGCGGCTGGTGAAGCTTACGCCAAGCAAAAGGCTGAATGGGCTCTCCTGAAAGATGCTGAGACAGTGACTGCTGATGGCAAGCATTTTGAATTAGCAGCCAATATCGGTACACCTAAAGATGTTGAAGGTGTCAACGATAATGGTGCTGAAGCTGTTGGTCTCTACCGTACAGAATTCTTGTATATGGATTCTCAAGACTTCCCAACTGAAGATGAACAATATGAAGCCTACAAGGCTGTACTGGAAGGTATGAATGGTAAGCCAGTTGTGGTTCGTACTATGGATATCGGTGGCGATAAGGAACTGCCTTACTTCGATCTTCCAAAAGAAATGAACCCTTTCCTTGGTTTCCGTGCTTTGCGTATCTCGATTTCTGAGACTGGCGATGCTATGTTCCGTACACAAATTCGTGCCCTTCTTCGTGCCTCAGTTCATGGTCAATTGCGGATTATGTTCCCAATGGTTGCCCTTCTTAAAGAATTTCGTGCTGCTAAGGCCGTTTTTGAAGAGGAAAAAGCTAACCTCAAGGCTGAAGGTATTGCCGTAGCCGACAATATTCAGGTAGGTATCATGATTGAAATCCCTGCAGCAGCAATGTTGGCTGACCAATTTGCTAAAGAAGTGGACTTCTTCTCAATTGGTACCAACGACCTTATCCAATACACTATGGCTGCAGACCGTATGAACGAACAAGTATCATACCTCTACCAACCCTATAACCCATCAATCCTTCGCTTGATCAATAATGTTATCAAGGCGGCTCACGCAGAAGGTAAATGGGCTGGTATGTGTGGCGAAATGGCCGGCGACCAGACAGCAGTTCCATTGCTGGTCGGTATGGGGCTTGATGAATTCTCCATGTCCGCAACATCAGTTCTTCGTACACGTAGCCTGATGAAGAAATTGGATACCGCTAAGATGGCAGAGTACGCTAACCGTGCTTTGACAGAATGTGCTACTATGGAAGAAGTTCTTGAACTTGAAAAAGAATATATCAACTTTGACTAATAGACTGTTGAAGTTAGATGAGTCTGTGACAGAAGTCCAGACTCTTTTATTATGTGACTTTTAGTCCGTCTCGCTCCGTAAGGTGCGAGACAAATAAACCACCCGCTATGCGGGTGCGCAACGAAGGTTATACCAAAAAAACTCCCAACGCGCTACAATAGAGGTGTTCAAGCCCACTGTAAAGCGAAAGGAGGAAAGTATGGCACAAAAGGCACATAGTTTATCACACACAAAGTGGATGTGTAAATATCACATTGTGTTCACCCCTAAGTATAGACGAAGAATCATCTATAATCAATATCGAAGCAGTCTAGGCGAGATATTCCACCGTTTATGTCGCTACAAAGGTGTAGAAATCATCGAAGGACATCTCATGCCAGACCATGTTCATATGTTGGTCAGTATTCCTCCGCGAATTAGCGTATCTAGTTTCATGGGCTATTTGAAAGGCAAAAGTGCTCTCATGATGTTTGACAAACACGCCAATCTCAAATATAAGTTTGGAAATCGCCATTTTTGGGCAGAGGGTTATTACGTGAGTACAGTCGGACTTAATGAAGCCACAATAAAAAAATATATTCAAGAACAGGAAAAGCATGATATCGCACTTGATAAACTGAGTGTGAAAGAATATGAAGATCCCTTTAGGGATAATGGCAAGTAATACCAACACCTCTTTGAGAGGTTTGTGACGAGTCAAGAGCAGTGAGGCTTGAACAACGTGAAAGCCAGCGTCTTTAGGCGCTGGCTGGTGATGTGGGCTTATAGCCCGTGTTCAAACCACCCGTTTGACGGGTGGTTATGATTATTCTAGATTTACTAGATTAACGCAGTGGTTGGGGGTAAGACTTGTTGGCTAGGCCAAGAAGTCCTCCCCCTGCTCAGTTCATTAGGTGCTTTAGTACCAATGAACCACTGTTGACTGGCGATTCTATCTTGGGGGAGCCCCACTCTCTTTTTAGTCAATTCAATTAGACACTAAGAGTCTAATCAACATTTAATTTAGTTCAAAATATTCTGATTATTCTTGGTAGCAGATATTGGAAAAATAGCTAAAAAGTGATAGAATAGGTCTATCAACGCTAAAAGGAGAACTAGATGACGACACAATACAAAAACTACGTCAACGGTGAGTGGGTCTTATCTGACCAAGAGATTAAAATCTATGAACCGGCAACTGGTGAAGAACTGGGCTCTGTTCCAGCTATGAGTCAAGCAGAAGTAGATCACGTTTACGAGGTAGCCAAGGCGGCTCTGCCAGCATGGCGTGCCCTTTCCTATGTAGAGCGTGCAGCTTACCTGCACAAGGCAGCTGATATCTTGGAGCGCGATGCTGAAAAGCTAGGTGCAGTTCTTTCAAAAGAGATTGCTAAAGGCCTGAAATCTGCTATTGGAGAAGTAACACGCACAGCTGAAATTGTTCACTATGCTGCTGAAGAAGGTATTCGAGCAGAAGGTGAAGTCTTGGAAGGTGGTAGCTTTGATGCTGCCAACAAGAAGAAAGTTGCTATGGTCCGCCGCGAACCTGTCGGTCTTGTTTTGGCTATTTCGCCGTTTAACTACCCTGTAAATCTAGCAGGTTCCAAAATTGCACCGGCCTTGATTTCAGGAAACGTAGTAGCCTTTAAACCACCGACGCAAGGTTCTATCTCTGGCTTACTTTTGGCAGAAGCCTTTGCTGAGGCTGGCATTCCTGCAGGTGTCTTCAATACAATTACTGGTCGCGGTTCCGTTATTGGTGATTATATTGTTGAACATGAAGCAGTTGATTTCATCAACTTTACTGGTTCAACACCAGTTGGAGAAAATATCGGGAAGTTAGCTGGTATGCGACCAATTATGTTGGAACTTGGCGGTAAAGATGCAGCTATCGTACTGGAAGATGCTGACCTTGAATTAACAGCTAAAAATATTGTTGACGGTGCTTTCGGTTATTCCGGACAACGCTGTACAGCTGTCAAGCGTGTGCTCGTCATGGATAGTGTAGCAGATCAGTTAGTTCAACTGGTTACTGAGAAAGTTGAAAAACTGTCTGTCGGTATACCAGAAGACAACGCTGATATTACGCCATTAATTGACACAAAATCAGCTGATTATGTTGAAGGCCTGATCCAAGAAGCTGCTGACAAGGGAGCACATGCGGCTACTCCTATCAAGCGAGATGGCAATATCATTTATCCAACCGTCTTTGATAAGGTAACAACAGACATGCGTCTGGCTTGGGAAGAGCCATTTGGACCTGTTTTGCCAATTATCCGTGTTAATTCTGTTGATGAAGCACTTGAAATTGCCAACAAGTCTGAGTACGGTTTACAAAGTTCAGTCTTTACTAAAGACTTCCCATTAGCTGTTAAGATTGCTGAGCAGCTGGAAGTTGGTACAGTCCATATCAATAATAAGACCCAGCGCGGTACAGATAATTTCCCATTCTTGGGAGCTAAAAAGTCAGGTGCTGGTGTTCAAGGTGTTAAATACTCTATTGAAGCTATGACCAACGTTAAATCAATCGTGTTTGACATTGCTGATTAAAAAATAGAAGAAGAGGAGCGTAAGGGTTCAATTTCCTAGCTCCTTTTTCCATACCCAAAAAGGCTCTGTAATAACTGATGGAGACTTTATCTTCCCCACTACAGGAATCAAGGGTCATTTGCTTATAACCTATAATATGGAGAAAAGTTTAGCTTCGTTGATGCTTTCACTTGAAAAAAGCAACCGTTATCCTCTGACGATTGCTTTTTTGATAATAGGCATATACGAAAAATTACTATTGAAAGTAACGAAACTTCCCTGACTAGCTTTATCCTTCAAGTTGAGCTTTAGCCCAGCTGTTATCCTGCCGTAAGGTCCCAGCACTTGTATAACTCTGTCGGTAAACATTGTAAGTTAGTCCAGGCTTATAAAAACTGACAGGCTGATCGTAATCTGTTAAGTGGTAAAGAGTAATGATATGATTGAGTTTGGTATTATAGCTAGTATCAGTCGCATAAAGACCAGTCAAGGTCTGGGTAGCCTCCTGAAAGTCTCGAGTATTCGATTTATGAGTATCAGCGTAGAGATTTTGGCTGAGCAGATCAGCATAATCTTCTAAGGATTGAGTATAAGAGGGATATTTTCTGAACTGTGCATCGATCTTATAAGCGTTGCCCTTGCCATCATCCTCCCAGGTCTGAAAAGTCGCAGAGTCGCCTTTATAATCTCCCTTGATACCAAAGAGGTTATAATTGGGCTCAGAACCAAGTTTAGACGTTCCATGGTTGCTTTCTAAGATGGCTTGGGCAATCATAACAGAAGCGTAGAGATCGTGGTCTTGGGCAATATTTCTGGCATCTTCGCCAATCTGATTGACAAAATATAGCACAGCAAGATCCTGGCTATCACGCGGTTTGGGAGGCTGGCTGGTATTTTGACTGAAGCGGGTCAGCAGGATGTAGGAGCCAAACAAGACGATAGCTGCTGTCAATAGCATTGTCAAGACGAAGGATTTGCGATTCTGTTTCTTGATGGAAAAGAATTTTCGCCAGCCATACTTTTTGCCTTTACGTTTTGCCATGGTTCACCTCCTTTGCTGAGAATTCCGTACTGATTAGTATAGCATAGATAAAGGGATTTCTGTTGGAAAAACCAAAATATGGTAGAATAATAGAAAACCTAGCATTGTACTAAAAGTTTAGGAATAACTGATCTTCTGGTATTAACTTCACCCGAATTAGAGATAGAGCTAGCCTACTGGCTTTTGATGGGGCATTTTGTCTGCAGATAAACGGTACTGGCTTTCAAAACCTTAGTCTTTCTAGCTATCTTGTAAATTGAGTCTGCCACGGTGCCTAGTAGCCTAGGAAAGATCCTGCCTAGCACTAAAAAGTGACAATAGCAACGAAAGTTTACCCTTATTCAGTATTAAGGAGCAGTTTATGCGCGATAATCATTTACATACTTATTTTTCTTACGATTCCGATGCCCGATTTGAAGATTACCTGAGTCAATTTAAGGGGGAGATTGTAACAACTGAGCACTACGATCTCTCAAATCCCTATACTAGGCAGGATGATATTCCAGATTATAAAGTTTACACAAAAGAAATTGCAGATTTGAACAAAAAATTTGGCAACCGTATAAAAAGGGGCATTGAAATTGGTTATTACCAGCCGCGTGAAGCAGACATTTTAGAATTTTTGTCTGATAAGAACTACGATTTAAAGCTGCTTTCAGTTCACCACAATGGCCGCAATGATTATTTAGATGATGAGATAGCAGATAGAGATAAATATGAAGTGACCCAAGAATACCTAGATAGACTGGAATATGCTATCGGTCGAATTGATGCCGATGTATTGGCTCATTTTGACTATGGTTTTCGCTTGTTTGAGATGTCAGTGGCAGAGCTTCAGCTGTATCAAGAGCAGCTGCTTCGAATCTTCCAAAAAATGATAGATAGCCACCTAGCTTTTGAGTTGAACAGCAAATCTATGTATCTCTATCATCATGAACATCTTTACCGCTATGCTCTATCTCTAGTCAAATCATTAGGCTGTCAGCGCTACTCCCTTGGCTCAGATGCCCATAAATTGGATCATTTCCGTTTGAATTTCGATAAAATGCAAGCACTTATGAAAGAGTTTGGTGTTGATGAAACCCAGCTCATTTGAGCCTACAATCACCGCTTGGATTTTCGAGAAAATTCTGGCAAAATCTTTCAATGACTTGGGAATTATGTTAGAATGAAGTGGTAAATAATTTTAATAGAAGAGGTATGTGAAATGTCACGTAAACCAATTATCGCCGGAAACTGGAAGATGAATAAGACTGCTGCAGAAGCTCGTGAATTTATTGATGCTGTGAAAAACAATATTCCTTCAAACCAACTCGTTGATACTGTTGTGGGCTCTCCTGCCCTCTTTCTTGAAGGCATGAAAAAAGGCGTTAAAGATACTGAATTGCAAGTAGCTGCCCAAAACTGCTACTGGGAAGACTTTGGTGCTTTCACTGGTGAAACAAGCCCAGCAGCGCTTGCAGCTCTCGGTGTTGAATATGTTATCATTGGTCACTCAGAACGCCGCGATTACTTCCATGAAACAGACGAAGAAATCAACAAAAAAGCTCATGCTATTTTCGACCACAATATGACTCCTATCCTTTGCTGTGGTGAGTCTCTTGAAACTTACGAAGCAGGAAAAACGGCTGAATGGATTGAAGGACAAATTACTGCAGATCTTAAAGGTTTGAGCGCTGAACAAGTGTCTAGCTTGGTTATCGCTTATGAGCCAATCTGGGCTATTGGTACTGGTAAATCAGCTGATGCCAACATTGCTGATGAAATCTGTGGTGTTGTTCGTTCAACAGTTGAAAAACTCTACGGTACAGAAGTGGCACAAGCCGTTCGTATCCAGTACGGTGGTTCTGTAAAACCTGAAAATATTGCGGAATATATGGCTAAAGAAAATGTTGACGGTGCCCTTGTTGGTGGTGCTTCACTGCAAGCCGATAGTTTCCTTGCCCTTCTTGACTTCGTAAAATAGGTGTCTGTAATAAAACACTATAAAAAGCAACTCTACCCAGAGTCGCTTTTTTTGTTGCTTCGCTTTATTATCATCGTCCTAAAATTTTTTTAATAGTATTTAGAACTTTATATTTTAATGGATTTGGATAGTAGCGAAAGGTTCCCGTTTTACGGACGATATAGCCGTTGAAATTCTGTTTAAACTTCAAGACACCATCGCTATTATCAAAAATCCCCTGAATACCTAAGAAATTGTAGGTTGGGATGCCACGTTTTAAGGCTTCTAACATGACATATTCCTGCAGGAGGGCAGGTGCATAGAATTTGTTAAATTCTGTATAAGAACCGCTAAAAAGATAGATAGCTTCTTGTTTCGTATAGACAAAAAGGCTGCCTGCCAAGATGACGTCATCTTGGCCATATTGTTCAATCAGCTGTCTAGCTTCGCTTTTACGAACCTCAAAGGTTTCATACTGACTGGAGAATTCCCGAAGCTGATTTTGTTTTTTTTCTGAGTTTGGATTTTTTTCTAAGTCAGCTTGCAATTTAGAAATCTTTTGTCCCAGTTTATCCTGATCGTCCTGCAAGTGTCCTAGGTAGTCTTGGAAGTTGATACTAGCCACCATAAATTCAGCCTTGTCCCCCCAGCTATCATAGAAATCCTGATAGTAGTCTAGGGGTTTGTCGGTATAATCACGACGATCTGATGTTGTGGACGTAATCTCTTTGAAGATTGATAATTCCTCGCGCTGGAGCTTACGCAATTTGGTCCCAAAAGTCTTAGACTTTTTAACTAGCGGACGTCCCTTCTTGCTGAAGGATTTTAGCAGATTATCTGCAGTAAGAGCAGTCATATCCTTGACATAATGCCAGTCAGGTTCACCGCCCGGATAGCCAGTCTGAAGGCCATCGTGCTGAAAGCCTAAATCGGTTAAAGTTTTAATCAGCTCAGGGCGCTCTTGATCACTGGGCTTACCATCACTGTCAAAAGTTTGGTAGGTATCATAGGGTTTCACAATAAGCTCTAGAACCCCCTGGTTCTTAGCATAGTCCTGCAAAGCTTGATAAAAATCACTGAGATACCTAGTATCTGTTGAAAAGGGGCCGGAATTAATTTCCATGTGGAGGCCACCAGTCATAGGGATAGTGAAAAGCAGGGCAGCCACTTGCAGCTTCCCATCAGCTTTAAGCCCTACATAGCTGATACTATAACCGCGTCTGCGAAAGAGGTCTGCCATTTCAACGGATTGCATGAAGGATTTGTAGGAAACTTCTTGGCTGAATTGTTCAAAAACTTCTTGACTCAAAATTTCAAACGTCATTAGTGGTTGCTCCTTGCTTGTTTCCGTTTATTGTAAGCAAACATGGCTGGTTTATAGAGAAGGCTGACAGGGATATTAAACTCACCGATAAATTCTTCGATGGTTGGATTAAAATTAGATTTGAATTTAGTCAAACCGTCATCCAATGTTCCTTCGACACCGCCCATATTGGCCCAGGTGATACCATCAGTATAGGCATCTTCAAAAACTTTAGGATAAAGGGAATACTGTGGATAAAATTTCTTGAATTCGTCGTTCATCCCGGCGTAGAGCATTTCCATAACATTACCGAAACGAACAGATAAAATTCCAGCGATAATAAGGTCATCATCGTATTTATTGACAAAGTCTTCAAATTCCGCAATATATTTTTTTACTGAGTTTTGTTGCTGAGTCAATTTGGTCAGTCGCTTCTTTTGATGGTCAGCCGTTTCTGATAAATCTTTTTCAATCTGCTCCAGCTGCTCTTTGTACTCAGCTAAACGCTTGGACAGATTAACCTTAGCCAAGTGCAGATAGGCATCATCACCATAGATGGACATCATCTTTTTAAAATAATCATAGTTCCGGAGGGCAACTCCCTTGCGATTTTCTGTCAGTGCAACAACATCAGCAAATGCTTGAACATCATCAATACTGCCGCGACTTGTTACAACCCCACGATTATTGGCATCTTTCATTAACCGTTTAGTATGTTTGGGGAAGGTTGCTGCCATATCTTCTTGAGTGTAAACGTTGGCTTGAAAACGAGGCTGAATGCTCTCTGCGATTTCACTTGTTCGTCCAGTCCACTGTGCCCCAGCTTTTTGAAGTTTATCTAAGATAGCCAGAGTATCAGGGTTTTCTTCAATCTCTTCCCCGATCTTATATGCTTTTAACAGCAAGGCTGGATCAAA
The DNA here is from genome assembly GCF_053206945.1 of Streptococcus dentasini. Classification (NCBI taxonomy): domain Bacteria; kingdom Bacillati; phylum Bacillota; class Bacilli; order Lactobacillales; family Streptococcaceae; genus Streptococcus; species Streptococcus dentasini. The sequence goes on from NZ_JBRUHS010000004.1 coordinate 19,074, forward strand.
CTTAATAAAAAGGGCACGTTTTGATTTCCCATACTTTTTCAAAGATTGGATAACAAAATTAACAAGGTCTTGATCCGTATAATCCATGATTGGTCCGCGCGGAATATAGAGCATGGTAAAACCTAGAGGCAGGCGCTTAATCAGGATAGAAGCAGATGCAATTTGGACCTCATCTTTGTAAAAACCAATGCGCTCATTGCTCCAATTATCCTTGACCTGTGCCCAAGCACTGCTTTGGAGTAGGTTGGTCTGATTGCTTGCTTTAGCAAAATCATCGTGTTCTTGTGCTGAGATACCAACTTTATAGGTAAACATTAATTTAAGACCCACTTTCTAAGGGCGTAAGCAACGCCGGATTCATCATTTGATTTGGTAATATGTTTGGCAATTTTTTTCAATTCAGGATTGCCGTTGGCCATCACAACGGGGTGCCCGACAACTTCCAGCATAGCTCGGTCATTTTCCTCATCACCGATGGCCATGGTCTCATCTAGACTATACCCCAGATGCTGCGCTAGGTGTTTAACAGCTTCCCCCTTGCTGGCAGTCTTATTGAGAATTTCCAGATAGAAAGGTCGGGACTTCACGATTGTGAAACGCTGATAAAAATCTTCAGGAATCTTGGCGATAGCAGCATCCAATAGTTCAGGTTCATCAATATACATAGCTTTAACGAAGTCTTTATCAGTGACTTCTTCAGGTGTACGGTAGAAAATAGGCATGCTGACTAGGGTAGATTCATGGACAGTATATTTTCCAATATCACGATTGCTGGTATAGATACCATCTTTAGTGATAGCATGCGAGTGGATCCCCAATTTATTCGCTAAGACCTCAATATCCAGATAGTCCTCATAGGCTAAACTATCTGAAAGCAAATCCTGACCGGTTGCTGTATCTTGAACCAGTCCGCCATTGAAGGTAATGACATAGTTGTCAGGTTCATTTAAATGGAGTTCGTTTAAAAGACTTTGGACACCAATGATAGGACGGCCAGTTGTAATAACCACTTTGACCCCAGCAGCCTTGGCCTCTTGGATAGCATCAAAGACATCAGCAGTAATCTGACGTTCGCTGTTAACCAAGGTGCCATCAATATCAACAGCCACGAGTTTAATTGCCATAGCATCTCCTTAATTATCAATTATAAAAGTATAGCTAATACTCTCTGAAAATTAACAGGATCTCGGTAATTCTCTTTGAGCATAAAATAACAGCCTTTCTAAAAAAGCAAAACACCTCTACTATATTACTAAAAATCCTGCCATTTGTCATGACAGGCAGTAATAGCATGAGACGCTAAAAGCTCTGAAAATAGATAACAGAACTCTATAGGTAAGCACTTAGCACGAATTTTCTAGTGGTCTAACATCATTATAGGGATACTTCGGTTGAGTGCTCTACAGCAGATAATCATTTTTGGAATAGCTGAGAAATTGTTTTTTTTCGTCTTGAAAGAGATCATCTGTCTCCAGCATTTCAGCAGGAAAATAGAAGCGGTAATCACCGTGGATAGTCCCTGTCAATGACTTGACAAGGGCTGATTCTTGGCTGAGTTCCTTGAGGTTGTCATCCTTTTGCAGCAGTTCAATCTGTGTTCGAGGGCTTTCTTTCTCAGGTCGATAAATGTCGTAAGGAAGATCAAAATTTTTGTGCTCTGCCGTATAATACTCTGGATCATAGCCTATAGCGGCCACTAATTTTTTTAAATCTCGCAAGTCTGTTTGGCTATCTTTAGTTAAAATCAAGGATTTAAAGAGCTTGCGGTTGATAAAACGATTGGCCAAGTCAGCTAGAATAGCATCGTCTGCCTGCATCCAGGCTTGAAAGTAGGTATTCATCACACCGTCATCTAAGTGCAAATAATCCTGCAAATTGTAATTGTTTTCAAAAAAAGGAATCAAGCAAGGAGAGGTCTGAATGAAGTAGGAGCGCTGTTGAGGATAGAGTTCCTTAGCGCGTTTCAGCAGATTTTGAAGTAAGACCTCCATTGCCCGACTGGCAGGGTGAAAGTAGACCTGCATATACATTTGGTAACGGCTAACTAAATAGTCCTCAATGGCATGTGTCCCGTTGATTGTGAAGGCAATCCCGTTACCAAAGGGACGGATAACGCTGAGAATGCGGGTGAGGTCGAATTGACCATAGCTCGCTCCGGTATAATAAGCATCGCGCAGCAGGTAATCCATACGATCGCAATCAAGTTGGCTGGAAATGAGCTGTTCCACCTGTTTATTAGGATAGGTATGGTTGATTACGCTAGCAACCTTATCAGGAAAATCGGGAGATATTCGGCGCAAGGCAGCATTGACCTGAGTAGCAGGATTGGTGATAATATTTTGGGTGATAGCCTCGTGGTCTGTACCAAAGAGGCGCTCAAAAGTATGAGAATAGGCACCGTGCCCCAAATCATGGAGGAGGGCTGCAACCATGGTCAACTGACTGTCTTCTTTGTTCCAGTCCTCAGGATAGCGCTGCTCAAAATAACTCACAAGGCGGTTTGCGATATGATAAACGCCCAAGCAATGTGAGAAACGGCTGTGCTCAGCACCGTGAAAGGTATAACTAGTTGTAGCTAGCTGCTTAATACGGCGCAGACGTTGAAATTCACTAGTATTAATAAGATCATAAACAAGAGGATCTGTAACAGATATATAATTGTGAACAGGATCACGAAAAATTTTTTCCTTCATAAGTTTTAGTATAGCAAAAATTGCGAAATTAGGCTGAAATTGATAGAATATTAGAGCAAAAAGACAGGAGAAAAAACTATGCAAATCTACATTCATAACACCATCAGCATGGAGGGAGAGACAGAAATTATCAACGAGAGCCACAACTGTGAGTGGAAACAAAAAGGGAATTATGATTACCTGATTTATCACAATAGTGACGGTGAAAAAGTTGTTATCAAATTTAATGATGATGAATTAACCATGACCCGTTTTTCAGCTCCAAAAACAGTTATGCGTTTTACACCTTCTCTACCCTCAACCGCCGTTTTTCCTACCCCTGTTGGAATGCAGTATTTTCAAATAGAGACTGGTAAGTTCACAGTTGATAGAGAACAGCAAACTATTCAGATTAATTACCTACTAAAGTCCTCTGCCCCAGAGACTAAGGGTATCCTTGCAAGCTACCACTTGAAAATTTTTTGGCGGCAATAGGATATTACTATTGCACTGAAATAATATTTTAAGGATTAAGAGCTTTCAAATTTCAGTAATGGTGATACAATAGAGTAAAAATAGTAAGGAGTTGATAATTTTGAATAACAGCCAGCTAGCAGACGATATTATAAAAAATGTTGGTGGTAAAGACAATATTAAAGATGTACGATACTGTACAACACGTTTACGGTTACGTTTAAAAAGAGTTAATAAAGCTAATGCCGACATGCTTAAGCAACTAGATGGGGTTGCTATGGCCCTTTATACGAACGGGCAGTATCAGCTTGTTATGTCTAATGTTAAAGAAGTTTATGATAGTCTTGTTTCCACTGGTATCAAGGGTGTCGGACAGGTAGATACACAGGATGCTTGGAATAATTAGAACCAAGTTACCTGCAAACTCTATACAAAACAGATAAAAGGCTAAGGAATAATCTTGGCCTTTTTAGTTACTTTAATTGCTAAAATTCAAGAGCAGTATTCAATTATTTGCTAAGTCATTAATTTTTTATAAGTCCCTTTTGGTGAGATACGGTCTAGCCCTAAATTTGTTAAAATTTGGAACAAGCATTAGGTTGTGCCAGATGAGATAATTTAAACTTGTTTCAAAAGAAAACATTTAAACTTTTTCTCTGCTTAACGAAAATTCAAAAAGGTATTACCATAGAATTTGTAAAACGCTTACACAAAACGTGTTATCGGAGGTGTAAAAATGACAATACAAATGATTCTTGCTCTGGGCATTTTAGCCTTGATGATCATCATGATCATGTCTGACAAATTCGCTTTTGGAGCTCCTCCAGTTTTTGCCTGTTTACTTTTAGTTTTAACAGGTTTATCTACGGTTCAGGAGGCTTTTGCTGGTTTTATTAACTCAACTGTCATCATGATTGCTGGTTTCATGGTTGTGATGGCCGGTTTAATGAAAACCAATTTAATCGGACGTGTCCAAACGACAATTCTTAGCTTAGTTAGTAAGGGTGGCTACAAGAGCTATATCCTGCTACTTATAGTTGTCATGCTAGGAGCTAGTTTAATGGGAACAGGAGCAACTGGTTATTATGTTTTGATTCTTTCGCTAGTTTCAACAATTCCTTATAATAAGAAATTACCAACTTCTAAATTAATGATGCCTTTGGGATTTGCTACAAATCATCCCTTGCTTCCATTTAACGTGGCCTTGACATATGGTGTTACAGTAAGTGTTCTACAAGCTGCGGGGTACAATGAAACTTTATCAATGGGACGATTCGCACTTGCCAATTTCTTTCTCTCTATTGGCTTTTTAATATGGTCTGTGTTTGGTTATCGTTTCCTACCAGATCATTCTGTAACAGATACTGCTAAAAATGCCGTTGAGAGTCAGGAGCAGCAGCAAACAGAGCTGCCAACGTGGAAAGAGCGAGCCACTATTATTGCCTTCATTATTAGTGTTGTCGGCATGATGATGTTAAATTATTTGGGCGAAGCTGCCTATATTATTCCTAGTTTAGCAGGTGCCTTTCTCTTATTCTTTGGACACTGATGGCTGGAGGTAGAGGAGGAATTGCTGGCTGTTCAAACGTTTATCCTTATACCATGGCACAGATTTATGAGCAGTTTGTTGCAGGTCATCTTGAAGAGGCTCGGCGCTATCAAGATTCTATCCGTTCTTTCCGCAATTGTTTTAAATTTGGCAACCCCAATACTATCGTTAAATACGCGGTTGCAGAACTAGGCTACCCTGTCGGGAAGTGCCGTGCCCCCTTCAATCAGCTGTCGGAGTCAGGTCTTTTAGCCCTTCGTCAGGTCCTTGCTGATAATCAAGAAAAAGGGATGAGGTAACTGAACATTCTAAGAAATTGAATTTATTTCACGCGGCTTATCTAGACAGTGAACATCATGGTTGCTGTCGCTTTTTATGGGCTGTGTCCCTTAATAACTAAACACGCCTGCGCTCCTATGGGGTTCAGCAGTCAGGAAGAAGCTACTGAAATTTGGTGCTTAATCCTTGGTCAGATTCCCTAAATTTCTTTTAGCCCTCCATAGCTTCCTTAGTGAATCGTCATTCTGTTTTTTAAATTCCTTGGAGCACTTACTTAGTAGTTTATGTATAGGAGAAATATGATGAAAAAAATCATTGGTATTACGATGGGAGATCCTGCAGGCATTGGTCCTGAGATCTCTATTAAGGCTTTTAACAAACCTGAACTATATGAGCGCTGTCATCCCTTGCTTATCGGGGATCGCTCGCTTGTTGACTATTACCTAGAAAAACATCCAGAAGTGACTTTGACAATCAATAGTATTAAGCATCCAGCAGATGGCCGATATGAGTATGGTACCCTTGATATGATTGATTTAGGCCTTATTGATATAACTACATTTAAGGTTGGGGAAGTTTCAACTGCTGGAGGAGATGCTGCTTTTCAATATGTAAAAAAGGTCATTGAGTTAGCCTTGGCTAAGGAAATCGATGCAACTGTTACCAATCCGCTCAATAAGGAAGCGATGAATGCAGCTGGACATCACTATGCTGGTCATACCGAAATCTACGCCGATTTAACAGGAACGGACAAGTATACCATGATGCTAGCAGATGGCAACCTTCGTGTCGTTCATGTATCAACACATGTGTCGCTGCGCGAAGCTTGTGACCGTGCAACCAAAGAACGTGTCTTAGATGTTATCCGAATTGCCGATCAGGCATGTAGAAATCTCGGCCTACAAAATCCTAGAGTAGCAGTAGCTGGACTGAATCCTCACTGTGGAGAAAATGGACTTTTTGGTCGTGAAGAAATAGAGCAGATTAATCCGGCTGTCGAAGCAGCTAAAGCTGAAGGGATTAATGTAGAAGGCAGTCTACCTGCCGATACTCTTTTCTCCAAAGCTAATGGCGGTATGTACGATATTGTTGTTGCCATGTATCATGACCAAGGACATATTCCTTTGAAACTTCTTGGTTTTGTCTACGACCAAGAAAAAGGCAACTGGCAGGCTGTTCAAGGGGTAAATATCACGCTTGGTTTGCCTATTATTCGCGCTTCTGTAGATCATGGAACGGCTTTTGACCAAGCAGGTAGTTGGAGTGCCAGTGAGATCAGCCTAGAAAATGCAATTGATTACGCTATCCGTCTAGCAGAAAATTCATAGAAAAAGGAGACTGTCATGATTATCGATCGTATGGAGCGTTTGGAAAAATATGCTGCTGTTTTGCCTCACCTAACCCCAGCTCTAGAAGCGATGGAGACCTATAAAGATAGCTGGGAAACTGGTGTTCGTTATCCCTTTGATGGTGGGGTTGTTTTCTTTCAAAAGGGGAGTACAAAGCCCTTAGTGCAGGCACAGTTTGAATCTCATAAAAAATACATTGATGTTCAAATTATATTAGCTGGTGCTGAATATGCGGCTCTAGAAGACTTATCAAATTTGTCTGTTGCCATTCCCTATAATGATGAAAAAGATGTTGCTAAATATAGTGGTGAGACGCAGCACTACATGAAAATAAGTTCAGGTATGGCTTATGTTTGCTTCCCATGGGATGGGCATAAGGCTGTTTTTCATATGGAGGAGCCGTTAACATTCACAAAAGCTGTCATTAAGCTAGAAATAGATACGAATTAAGATTGGAGGCAACGGTATGGAGCTAACATTACCAAGTGTACGAGTTTCTGAACCCAACGGTGTAGTTTATCGAGATGAATTTCTAAATGTTGACTTTGGTTTAATTCCAAGAGGAGGTAAGGCAACGGCCCATGCGCCAGCTCTGATTGAAACCCAAGACGGTGGACTATTATGTGCTTGGTTTGCAGGTTCATTTGAAGGCAGCGGTGACATTTCCATTGCTGTTTCAAAACTTAATCCCAACAGCCAGATTTGGTCTGAAGCTACAATTGTTTCCAAGGGTAAAGACCGAAGTGAGCAAAACCCTGCCTTTTTCCGTGCTCCAGATGGTCAAATTTGGCTAATCTACACGTCTCAGCTCAGCCGCCAGGAAGGTAAAGATAACATGCAGTTTACCTCTGTGATCATGGTTCAAAAATCAAGCGACGAAGGTCAGACATGGGAAGAGCCAGAGGTTCTTTTCCCAGAAGAAGGAACCTTCTCGCGTCAAGCCATTCAGATTTTGAGCAATGGCCGTTGGATTTTTGCAACCTGGCTGTGTGAAGATTCAGCTGAAGGCTTGACCAATGACCCTACAGAATTTCGAGTGTCTGATGATGCTGGTCAAACATGGAAGCGTGTCCGCATGCCTGAAAGCAATGGCCGGGTGCATGCTAATCTGATTGAGGTTGAGGCAGGACATTTAGTGGCTTTCATGCGCAGCCGTTTTGCAGATAATATTTATATCAGTGAGTCTTACGATTTTGGTGATACATGGAGTGTACCACAAAGGACTGTTCTGCCTAACAATAATGCCAGTATCAGCGCTATTAAGCTCCAGTCGGGTGAGATTGCTCTGGCTTACAATGTTAATGCTACCCGTCATCCGGAATTCGGTAAGGTTGCTTGGCCGGGTCTTCGCAATCCAGTAGCTGTCTCTGTGTCAGAAGACCTTGGTAAAACTTGGCCTATCGGCCGTGTCTTTGAAGCAGCCGAAGGGTTTATTGGGGAAGAAAACAAGACCAATAATGCTCAGTATGAATATCCGACGCTTTACCAAACTAGGGATGGCCTGCTTCATTTGGTCTACGCCTACAAAAATAGGCTCTGTATCAAATATGTGCGGTTTTCAGTTGCCGATCTATTTGGAGAAAAAAGAGAAACAGATGGTATCTATAATCCGACTTCGGGTCAAGGTATTGAGAAGTAGTTAAAGTTTTGCTATAATGATTAACATATCAAGGGAGTAGCAGACGATTCTAAGGAACAGGTTGGTTGGTTAGAATCGTGTCAGTGTCGTCATTACGAAAGAAATTTCCGGCACAGACTTAAACGGCGAGACTTGTTTTAAAAAACAGGTCTCTTTTATATTATTGATTATTATGAGAGAGACCAAAAGGAGTGAAAAAATTGGCAAAAGAACAATTAAAAGCCCCCTACCATGTCCAGACAAGCGATGATGTTTTAAAAGAACTAGACAGTTCCAAAGAGGGACTGTCTAATAGTCAGGCGCAGCAGCGCTTGTCTGAGTATGGTCGTAATGAACTTGACGAAGGTGAAAAACGAGGCCTTTTGGCCAAATTCCTTGATCAGTTCAAGGATTTAATGATTATTATCCTCTTGATTGCAGCAGCTCTGTCTGTTATTACTGAAGGTATGCACGGCTTGACTGACGCCTTGATCATTTTAGCTGTTGTTATCCTCAACGCTGCTTTTGGTGTTTATCAAGAAGGTCAAGCGGAAGCCGCTATTGAAGCCCTCAAAGATATGTCCAGTCCTTTGGCGCGTGTCCGTCGTGATGGTCATATCGTTGAAATTGATTCTAAGGAACTGGTTCCAGGGGATATTGTGCTTTTAGAAGCGGGTGACGTTGTCCCTGCGGATATGCGTCTTCTGGAAGCAGCCTCACTAAAAATTGAGGAGGCGGCCTTGACAGGGGAATCTGTCCCTGTTGATAAAGACCTAGAAGCAGATGTTGCAGAGGATGCTGGTATTGGTGATCGTCTCAATATGGCCTATCAGAACTCTAATGTAACCTACGGCCGCGGTTTGGGTGTTGTCACAAATACTGGTATGTATACGGAAGTTGGGAAAATCGCCGATATGCTGGCAAATGCTGATGAAACAGAGACACCGCTCAAGCAAAGTCTCACACAGCTGTCCAAAGCCCTTACCTATCTTATTGTCGTCATTGCTATTATCACTTTTATCGTTGATGTCTTCTTTAGAAAAGAACCGCCGCTCAATAGCTTGATGACAGCAGTAGCCTTAGCAGTAGCAGCAATTCCAGAAGGACTGCCAGCTATCGTTACCATTGTTTTGTCCCTAGGGACAACAACTCTAGCTAAACGCAACTCAATTGTGCGTAAGCTGCCAGCCGTTGAAACATTGGGTTCCACTGAGATCATTGCCTCAGATAAAACGGGTACTCTGACCATGAATCAGATGACCGTTGAAAAGCTTTACACTAACGGCCAGCTTCAAAGTTCAGCAGCAGATATTGCAGCAGACAACAATACTTTGCGTATTATGAACTTTGCTAATGATACCAAGGTTGATCCAGCCGGCAAACTTATTGGCGATCCGACAGAAACCGCCCTTGTGCAGTTTGGTTTTGATCACAATTTTGATGTTCGCGACGTCTTAAATGCAGAGCCGCGTGTCGCAGAATTACCATTTGACTCAGAGCGCAAGCTCATGTCAACTATTCATAAGCAGGAGGATGGCCGTTATTTTGTGGCCGTTAAGGGGGCACCAGACCAGTTGCTCAAGCGTGTCACGCAAATTGAAGAAAACGGTACTGTTCGCCCAATTACCGATGCAGATAAGGAGGCTATCTTAACAACTAATAAAGAACTTGCAAAACAAGCTCTGCGTGTTCTTATGATGGCCTACAAGTATGTATCTGAAGTGCCAACACTTGAGACAGAGATAGTAGAGGCTGACCTTGTTTTCTCAGGCTTGGTCGGCATGATTGACCCTGAGCGTCCAGAAGCAGCACAAGCAGTAGCAGTCGCCAAAGAAGCTGGTATCCGTCCAATTATGATTACGGGTGATCATCAGGATACGGCTGAAGCCATTGCCAAACGACTCGGAATTATCAATGAAAATGACCACGAGGACCATGTCTTTACTGGCGCTGAGTTGGATGAATTGTCTGATGAAGAATTCCAAAAAGTCTTCAAACAGTATTCTGTCTATGCACGTGTATCGCCAGAGCATAAAGTGCGTATTGTCAAAGCTTGGCAAAACGAAGGTAAAGTCGTTGCGATGACGGGTGACGGTGTTAATGATGCTCCTTCTCTCAAAACAGCAGATATCGGTATCGGTATGGGAATTACAGGTACAGAAGTGTCCAAAGGAGCATCAGATATGGTACTGGCCGATGACAACTTCGCGACTATTATCGTTGCAGTTGAAGAAGGACGTAAGGTCTTCTCCAATATTCAGAAGTCTATCCAATATCTGCTCTCTGCCAACATGGCTGAAGTCTTTACGATCTTCTTTGCCACCCTCTTTGGCTGGGATGTATTGCAGCCGGTTCATCTTCTCTGGATTAACTTGGTAACAGATACTCTACCAGCTATCGCTCTTGGTGTTGAGCCTGCTGAGCCTGGTGTCATGACCCATAAACCGCGCGGCCGACAATCAAACTTCTTTGATGGTGGTGTGATGGGAGCCATTCTCTATCAGGGTTTCCTACAAACCCTCCTCGTTCTCGGTGTTTATGCCTGGGCCCTTATTTTCCCAGAGCATACAAGCAATCATGATATTCATGCAGATGCGCTTACTATGGCATTTGCTACTCTTGGCTTAATCCAGCTTGTCCATGCCTTTAACGTTAAGTCTGTCTACCAATCTCTCTTTACAGTTGGACCATTTAGGAATAAGACGTTCAACTGGGCTATCCCAGTAGCCTTCTTATTGCTGATGGTAACCATCGTTGTACCAGGATTCAATAAACTTTTCCACGTTTCCCACCTCAGCTTAACTCAGTGGTTGGCTGTAGTGACTGGCAGTCTGTTAATGATTGTTATCGTTGAAATTGTTAAAGCAGTTCAGCGTATGACAGGGCAAGATAAGAAAGCTATATAATGTTTAGAAACACCCCATGACTATGGCAGCTTCTTAGAGCTAAAGTTTGGGGGTGTTTTTTAATGCCCCAACTGAAATTTTTAATATCTAGCAAAGAAAGTCAAGTCAGGTTGACATCTTAATAGGCTGAACTGTCTTGAGAAAAGCCCTACTTTAGGGCGCCACCTAGAAATTGGGGAGGCAGCATACTCCCTTAACGAACGGTAGTCAGTCCTAAGGATGATAAGGCAGCCTGCCAAGCGGTTGCCATGGCAGAAAGCAAGAAATTAATTGACCGCGCTTTAGAGTATTTTAATGGAATTTATCTGATTACACCCTTTTTACGCTATGATTTGCCCTTGGATTTGATTGACTATATTCAAGAAAGGAAATCTTAATGTACCAAGGACAGAGAGACTAGGAGAAATTAAAAAACGAATGAGCCGGAAGGCCAATAGGCCACCGGATTCATTCGTTTTTGGCAGGGTTAAACTTCAATTTTGTAAGATTACCTTAAACCACTTTGTTTTATCTAATAATTTAGTCCCTAAAAAATGGATTGAAGGTTTTTTCATGGCCGATAGTGGTATCAAAGCCGTGGCCGGGATAAACTTGGTAGTGGTTAGGCAGCGTAAAGAGTTCTTTGCGGATGGCGTCAAGGAGCTGCCGGCGATTGCCAGTCGGAAGATCAGTCCGACCAATGCTTTCGCAGAAAAGGGCGTCGCCCGAAAAAACAACCTCATCAGTCTTGAAGATTAGTGAGACGCTGCCCCGAGAGTGGCCGGGTGTCGGGACAACCGAGAAGTTAAAACCACCTAAATCGTAGGAATGGTCGAATTGAAAGAACCGATCAGCTGGTTTGGCTGTAACATCTTCCATATCGCTGTGTCGTGGCAGACCCGAGAGATTGTCTATAGGACTACCTAGCCAGTCGGCCTCCTCTTCAGAAATATAGACTGGTGGCTCCTGAAAGTGGTCGCGTACGATATCTACGCTCATAATATGGTCGTAGTGGGCATGGGTCAGGAGAATAGCACTCACTGGTTTAGCGATACTGGCCAATTTTGTGATAATCGCCTGGCTGTTACTACCGGGGTCAATTACTAGAACCGCCTGTTCATTTTCCAGAATATAGGTATTTTCAAGCGCAACATCATTAAGTACTTTATAAATTTCCATACCCTTAGTTTAACAAATTGCTCCTCTTTTTGAAATTAAAAGGCAAAACCCCTGATAGATTAAGTCTCAATCTAAACGAAAAGGCAAGCTATAAAAATAAGGTTAGCTGCCTGAAGGTGGAAAAGAGGGGTGGCAGTTATTAGTCATAGCTCCAAATAGCCTCACTACTCTAAAGCTTAGAACTCTAATAAGTAGCTGTTTACGTCTGGTTTTAAGCCCAAATTCATTATTTCCCACTGTGCCCAAGGCATGAGGTTACCGCAAACGCTAGTAAATAAAATTACTTAAGATTGTTTTCGTTACTGGGGGTGAGAGGGCGAGTAAATAATCAGAAAATTTTGTCATCTCCATAGAATTATACCCAGAAATGTGATAGACTAGAGGGGTAAAAATAAAAAGAGGATTAGCTATGGATAGAAAACTGAATTTTGTAATGATCTCTCCTCATTTTCCTACAAATTTTGAACCCTTTGCCCATCGTTTGCAGGCTAATGGATTCAATACTTTAGGGATTGCGGATACCCCTTATGATGACTTGTCCGATGGCTTGAAAGCCTCTCTGACGGAATATTACCGTGTGGATAATATGGAAGACTATGATCAGGTTTACCGTGCAGTAGCCTATTTTGCCCATAAATACGGACGGATTGACCGCATTGAATCTCACAACGAATATTGGTTGGAGTTAGATGCCAAGCTGCGGACGGATTTTAATGTTTTCGGCTATAAAACTGAGGATATGCTGGCCATTAAAACCAAACGCCAAATGAAAGAAATTTTCCGTAAGTCTGGTATTAGGGTAGCTCAGGGCGATGTCTTCCATACTGATGATCAGGCACGTCAGCTCGCCCAAAAATTAGGCTTTCCTGTCATTATTAAACCCAACTCTGGTGTCGGTGCCTCTGACACTTATAAGATCAAGTCCGATCAGGAATTAGAAGAGTTCTTTGGGTATAAGACAGCTGGTGTCGAGTACATTATGGAAGAATTTATCGATGGGGACATCGTCACTTTTGATGGCTTGACTGATCACGATGGCAATATCGTCTTCTACTCTGGTCTAGAATATAAGGAGGCCGTCCTTGAGACCTTGGACCACGATAGTGATATGTTCTACTATGTTCCCAGAGAATTTTCACCTGAATTAATTGAGCTTGGTAAAAAATGCGTTCAAGCCTTCAATGTCAAGGAGCGTTTTTTCCACTTTGAGTTTTTCCGTGTTAAAAAAACCAAGGATCTCATGGCCTTGGAAATTAACTGCCGTCCGCCAGGTGGTTTGACAATCGATATGTGGAATTACGCTGATGATTTTGATATCTTTGATCAGTATGCCAAGGTTGTTAGAGACAATCAGTTTACAGCTGATATTCAGCATCGTTATAATGTTGTCTATATTTCACGCAAGGCTAATCGCCATTATGTTCATAGTTTAGAAGATATCCATCAGCACTTTGGTGAACAGATTATCTTGACCCAGTCAGTTCCAGGTATCTTCGCCCAGATTATGGGGGAAGTCGGCATTCTGGCTAGAACTGAGACGATGGACGAGTTGCGCGATTTGGTCTCCTATGCCCAAGCCAAAGAATCTTAAGTGGGTTGAAAAATCAGTATAAAAAGCGCAAGTCATAACAGACAGCAGCAGTGAATAGGCCTGTCCTCGCTGTATACTTGTTGTCATTATTATTTGAAAGGAAGATTTCGTCCTGTGGGGCTGGCAATTAGATGGGAGTAGTAGTTGTAAACTAGACGATATTCCAAGTTTAATTGCCTAGAGCTTCTGTGGTCGTATTTGGTAACTTAGTATATGCACTTTGAAAGAAGAAGTCAGTGGTCGGGGGAGCTCGGCCGCGAGATGTATTTTAATGTTTATGGTCATGCCGGTAAGCCTGTGGTGGTTTTTCCATCATCTGGTGGCAGTCAGAATGAGTATGCTGATTTTGGCATGATTGAGGCTTGTCAGGATTTTATCAATCGTGGTTTGGTAAAATTTTATACCCCTGATTCCTTGGACAAGGAATCTTGGTTAGCCCCAGGGAAATCAGGTCATGATATGGCCTTGGCTCATGAGGCCTACGACCGTTATATTGTCAATGAGTTGGTTCCCCTGATCCGTTATGAGTCCAACTGGCAAGGGGGCATGATAGCAACTGGCTGTTCTATGGGAGCCTTTCATACCATCAATTTTGCCCTGCGTCATCCGGATCTGTTTGATGTCGCCATTGCTCAATCAGGTGTTTATGATGCCCGTTTCTTCACGGGTGAATATCATGGTGATCCGGCGGTTTACTACAATTCGCCTATTGATTACCTTTGGAATCAGGAAGATAGCTGGTTCTTGGATCGCTATCGGCAAAATGCTTTTGTAGTCGCTGTCGGTCGGGGAGCCTGGGAAGGTCCTCATATTGCGGATACTAGACGCTTGGAAGAAGCTTTTGCGGCCAAATCAATCCCAGCTTGGTTTGATTACTGGGGCAATGATGTCGCCCATGACTGGGAGTGGTGGCGTCAGCAGATTCCTTATTTCTTGGCTCGTCTAGAGGCCGAAGGACGGATTTAAGTCAACATTACTAGAAAACATAAAAAGCAAGCAGAACTGGTACCCGAAAGGGGAAAATCTGCTTGCTTTTATGATGGATAAATAAAAAATTGGGACTAAATGATGATGTCTCAATTTTTAGATATCTCAATTTACTCTTTCAAGGTAAACTGTAAAAATTCAAGGAAATGGTCTGCCCAGTATTTCTCGTGGTGGATTTCATTGGCCATCACTCGCAATTGAATCTGCTCCATAGGCGTTCCTGATTTAAGCAGAGACTGATAGTAGTGGAGGCTGCAGTCGATATAGGCTTGATTCATATTTGGAGCAAACTGTTCATCAACCTCATCGCCTTCCTTGGTGCCCACCTGAATATAGACCTTGGTATCCTTTTTCAGTGGGTGACTATTGCAGTAACGCAAAAAATCACGTTCGCTGAACCAAGAAGCCAGTGAGAAGACTCCCAAACCACCAAAAACGTTCGGATAGGCTGCTCCCATATAAGCAGTAATAATACCGCCCATGGATGAGCCAGCTAACAAAGTATGCTCAGGGTCTGATTTGGTACGATAGGTTTTATCGATAAAAGGTTTAACAGTATTGACTAGCCAGTCTCCGTAAGCCATTCCATCCCCGCCGACACTGGCGGTTTCAGGCGTGGTACCGACATCTGTCATCCATGGTGCGTATTCGTTCAGACGGTTGCCCTCAGCATTGTCAATTCCCACAACAATGACCTTGGGTAATTCCTTGTGATTTTTGATGGTGGGGATGATTTTCCAGGAGTAACCGGAGAAGGATTCCTTGCTGTAAAAAATATTTTGGCCGTCATGCATGTAGAGTACAGGGTAGCTGGCCCAGTCTTCCTTGGCATAATCTTTGGGAAGAAGCACTCGAATACGGCGCTCTTCATCATAGTAAGGGACATGCAGGTAATGTTCTTCCATTTCCAGATAGTAATTGTTGAGTTTCGTTCGCTTCATTGTTTTCCTCTGTCTCATAACTGTTCTTATTATAGCATAAAACAGCATCATCTAAAAAAGATTAAAATTTTTTAAATCATAAATAAAATGTTAAAAATTCTTAAAATTGTAAGCCTTTTCTTGTCAATAAAGATAGAAAAAGATATAATAAACCCATAAAATTTTTGGAGGTTGTTTTATGTCTAAAGTTGCTATTGTTACCGGAGCTGGTCAAGGTATTGGTTTTGCCATCGCTAAGCGCTTGCACCAAGATGGATTTAAAATTGCTATCCTTGACTATAATGAAGAAACTGCTCAAGCGGCTGTTGAGCAATTGTCACCTGACACGGCACTTGCTGTTGTCGCAGATGTATCTAAGCAGGATCAAGTGGCAGCAGCCTTTGATAAGGTTGTTGAGCATTTTGGTGATCTGAATGTCGTTGTCAACAATGCGGGTGTTGCTCCGACAACGCCTCTGGATACTATCACACCAGAGCAATTCGAGCGGACCTTCGCAATCAACGTTGGAGGTGTTATCTGGGGCAGTCAAGCAGCTCAAAAAGTCTTCAAAACACTTGGTCACGGTGGTAAAATTATTAATGCGACCTCACAAGCAGGTGTTGTTGGTAACCCTAATCTAACGATTTATGGCGGAACAAAATTTGCGGTACGTGGGATTACCCAAACCTTGGCGCGTGACTTGGCTGATGATGGTATTACAGTCAATGCTTATGCACCAGGCATCGTAAAAACACCGATGATGTACGATATTGCCCATGAAGTTGGTAAAAATGCTGGTAAAGATGACGAGTGGGGTATGCAGACCTTTGCCAAGGATATTACTCTCAAGCGTCTATCTGAACCAGAAGATGTAGCTAATGCCGTAGCCTTTCTCGCAGGTCCAGATTCTGACTATGTTACAGGTCAGACCATTATTGTTGATGGCGGTATGCAGTTCCACTAATTGATTAGTTCAAGAGACTGGGATTACCAGTCTCTTTTTTATATAATAAGGAAAAAGAGTAAGAAGTGAGGAATTACTTTGAATATTTTTGAAAAGTTAGCCCAAGGTGCTCTTCTGGTTGATGTGAGAAACGCAGAAGAGTACGAGCACAGTCATATTGCTGGAAGTCAGCTACGACCAGTGGACAGATTAAGAAGGTAGTGAAGTTGTCGTCACTGATCAACCTTTCAGTTCGATTGGCATTTTGAAAGCCCAGTTTGTCATATCTAAACGGTCCGGGCTTTTTTATTTGGGCACTAGTTTTTAACTGATAGTTCCTTATCTAAGAGGCAGCACCTTTCACTGTTTTAAACTATGACTTTTGTCTCCAGTTTATTCGTGCTATAATGAAAGGGTTATGACACAAACGAATAAGGGACGAAAATATGCAGTTGTTGATTTAGAAGCGACTAGCGCTTCCGCAGCTGCCCAGATTATTCAGGTTGGTATTGTCATTATTGATCAGGGCCAAATTGTCCAGACCTATGAAACGGATGTCAATCCGCACGAACCTTTGAATGAGCATATTGTAGAGTTAACGGGAATTACTGACCAGCAGTTGTCTCAGGCACCAGATTTTTCGCAAGTGGCAGGGGATATTTACGAGTTAATTCAGGATTGTATCTTTGTCGCCCACAATGTTAAATTCGATGCCAACCTGTTGGCAGAGCAGCTTTTTTTAGAAGGCTATGAATTACGAACTCCTCGGGTGGACACAGTCGAGTTGACTCAAGTTTTTTATCCTACCCTAGAGCGCTATCGGTTGATAGACTTGGCCGATCATTTGAATCTAACTCTGGAACATGCTCATACTGCTCTGGCAGATGCCTATGCAACGGCACAGTTGTTTTTAGCCACCCAAGAGAAAATTGCTGGTTTACCGCGTTTAACTGTTGAGCGTATCTTAGATTTCGCTGATCACTTACTTTTTGAAACACGTTTAGCCATTGATGATGTTTTCTCAAGAATGTCTGCCTATTTATCAAAGGACTTTGTTGAAGTTCAAAATTTG
The DNA here is from genome assembly GCF_053206945.1 of Streptococcus dentasini. NCBI lineage: Bacteria > Bacillati > Bacillota > Bacilli > Lactobacillales > Streptococcaceae > Streptococcus > Streptococcus dentasini. The sequence goes on from NZ_JBRUHS010000004.1 coordinate 36,592, forward strand.
GTCATACGCAGAGAATCTCCCTTTCTGAAGGAAAGGCGTCTTTCTACTGACTTTGCGACCAACTTGGCGCTGTTGGATTTAGAAGAGAGAAAAGAGCAGCTCGCCTTTGCTGATAAGATTAGTCAGCATTTTGAACAAGAAGGTCCTTTATTTATTCAAGCTCAGGCAGGTATCGGAAAGACTTATGGCTATTTGCTGCCCCTCTTAGCTAAAAGCACTGAGGAAAAACTGATTGTGACTGTACCGACAAAAATTTTACAGGACCAAATCATGTCGCAGGAAGGTAGGCAGCTGGCGCACATCTTTCACATCAATATTCATAGCTTGAAAAGTCCGCAAAATTACATTAAGCTAGATAATTTTGATCGGAGTCTAGCCAAGGCAGACACCAATCGGCTAGTTAACCGCTATAAAATGCAGCTTTTGGTTTGGTTGACGCAAACCCATACTGGGGATTTAGACGAAATCAAACAGAAGCAGCGTTTTGAAGCCTATTTTGATCGCATTCAGCACGACGGTAAACTTAGTAAAAAATCTCCTTTTTGGGATGTTGATTTTTGGCTGCGTTCGTATAAGAGGGCTCAGACCTCACATGTTATTATTACAAACCATGCTTATTTTCTAACTCGTGTTGAAGATGACAAGGATTTTGTTAAAGACAAGATTCTAGTGATCGACGAAGCGCAAAAACTATTCTTGAATTTGGAGCAGTTTTCCCGTAGGCAGGTCAATCTCAATACTGTGATGAAAAAATTGCATACCCTTCTGGAGCATCCTCATCCTCATGTCCAGCAGCGGCTTTTAGAAAGTTTGCAGTTTGAGCTGTCTAATTTAAATATTCAATTTTATCAAAATCACCGTACAGCTGTTGCCAAGCATCAGGTTGAAAAAATTAGACAGGATCTAGCGGAAATCGAAGCAGCTGAGCTAGCAGAACTCAAAAGTGCTTTCGCATCGGATTTTTCGGATTTTTGGCTCAGCCAAGATTGGTCGCAAGAGCACCGTCAGACCCTGCTCAATAGTGCTCGTCTTGATTTTGTGAACTTCAGGGATCTTTTGCCTCAGACCCTAAAAACCTATTTTGTATCGGCTACATTGGATATTAGTCGGCGGGTTTCTCTACCTAATTTGCTGGGATATGAAAAGTTTGACTTTGCTCGCATTTCCTATAAGCAGGAGGACAATCAAGCTATCTGGCTAGACACGACCATGCCCGATATTCCCAGCCTGTCTGCCCAAGATTATGCTCAGCTATTGGCTGATAGAATCACCGACCTAAAACAGCTTGGACAGCCCATATTAGTACTTTTCAATGCTAAAAAAGCCATGTTTGATGTATCAGAAATTCTTGATAATAAACATCTTCCCCATCTCTGCCAATATAAGAATGGCTTAGCTGCTAATATTAAGCGCCGTTTCGATAAGGGGGAGAGTCACGTTTTGCTGGGCACAGGCTCTTTCTGGGAAGGAGTTGATTTTGCCAATCAAGATCAACTGATTGAGGTCATTACCCGCTTACCTTTTGATAATCCACAAGACCCCTTTACAAAAAAACTTAATCGCCAGTTGACCTTAAACGGCCGTCATCCTTTTTATGATTACAGCCTACCGGTGACTATCTTGCGGCTCAAGCAGGCTATCGGCCGCAGTAAGCGCAGGCAGTCTCAGCGTTCAGCTGTCCTCATTTTAGATAGTCGAATTAAAACGAAGCACTACGGTTCTCTTATCGCTGATGCTTTGATGCAGCAGTTACCCTTAAAAGAGCAAAATTTTCAGGAAATATTGGCAGAAATGGCGCAATTTTTCAGAAATATTTGATATAATAAGGACTATCAATGTATAAAAGGGATGGTGGCATGAAAAGGCTGAAAATTAAGCATTTTTGGCGTTATTTGTTTGGTGTTTTAGGACTGCTGGTTTTAGTAGCGGTCGGTATCTTCTTTTTCTTTAAGGCAGCTCTAAAGCCCAATCAAGATGCTAGAAGTCAGGCGATTCAAACGGCTAAAGAATATGCGGACTTCGCTTCGGTTTCAGATTTTAACCAGTACAATGGCAGGGAAGTTTTTTACACTGTTTTTGGCAAGAACCAAGATGGTGAGACCATTATGGTAACCATCAATAAGAAGCATCAGGGACAGGTTTATGTCTACAGAGCTGATCAAGGCATTAAGGCTGAGCAAGCCCAAGATACTGCTAAAAAAGAAGGTGCCCGTAAGATCCAGAAAACCACTTTTGGTATGGCAGAAGGGGTTCCTATCTGGGAAGTTCGAGCCGACGGTGCTTACTATTTAGTAAATTTTGAAACAGGTGATCTGGTCAAGAAGGAGGGACTATGACCTATTTATCAAAGCGAGTATTAGAAATGAAAGAAAGCGTGACCCAAGCAGCTGGCGCTAAGGCTAAAGAACTGCAGGCGCAAGGAAAAAATATCCTGAGCCTGACCTTGGGAGAACCTGATTTCACTACACCAAAAAACATTCAGAATGCCGCTATTGAGGCAATTAAAAGCGGCCGAGCTTCCTTTTATACGCTGGCCTCCGGTCTTCCGGAGTTAAAAGATGCCATCAACAGCTATATGAAACGTTTTTATGGTTATTCCGTTGAGCGCAATCAGATTGTCGCAGGAACTGGAGCTAAATATATTCTATATGCTTTCTTTATGGCAGTTATCAATCCTGGGGATGAGGTCATTATTCCAGCACCTTACTGGGTGTCTTATGCCGATCAAATCGAAGCAGCGCAAGGACTTCCCGTCTTTGTACAAACGAAGGAAGAAAACAACTTTAAGGTAACTGTCGAACAGCTAGAAGCTGCTAGAACTGATAAAACCAAGGTTTTCCTGCTGAATTCTCCATCCAATCCTACAGGAATGATTTACACCGCAGAAGAATTGCGGACAATTGGTGATTGGGCTGTAGCGCATGATATTCTAATTCTATCGGATGATATTTATGGCCGCTTGGTCTATAATGGTGCAGAATTCACACCGATTTCAACCTTATCAGATACTATCCGTCAGCAAACCATCGTTATTAATGGAGTTGCTAAATCTTATGCCATGACGGGATGGCGTGTTGGATTTGCGGTTGGACAGGCTGATATTATTGCAGCTATGAGCAAGATTATTGGCCAAACTACTTCTAATTTAACAACAGTAGCCCAGTATGCTGCTATTGAAGCTTTCGCTGGCGATCAAACCAGCGTTGAAATCATGCGTCAGGCCTTTGAAGAGAGGTTAAATACGATCTACCCTCTTTTGGAAGAAATCCCAGGCTTCAAGACGGTAAAACCACAAGGTGCTTTCTACTTCTTTCCAAATGTCAAGGAAGCCATGAAGCTCAAGGGCTTTACGGATGTGACCGAGTTTACCACGGCTATCTTGGAGGAGACGGGTGTTGCTTTAGTGACTGGAGCTGGCTTTGGAGCTCCTGAGAATGTTCGACTCAGCTACGCTACCGATTTGGATACCCTCAAAGAGGCCGTTCAACGCATCAAGGCATTTATGGAGAAATAATTGGTAGCTGTCAGCAGGTAAGCTTGAAAGTGAGAGTTTAGAATATGGGGTTCTAGTATCTGTGAGTGCTACTATCCGGACCGCAAAGTAGCCTTTTTAATAATCCTGACGGATATAATTTAGGCTGTTTGCTAGAAAAACGAATAAATTAGAAAAGGGAAAAGAATTACATGTCAACAAAACGTGTTACGATCAGTCAAGTAAAAGACTATGTGGGTGAAGAAGTTACCATTGGTAGCTGGGTTGCCAATAAGTCTGGAAAGGGGAAAATTGCCTTCCTTCAATTGCGCGACGGCTCTGCCTTCTTCCAAGGGGTTGCCTTCAAACCTAACTTCATCGAAAAATATGGTGAAGAAGAAGGAACGGAAAAATTTAACACCATTCGTCATCTTAATCAGGAAACGTCTGTCTATGTGACCGGTATCGTTAAAGAAGATGAACGTTCAAAATTTGGCTATGAACTGGATATCACCGATGTTGAGATTATCGGTGAATCAAATGATTATCCAATCACACCAAAGGAACACGGGACAGACTTTTTGATGGATAACCGCCATCTTTGGCTGCGCTCGCGTAAACAAATGGCGATTATGCAAATTCGTAATGCCATCCTGATGGCCTCAACAGAATTCTTTGATAAGAATGGCTTTATCAAATTTGACAGCCCTATTCTTTCAGGAAATGCTGCCGAAAATACTACTGAACTTTTTGAGACGGATTACTTTGGTTCCCCTGCTTTCTTGAGTCAGTCAGGTCAGCTCTATCTTGAAGCGGGTGCTATGGCCCTTGGCCGTGTGTATGATTTTGGTCCCGTTTTCCGTGCTGAAAAGTCTAAAACGCGTCGCCATTTGACGGAATTCTGGATGATGGACGCAGAATATCCCTTCTTGAGTCATGATGAATCACTTGATTTGCAGGAAGCTTATGTCAAAGCTTTGATCCAGGGCGTCTTGGAACGCGCACCACAAGCGCTTGAAATCTTGGATCGTGATGTTGAAGCTCTTAAACGCTATGTCACTGAGCCATTCAAGCGCGTGTCTTACGATGATGCTATCGACTTACTTCAGGCTCATGAAAATGATGAAGGAGTGGATTACGACCATCTTGAGCATGGTGATGACTTTGGTTCTCCGCATGAAACATGGATTTCAAATTACTTTGGAGTCCCGACCTTTGTTGTCAATTATCCAGCAAGTTTCAAAGCTTTCTACATGAAGCCGGTTCCTGACAATCCAGAGCGCGTGCTCTGTGCGGACCTCCTAGCACCAGAAGGTTATGGTGAAATCATTGGCGGGTCCGAGCGTGAAACAGATTACGATAAACTTATGGCCAAGATTGAAGAAGAAGGACTTAATCCAGAAGATTACGACTTCTATCTTGACCTTCGTAAATACGGGTCAGTCCCTCACTGTGGGTTTGGACTTGGCTTAGAACGCATGGTAACTTTCGTCGCAGGTACTAAGCACATTCGTGAAGCCATCCCCTTCCCACGTATGTTGCACCGCATTAAACCTTAAGGTTATTATGCTTACTGCTATCAATTATTCTCCCTCTAAAGTTAGAGTTCTAAACTCTAATTTTAGAGGTTTTTTTATTACACTTATATTATAAATTCTAGTTATTTTAGTAGCACTCTCAAAAGGTGGTGAAATAAGGAGGTTATCACTTATGGACACCTTGGTGTCAAAACATGCTAGGAGCATCTGGACATAATAAGCGGCCGTTACTGACTATACGAAGAATTCTTGAAACTTGATCTTCAGAACTCTGTAGTCTGTTTGGAATTGAACACACACTCGTCAAAGCAGCATCTGGACTACAATTAATGTTAGAACAAATTATTCCTGTCTCTAGTTTAAGATATTTTATATATAACTAGCACCTCGGGTATCTTAGTCTCTTTTATTAATGTTACAAATAAATTACTTTTTCTTTATTTGTACACATTAGCTAAAAATGTAATAGTTTTTTTTCAAAAAATTAGTAGTATAAGTTACTGTAATTGAATAACTAATTTTGGAGGAGTTTATGTCGAACAATCGTATTGGAATAAAATCTTACGGGGTATCTATCCCATATTTTAGACTTCCTGTGGAAGAAGTGATAGGAACTTGGAAAAATAATAGTGTGGATTATATAAAAAACAAGATTGGTATAGAACGCCGTACAGTGGTATCTTCTGATGAAGATACACTTACCCTAGCTATGGAAGCTGGTCAGATTGCTATTTCTAATTTTAAAGAAAATATTGAAAAAATAGACAGTATTTTACTTGGCAGTTGTACTACACCAGATATCTTCAAAAGTAATGCTAATCAACTCATGTCATTTTTATTAAGTAAACATGATTATTTTGGATGTGATATAAGGGCATCTGAAAATTCTGGGATGGCTTCTTTAGCCTTGGGATATTCTCTAGTTAAATCGGGTTTAAGTAATAATAGTTTAGTATTTGGCTCTGATACATTAAGCAAAAATATATTTCCAAGTGAATTAAGGGAACCCTATATTGGTTCGGGAGCATCAAGCATTATATTAGGTAAAGGAGAGGAAGTACTGGCTGAAATTATTGGAATAGGGAATTCGAATGATTCCTTTCCTGAACAAGGGAGAACAGAAGACAGTAGATACTTACGTGTTCTTGCTAATCTAAATCACTCTGTAGTCAAAGAAGGTGAGATTAAAAGAAGTATAGAATCTATAGGTAATGCTTTGAATGATGCTTCGTTAAAAGCAAATGATATAAATTATTTTGCTTTTCAAGAAAATATAGGGCAGACATATACTGAAATTTCTAATTTTTTTAAATTTGATAATTCTATAAACCAAGAAGTTTTAAAAGATATAGGCTATTTAGGATCAGCTTCTCCTATAATTGCTATGCTATTAGCTCTTGAAAATGCAAAAGTAGGAGACACTATTTTAATGTGTGGTTATGGTCATAGTTCAGGATCCACAACAATTATTTTTAGAGTAAATAGGAAAGTTAATTTTAAAAATAGGATAATAGATACATTAAAAAGTTATAGAGAGATTAGTTACTCTGAGGCAATGAAATATGAATTTAAATATAGCCAGCCAGAGATATCATTAGGTACATTTATTTAGTAAGGAGATTGATAATGAGTATACAAATTCAAGTAAGTGGAGTTGGATGTACAAATGCTCCTGGGTTGCCGCATATTGATAAATCATTTAAAGAATTACTAGTAGACGCGGTCTACAAAGCATTGGATGACGCTGATATTTCTCCTAATTTAATTGATGGTGCCAGTTTTTCTTATGCAGGAGAGGGGGAAATTGGACACGGAGGAATTGTTCCCACATTGGTCGATGCATTGGGTTTAGCTCCTTTAGAAGCTTATATTAATATCGGAAACTGTGCGAGTGCGCATATGGCTTTTTTACAAGGCTGTGAAATGATTGAGAGTGGGCGCTATAAACATGTTTTGGTGGCAGGATTTGATAAAATGACAGATATACTGCCCTTTGAAAATTACATGTTAATGTCAACAGATAGTTTATATGATTATAATTTGGGATTTTCTCATATTGATTCTTTCTTATTTCAACAAGAGTATATAAGTAAATATAAAATTAGTCCCCAAAAACTAAGGGAATCTTTATTAAAGTTCTCAATATTAATGAGAAAATATGGAGCTGCAAATGAAGTTTCCTCAAACTTTGGAAAAGATATCCCTACTTTAAAAGAGCTTGAGACGCAACCCTTTTTTGGTAATGCTATGAATGCTGGGGAGGGAGCAAGTGCGATTATATTATCGGCAACAGAAAATGAGAGTAGAAATAGTAGTGATAATAAAGAAAAAATTATCGTGGCTGGCAGAGGATATACGAATACTTCACATTATATACCACACAGGTATAGTAAAGCATTATTTCCCCATAATTTCCTAAATAGTGATCTGGGGCTATTTAATGGGGTTCCTTTAGAAATAGCCATAAATAGAGCATATTCAGAAGCTAAAATTAGTGTAAAAGATTTAAATATTTTGGAATTATATGATCAAGGGCTCAATGGATTTATTTCTATTGAAGCAGCTGGTATTTGTTCAAAAGGTGAAGCGGTCGAGTATATATGTAACGGAGGAGGAACGATTGATAGTGCAATAGCGATAAATACAGATGGAGGTAATATTGCTCGGGGACATGCAGGTGGAGGTGCCAGCTTATATCAAATTATTGAAATTGTGAAACAACTACAAGGTAGAGCTTCTGGATTCCAAATAAAGAAGAGAAAGTACGGATTATCTACTGTAATAGGTGGCGCATATGCTACAACTGCTGCTGTAGTATTAAAGAATGAGGAGGTCTAAATGTTTTCTAATGAACAGCTCGCAAATCCTACTATAGAGTCCTCTCTTAAAGACTGGAGGGAACAAGGCGGACTAACTAGATTGGAAGGAAGTGAATGCTTAAATTGCCATAAATTATTTTATCCAAGACGATTTGTTTGTCCATGTTGTTTTTGCAGAGAACTAAGTACTTACAAGTTTTCAGGTAAAGGAAAAATAAAAAATATTGAAGCAAATTCGATCTCACAGGTTGCTATAATCGGCTACAGAGAATTAAGTCCTAGATACCTATCGATAATTGAGTTAGAAGAAGGAATAGATATTTTAGGGGAAGTAATAGAATGTCCAGAAATTGATAATATTAATAGTCTAATAGGTCGTCAAGTCATATCGGTGATTAGAAAACAATCTCGATCAGCAAATACTAGTTGGAAGTATGGTTATAAATTCAAATTGAAAGAAGGATAAGGATGAGTAAACAATTATCAAGTCTACAGCAGTCAATTATTTTAAATCAGCAAATGAAACCAGATAATGCTTCTTATAACTTGCCTTACTTATGGAAACTCACTGGTCTAGTAAAGGTTAATAGATTATATTCTTCAATAATGAATGCCTTCAATAATCATAAAGTATACCACTCCTACTTGAAAGATGGAAAGTTAGTATATGATGGTAGTACTAAATTTAAACCTAAAATTATTGAATTGGCCTGTTCTACTAATCGAGAATTTGGTAATACTGTTATGAAACAGGTTAAATTATTTGCAAATACCCCATTTAATAATAATATTTGGCCATTGCAACAGGCGATTATTTTTATCAATACATATGATTCTTCAGATGAATATTATCTCTTTCTTAATATAAGTCATTTAATTTGTGATATCTATAGTGCTTATGAATTGATAAATGAAATTAGTAAGGGTTATAATAATGAGTTTATCCCTCTCGAAGAAGAGAGTTCTACTTCTATCAAAAAAGTTAATGAAAAGCGAGAGCAACGAGCTAAAGATTATTTTGCTTCAAAATTATCTCTGATAAAATCATTAGAGCAGTCTTCTTTGGAAATAGATAACTCTACTAGCAGAAAAAATATTGATATCATCATTTCTAGAGATATTATTGAGAGATTAATGAGATTATCTAAGAAGACAGAATTTGAAGTACTACTTACGTCATACGTCATTTTACTCTCTAGTATAACCTCCCAACAGATTGTAACAATCGGAATTCCACTTGCCAATAGGCGTTCCTATGAAAGGCATGCTCATGGTTGTTTTGTCAATAATCTCCCATTGATTATTAATTTAGAAGAATCGGAAACGCTTTATGAACTATTAGATGATGTGAGTTCAAATTTACATAATCTTTTAAGATTTCAATTCTTTGATTTGCAATACCATCTGAAAGAATTAGTTTCAAAGAGAGAAAATTATAAATTTATGAATAACTCAGTTACTCTCTATAAGTATGAAATTAATTTTAACTTTAATAATATTGATTGCGAAAATATTATTATTGATCAAACGAGCCCCATGTTTCCGTTAGCAATGGAGTTTGAAAATCGTAATGATGATGTTATCGTACATATTCAAACTAGTGGTCAATACAGTCCATATTATATTGGAAAATATTTTGAAAATGTTCTTTTGAATATGGATTCTTTGTCAAAAAAAATTACTAATATTTCCGAAATGGGAGACCGACTACATAATGAGTTAATTGAATTAGAAAACAATAAGACAGGAGTCGCTCTACCAGCTGTTAATAAATCTGTACTAGATTTGTTTCATAACGAGTGTATTATACATCCTGATTCCTTTGCCGTTAAATATATGGACAATGCCATTACATATAATAATTTAGATATTTTATCAACACAGATATCAAATAAATTAAAAAACTTTAACTTTGAAAAAATAGTAGTGTCAGTAGAATCTGATCATCGCTTAATTGCTATTATTTTGGGTATATTCAAGTCTGGGAAAATTTATATACCTTTAGATAAAAGTATGCCTGATCAGAGAAAAAGTGCCATATTAGATCAATTAGATGATGTCCTAGTTTTAACTGATTACAATAGTTCTATCTTTAATGAACGGATAAATCTAAATATCGAAGATTTCTTAAAAGATGTAGAGAATTACGATAATAGAGTGGAAAAATCTATTAATGAAGTTGCTTATATTATTTTCACATCAGGTTCAACAGGTATACCAAAAGGAGTTGAAGTAAAGCATAGTTCACTATTTACTCTAATGGATACTTGCAAAAACAATTTAAAAAGCCCTCTTGAAAAAAACTGGATTTTATTTCATTCATATGGTTTTGATTACTCTATTTTTGAAATTATTGCACCTATCACCTCAGGAGGGATATTAAATATTGTCCCTATGAGTATAAGAAAGTTTCCTGATCGTTTTCGTAATTTTTTAATTGAGAATAACATTAATATTTTAACACAAACCCCATCAGCTTTCTTATCTTTACAAAAAGTTGACACTTCTCTAGATAGTTTTATTGAATCTCTAGAATATATCTTTATTGGTGGAGAGGATATTAAATTCTCAGATTTAGCGATGTGGTTTGATAAGTATGGTTATAATAAACCAAAAGTATTTAACCTTTATGGTCTAACAGAAACAACTATTATTTCTACTGCTCATCAAATTTCACAGTACGATGTAAACAATAAAAAGAGAAATAATATCGGAAAATCAATTAATAATACCTTAGTTTTCGTTAAAAATAAAAACAACAAAATGGTATTACCAGGCTTTGAAGGAGAACTAGTTATTTCTGGACCAGCTGTATCGAAAGGATACTATAAAAATGAGGCAAAAACCAAGGAAGTGTTTGATCGAAGAAATAACACATTCCGAACAGGTGATTTAGTTAAATTACTATCAAATGGTGATATCCAATATATTAGTAGAATTGATAAACAGGTACAAATTAGTGGCCACAGAATAGAATTGGGAGAGATTGAAAGTGCAATTAATAGTTATTTTTATTGCGAAGAGTCCTATGTCATGTCTCAAGATTTTGACACTGGGGATAGGAGGCTCATTGCCTACTATAAATTAACTTCATATGGGAAAGTCACGGCTGATATTATAAGAAGAGAAGTAAAATCAAAATTACCAGATTATATGATCCCTTCATTTTTTATTGAAGTTGAAGAGTTTCCTCTTAATACGAATGGGAAAATAGATGCCTCTAAGCTACCCAAAATAAAAGTAAACAAAGGACTAGGAAAACAAGATATTCAAACTCTTGATAATATTGAAGCGACAATCTTATCAAGAGTTATATACATATGGAGTAATGTATTAGGCACTAAAGTAAATAAAGACGATAATTTTTTTGAAGTTGGAGGAACATCAGTTTTAATTACAGAAATATATTATAAGATTTTAAAAGAGTTTGAACTTTCAGAGAATGATATAACAATGATTGATTTATTTGATTATGTCACTCCAAGTGAAGTATCAAAATTTATTGAAAATATACTGGAGGCAAGTTTACAAAAATAATAGTTAATTGATTGTTTATCCTAATTTAGAGCATACTAAAAAGAGATCTTACCACCTGATTTTTGAAAATTAGTATACGTTGAATCCGTGCTATCGTGCAAAATGAATGGCATCTTGAACAGACATCATTTTATCTGAATTTCTTAGTTCAGTAAGCCCTTGAAAAACAAGATTATAGTTTTCTTATTTTAAGAGGACTTGATAATAGCCCCCAGTAGTCTTTGATAGATAGCGATAATAGCTTTTCGATGCATCTCTTGAGTTTGAGATATTTGTTTCTAAACTTGGGGTGCTTCTCTGACTCGACGACAGCGTTAGCGATTTGAACGAGGAATGTTTTGAAGCATCTTCCGCATTTAGAAATGCGAGTAGAGTATTCTTTCTAGCACTTTCATTGTTTGCAGGAACTAATCCTGCCTAAGAACAGAGTTTTCCAGCAGTTTCAGAGGCCATCATATCTGCTCCAATTTCAGAGATGATTCTTAGTGTAGATAATTCTTCCTTGAAACCAAAGACGGTTTAACCTGATTTTGGTAGTCTTATCCCAGTTCCTAAATCATCTGGTCTAAGTCTTTTTTACAGATGGCTAAGGCATCGTAGTGGGCCTTGATGACTCTGATGACTCAGCTTGCTCAGGTGTCAAATCGCCCTCTATATCGATTTCCAAGTCGTGGACTTTATTCTTTATTCTCTTGTGAACCAGCTGCTCAATGTTTGTTTTCTCCTCTGGATTGTCAAGGATACTTTTAATAATAGCTTGAGCACTCTTTCCCAAGACATCGAAAACGACCCTTGTCATTTGGAAGTTGGACCAAGTGAGACAATTTTAGTAACGATTTTTTCGCTAACCTAAAGTTAATCAGCTTTATGCGATAGCGAGAGAAGTAACGAGGTTGGCGGATTTTCAGAGGTGGGATAAAGCTAGAAACAACGAAATCATATTTGAAGAGGTCGGTAATCCATTGAGCATCTTTTTTGTCGGTCTTCTTCTCACGAATCGCTTTAGCATACTTGGGATGAGCCAAGCAGATGTTGTAGGAGTCTCCGAGGATATTGAAGACAGGAATCCAGTGTTTCCTAGTGGATTCTATACAGACATCAAAGCAGAAGTAGTATTCCAATCAATCAAGGAGCTGAAGAAGTCCATTCGTAAAGGTAGGAAAGTTGTTTACGATGGTAGCTAGTGATTCTCTAATTGTCGGTGATGGTAATAACCGCTACGATAAAGGTTTTATGCATATCAATGCCATAACAATTGAGATAAACGATTTTTAACATGAGGGATCTCCCTTCATCAAATTTGAGAAGTAACTATCCCTTTACTCCCTTGACTACTCATCCCTTACACGAACGGCTTATTCAAGTCCATGCTTAGAGTCACAGTTAGTTGTGCTTGATGGGATGAATCACACCCATAAATATCTGAACTACTCACTTACTCTCTCCCCGTAATTTGTAGTAGTGATAGATCTTCTTACTTTAATTATAGATCAAAACAAAGGACACAGCACCTTTTCATTCAGTGTTGTGCCTTGAGTGAAAGGAAAGGATTATAATAATGAGAAAATACGCAATTATTGGAATAGCAGGACGTTTCCCAGATGCTAATACTCCGGCTCAATTTTTTGATAATTTATTAATGGGAAAGTCGTCATTTCGAAAATTAAGTAGTACAGAAGTAGAGGAAAGTCCTTATTCTCAAGATGAACATTTTATTCCAGTAACTTCAACGATAGATAATGTTTATGGTCTCGATATAGATCTTTTTAAAATGACTGCGGCTGAGGCAAGATTGACAGATCCTCAACAACGTATATTTTTAAAATGTTGTTATGAAGCTTTAGAAGATGCTTCGCATGTAAATAGTAAGGATAGAATCGGAGTATTTGCTTCATCTGCACAGAGCTCTTATTTAATATCTAATATTTTTAGAAATAAAGGATTAGATATTAGATTTGACTATTCTACCTATATCGGGAATGAAACAGATTTTAATGCTACTCGTGTATCTTATAAGCTAAATTTAACAGGACCATCTATGTCTGTACAAAGTGGCTGTTCTTCAGCACTTGTTGCGCTAAATGAGGCCTGTCGCAATATAGATTTGAACACCTGTGATTTAGCTTTAGTGGGTGGTGTTAGCATTACTTTTCCATTAGCTAGTGGCTATAGCTACAAGGAGGGAACAACTTTTTCTAGAAGTGGACAACTTAGGGCTTTTGATAAAGATGCTGATGGTATGATCAAGGGGGATGGATGTGGTGTAGTTGTTATAAAACCTTACGATCGCGCATTATCAGATAATGATAATATTTATGCTGTTATTTCTGGTATTGGAATTAACAATGATGGAAATAATAAAGTTGGGTATACTGCTCCATCAGTTCGTGGAGAGTACGCGGCCATCAAAGATGCGCTTATTTCTTCTGGAATTAATCCCGAACACATCGATTATATTGAAACCCATGGAACAGGAACAAAAATTGGAGATCCAATTGAGGTTAGAGCGCTATCCAAAGCGTATAATTTCCAGACTCCCCATAGGATAGGTTCAGTAAAATCTAATATTGGTCATTTAGATACAGCTTCAGGAATTATAGGACTTATTAAAGGAGCATTGATACTTAAAAACAATATTATTCCAAAAAGTATTGGCTTCACTTCAGAAAATCCTCAGGCTAATTTAGAATCCTCTAGATTATTTGTAGATACACAAGAAAACATTAAGCTTCCCCAAAATAGGAAAAATTACGTGGGTGTGTCTTCATTTGGCATAGGGGGTACAAATGTGCATGTGATCTTAGAAAGTTGTTTATCTACTGAAAATAGCAAAAAAGAAGAATTAGAAAATTATGTCCTCCAGATATCTGCTAAAAGCAAAGTTAGTTTGGATAGTTATAGGAATAAGTTAGCGGTATTTTTAGAAAATCACTCTGAACTTAAATTAATTGATATTACACGAACTTTGAATGAAGGTCGAAAAAGTTTTGAAAATAAGTATAATTTTGAAGCAGCTAACATTCCAGAGTTGGTTAGAAAGCTATATAATAATGAAACTACCGATAGAAATCTAAGTATTGTACAAGGAGGAAATTTTGTTTCGCTACCAACATACTCATTTAATGAGCAGAATTATTCATTAACTCCGAATGAATCTTTACTGAAAAAGACAATTAGTATTACGAAGCCGAAAAATGAGGATGTAGTTGAGTCAGATGTCATTTCTGAAATTTGTAATATTTGGGGAGATGAACTTGGTGAAGAAGTTCTAGAGACAAGTGATTTCTTTGAGTTAAATGGAGATTCCCTGATTGCTGTAGGTTTAATAGATAGAATCAATAAAAAATTCAAGATTAAATTAGGGACAGATGTTCTTCTTAACTATGCAACTCCAAAGAAATTGACCGATTATATTTTAAATGATTTCCAACTCTCTGGTAAATCTAGCATTGATCTATCGAATATATACTGTTTGAATAAAGGAAAAGAAGGATCAAAAAATCTGTTTTTAGTGCATCCTGCAGGAGGAAGTGTCTTCTGTTTTAGAGAACTATTTAGCCGAATTGAATTAGATTATTTAAATATTTATGCTATTGCTTTTCCTAAAGATATTAATAGCGAACTAACACTTACAGAACTTTCTAAAATATATATTCAGCAAATAAGAAAAATACAACCAGAGGGACGGTATTTTTTAGGAGGTTATTCGTTTGGAGGAAATGTCGCAGTTGAGATGGCTAGACTTTTAGAAAAAGAAGATTTAAGTGTTGAGAAAATTTATATGATTGATAGCTTAGTACCAGATGCTTATCCAAGGGAACAGCCTCTAAAAGAGTCCTATTTACATATATTTCCTTTAGTCTTAGATTTTATGTCTACTAATAACAAATATGGTTTAAACTATATTAAAGACTATTCAAATATTGAAGTCATAGTAAATAGTATGAAAGATAACGGGGATTTATCAGAAAGTTTGGATATAAATTATATAAAAAGGGTTTTTGATATTTGGAAATCTAATTATATTGCTTTATTAAATCAATCCAAGGAAAGGGTGAATTCTGATATAATTGTCTTTTCAGCAAAAGAGAATATGCCTAATATTGTATATACTGATATGAATATTAAAAGGTGTGATGCTGAGGAATGGCAGAATTATACATCGGGTAATGTATGTGTGATTCAAGTCTCAGGAAATCATTATACAAGCATGAGCGATGATAGTAATTTAAATAGTTTAGCTGCTACTTTTGAAAATCATTTACAGAGGTTGCAATAATTATAACGATATGAGTACTATTATTTTATATAAAAAATTGGAAAATCTAACCTTGGAAGAGTCAATTAGAAATTTGTATTTTCTTTTAATAAAAGGTGGAGTTACCCCAAAAGAGTATTATAGGATTTTATCTCAAAAAAATACTAATCGTGTCTTGCAAAGTATTTCTGCCCGATATATGATTTTTGAATATCTGAAACAAAATAATTCTACTTTAAAATTTAATTTAAGTGTAAATCACTGTGGTAGACCAATTATTATTGGGTTAAATAAATTTATTAGCATTAGCTATTCTGATAATCTTGTTGTTGTTGCTATTTCGGATAGTAGTGTCGGTATTGATGTGGAGAACTCTAAAAGAAAGTTTCCCAAAATCATAATCGAAAATTGGCAGCAGGAAGAACGATTATCTGATCCCTTTAGGATATGGACAGCTAAAGAAAGTTATTTAAAGTTTTTAGGTGTAGGACTTAAGAAAGATCTGAAAGACATACTAATTAAGTGTTCAAGCAATACAAATATTATTATAGATAATAACAAAAAACAAGTAGTTAACTCCAGAACTATTAGTAGATTAGATTATGTCATTACTCTTACAAGTCAGGAAAAGTCGTTTGGAATATACTATTTTGGTGATAGATAATGTTAATAGTTCAAAGCAGCATAATTAAGAACCTTTGCAACAGCTTGTTGAATAATGGAAATATCTGCTTGTTTATTGGTTTTATCGAAAAGCTTGGTATCTCATTCCTTTATCAAGACTCATTAATCAAAGAATAACAGTCATTCCATCAGGATAGTACCGTGATTATGGATGTTTTTTCCAATATCTGTCCATTTTCCCACTCGCAACCACAAGGTTTGTATTTTTTAAGGAGCAAGTGATTGTTGCCTATAAATCTTAAAAAAGACGTGGTTTTACAGCTTTTAAAGCCTATAAATAGGGATTTATTGTGAACTAAGTTGTGTTGTGATATCAGCTTCTGTTCATGATCATGATTTCTATTGTCTACTTAGTAGAGTCTTAAAAAAGGCTCTAACACAGAAAAGTTACTGATTTTGAACCCTCTTTTGCGGTGCAATATAGAAAGGGTTCAACAGTATCATTGTTGGAGGCTCAAAGTTGTAACAAGAACCATTGAAATGGCTATTCTCAGTTTTATGTCATTGGTTAGATATTGTATTGACAGGTTATTAGGAAGAAGATTGAGTGGTCTGGAGCCTTGTCTGGATCAGACTATCTTTCTATCTTTGCTTAAAACCTAGAATTTTTTATTAGTATCATGGGGATTAGCATATTAAATCTTAAAAGATCTGATATTTTTGAATAAGTAGGAAGAGAAGTAGTATCGATCTATTTCAAAGGGGAGAATGTGATAAAGAGATCTGAGCTAGCAGGTGGCTTATCTATTTGAGATTGGTACAAACTGGCTATAATTCTGTATTTAATCTTACCATTATCAATTATTTGAATAAGTTTGTCAGCCAATGTTGTATAAGGGGAAGAATTTTATGTATGATATAAAGATTAATGTATGAGAAAAACATTGTTGGTATTAAGTAAAGAGTAAAATGAATATCTGTTGTCCAGTAATGGGAAATAATAATGATCATAATTGGAACTTGAAGAACAGCAGTATATATTCCTGGAACATATCCTTTATACTGAACACACATTCTAAGATGAATTAAGAAATGGTAGATATAAGCGATGCAAAAACCTAAATATAATTCTGTATTATAAGTTATTTGACAAATTATTGAAATAATAAGTAATAAAACGAATTCTTCCAGAACCCCTATTGAAAAAGCAGAACCATTATCAGCATATCCAAAGAATTTTATAAATTGATTTGAGGACTGAAACTTTTTACTCTTTTTCCATAATGGTACAAATATCAACTCTTCAAAATCATGTAAGATGAAAAGTATTGGTAGTATAAAAAAATTAAGCAGTAGAGTCATTTTTATCTCCTTATTATTTAGTATATGTTAAGTCTGGTAAGATTATATAATTTACTCTTTGTCATAGCAAGCAGTGATTTAATTATGTTACAAATTAGTGATTATGTTTCATTAGGAGGAGGATAATGAAATGAAAAATAGGATCTATACCTCGAAAAAAGCTATTGCTAATATCTTTTTTAAGAAACTTGAAAATAATAATTTTAATGAGATAACAATTTCTGAGATAGTTTGTGAGGCTGATTTATCAAGGAGTACATTTTATAGGTATTTTAAGGATAAATATTCTATAGTTGAATTTTTTATAGAAGATTTATTAGATACCTATTTATTAACTATTGATGAAAAAAAAATAAAGGATTTTTCCAGTTTATTGACTATATATTTTGAAATTTGGAAAAAAAATAAAAATAATTTAAAATTATTAAAGAAACATAATTTATTAGGATTTGCTCTTGATATAGAAAGAAAAAAATTTCTTAAAGTATTACCACATTCTGATTTATCGTGGCATAATGGTTCAAATAAAGATGAACTTTTTATAGATTTGATGATTATTGGAGGAGTTTGGAACACTTCTTTGTATTGGTTGGAAAATAATTTTAGGTTGGAGCCAATATATTTGTCCCAAAAAATTGTGAGTAGCTTATCTTCATATAAAATTTTTATATAATCTTGTTCCTATCAGATAAATATAATAGTTTAGTTGAGATTAATATAGATGGCTTTTGAGGCTTATCATCAATTGTAGTGGGCGACTTATAGCTAAGCACGAGAAGAGACAAAGTTTGTCTCAGACTGAAGAAAAAGTCGATTTTTATCAAAAGAATTATTGTGTTATGCTACTTTCCTTAAGTAGCACGGACAGTAGCAACTTCCTTTGGAATTTCATATCTAGATTTTGAGTCCAAGTCTCAAAATCTTCTGAACGCCAGAAATCGATTATTTCTGGCGTTTTTGCCACAGCGGAAAGTATCTGGGTCAGGCTTGTTTCATTCTCCTATTTTTCTTATAGATTGTGAATTGATACTATCCTAAGATATGTGTGTTTGTGAAATTCTAACTATAGAGTTTGTTTTCTTTTTTTCAATATACGATGTTATTTATCCCATAGACTTCGAATAGATTCTCGCTAAAACAGATATTTTGCCAATTTTTATTGAAATGTCTAGTATTAAAATATCCACAACTTAACGAGATATTTCTGCTTTAACACAAAGAAAAAGTAATGAAGAGCTCTCCTCCGTCGGAGACTTCTTCATCACTAAGATTAATATGTTTTTGTCACCAAAATAACCTTTCAATTTTCATAATAGTGTCAGCAACGTCCGAAGGTTTTTCTTTTAAATCATTTTTTATCCAAGATGAGATTACGGTCTCAAAAGAAGAACAAAACACCTGAATAATAATATCATCAGAAACTTTTGTATGAGCTTTTATATTGTTTTTTAAAGCAGGGTTATTGCTTATGAGGTTTCTTATTAGCTCTTGAACCTTTTTGGAAAATTCCATGTGAGAAGCTTGAGAAATAGCTTTAAAGTGTTTAAAATCCAATTGAATCTCTTCTAAGGTTTCCACTATTTTTTCCCTTTTGGACAAGTTGCCTTTGGAAAGGATATTCCAGAATCTTTCCAATGTTTCTTCACCAATAGTGTAGGCCAAATCGTCTTTGTCCAGAAAATGTTGATAAAAGGTACCTCGACTAACATTTGCTCGTTTTGCAATTTCACCAATCGAAATTTTGAAGTAATCTTTCTCTAATAGTAAATCAATTAAGGCGTTTTTGAGATGTTTTACACTTTGTGTCTGTCTTATTTTACTCATTTTTTCTTAATTTAACAACTTGTTCAATTTTGTTATGGCTATTTTTTACGTACTATTATATTCTTTTTTTATAAATTATCAATAAATTTCGGCGTCCCTATTTGAAACGTCTGTCTAATATTTTATTGCGTAGTTTATTATCACATTTATTCTTTATTAAGAAAGGGGACATATTAAATGTCGAATATAAGAAAAATCATCGGTTTTATCGGCCTTATTCTGGCAATGTTTATGGGAGCCCTAGATGCTACGATTGTCAACATTGCCCTTCCTGATATTATGGACAATTTACATACAGGACTGACTGATACTAGCTGGGTTGCTACAATCTATGTTTTAGCTATGTCAGCTTTTATTATTACAGCATCTAAATTAGCGGATATTTACGGTCGAAAGTTAGTCATGCTCATTGGTGTTATAGTATTTGGAGGCTTTTCATTTGCTTGTATGACTGCAAGTTCACTCCTCCCCCTCATTATTTATCGCTTTTTTCAAGGACTTGGAGGAGCGATTCTTACTCCCATTGTTTTGCCTATGGGGATTGAACTGTTTGGAAAAGAGAAAACAAGCCGAATTACTGCTGTTATAGGGGCTTTTGGAGCTATTGCGGCAGCTGGAGGCCCTGTTATAGGGGGAATCATCATTAATTGGACCAGTTATCACTGGATTTTTGGCATTAATGTTCCGATAGCTGTTTTAGCCTTTATGTTTATTTTAATTGGAACACAGGAATCATATGACTCAAGTATAACTAAGAGTATTGATTGGTTAGGAGTAATTTTTTTAACGGTCGCATTAGGAGGGTTGATTTTTGGTCTGTTAGAAGGGCGAGAATACGGTTGGACTTCTCATGTAATCGTATCAAGTTTCATGCTAAGCTTGGTAGGCTTAGTTCTTCTTATTCTTACTGAGAGAAAAGTCAAATCACCAATTATAGAACTCTCCTTATTTCGAGAAAAAACATTTACGGCTTCCAGTATTGTCTATATGGTTTTTGGCTTTGCTATTATCGTGCCTTCGTTTGTAGTGAATTATTTTTTACAAAATGTCCGCAACTACTCAGCACTGCACTCAGCTTATCTCATCGTTCCAGCTTCTCTAGCTATAGCAGTAGGTATGCCCTTGGCAACAAAAGTTTACCAAAAACTCAGTGCTAAGCTGTTAATTGGTATTGGAATAGTAGTTACAGCTGGTGGTCTATTTATGTTGGGATTTGTTGAACAGAACACTTCAAAAGGCATTATCGTTTGCTGTAATATTATTATTGGCCTTGGACTTGGTTTTATGGCGATGGCGCTTACTTCCTCAGTAAAATACCTGCCAGTTACCAAAACAGGGATCGGCTCAGGTATTGTCAACGCTTCAAGGTATATTGGACAGGCTTTAGGTATAGCTTTGCTTGTTACTATTTTAAACGGAAATATTAATACAGCAAAAGCTAATATTAAAGAAGAAGCTTATCATCAAATTGATCATCGTGTTCTATCAACAAAAGTAAAGAAAGTCGCACGTGAAGAAATAAGAAATACTTTTAAAACATCTAAAAATAGTACTAATACATCAAAGAAACAAAACACAATGGTTAAAAGAATCAAGCAAGCAGCGCAGGATAAAAGTAAATTGCCTAAGCCTAAAAAGGGTAGTGATTATCGTAAGCTTTATGATGCTAATGAGCTGATGGTTGCTGGTTCTGAAAAAATTGCTGGTGCTGTTCCACTTCCACAGTTGAAATCAAGCTTGTCCAGCCTGTCAATGGGGCAAAAGAAGATGAGTACGGCTATCCAACTATTGGCACAAAAGAAAGAGTTAACGGACTCCCTGAAAAATATTGTAAAATCTAAAAATGATGAATTGAGTCAAGCATTCGACCAAGTGTTCAATATTGGTGGTCTCATCGTTCTAGTATGCCTACCCCTTGCCTATATGACAGATAAGAAAGATTAATAATGTTGAACATGGCTCAACTTTATTATATCTGTTCTAGAAATAATGGTATTTATAAATTTGACTTTGGGGCTACTGACACTACGGGAATGTTAAGCTGATTGTCAGTTTGCAGTTCCTTTTAGGTTTTTTATTTACACGCCAAACGCATGAAGAAAATTTTGTTTTCAGAAAACTAGATTCATAATGACAAAATCAATCAAAGTAGTACACTATAGATGAGGTGACTACGATGATTGATTTTATTATTTCTGTTGATGATTGCGCAGGTGAATTGGATAGTCGTCAAGCTTGGAAAATTCATTACCCTTTGTCGACGATTCTCTTCTTGGTATTTTGCTGCCAATTGGCTGGTATTGAAACATGGACAGAGATGGAAGATTTTATTGAAATGAATGAACCATTGTTTGCGGACTATGTTGATTTGAGTGATGGTTGTCCGTCTCATGATACCTTAGAGCGTGTGGTTAGTCTTGTAAACCCAGATCGTTTACAAGAGCTTAACGTTCAATTTGAACAATCATTGACGAGCTCAGGAGCTGTTCATAAACTTATTTCAGTGGACGGTAAAACCATTCGAGACAATCGCGGTAAAAATCAGAAACCTGTTCATATTGTGACGGCTTATGATGGAGGTCATCATCTTAGTTTAGGTCAGGTAGCGGTTGAGGAGAAAAGTAATGAAATTGTTGCCATTCCTCCATTACTGCGCACCATTGATATCCGTAAAGGCATTGTGACCATAGATGCTATGGGAACACAGACAGAGATTGTGGATGAGATTATCAAAGGCAAAGGAGATTATTGCCTAGCCGTCAAAAGGAATCAAGAGACGCTTTATGACGATATTACCCTTTATTTTAGTGATGTCAACGTATTGGAAGAACTACAAGAAAAGGGACAGTATTATCAGACCATTGAAAAAGCTAGAGGACAGATTGAAGTTCGAGACTATTGGGTGTCTTCTGATATCAAGTGGTTGTGTCAAAACCATCCCAAATGGCATAAATTATGTGGTATTGGGATGACTCGTAACACCATTGATAAGGATGGTCAACAGAATCAAGAGATTCGTTATTTTATCTTTAGTTTTAAGCCAGATGTCACCGCATTTGCCACCAGTGTCCGAGGTCATTGGTGTGTCGAAAGCATGCATTGGTTATTGGACGTGGTTTATCGTGAAGATCATCATCAGACATTGGATAAAAGAGCAGTTTTTAACCTTAATCTTATTCGAAAAATGTGTTTATATTTCTCAAAGTGATGGCATTTCCTAAAAAAGCTCTCAGCTATCGTCGCAAACAACGGTATATCTCTGTTCATTTGGAAGACTATTTAGTCCAATTATTTGGAGAGAGGGGCTAAGCAGATGATTGATTTAAAAAATTATCTTTTCAAAAGTGATGTGAGGGCACAAAAAGATGAAGAGAAAGTTTTCGTGCGTAAGACGTGTTTTTTATTTGGACTTTCGTTTCAATCTTCTGAAAACTTTGCTATAATAAATGGTACAGCGATAAAGTGGTGTCTGGTCAGTCAGGCTAGCCTCCCTTTATGTTCATATTTGTCACCGCCCAAAAATAGACGATGACCACCTAATTTTAGGAGGAAGCGTAATGACAACAAATGTAATGGCTAATTACAGCTATGGTGAAGACTGCTATAAGGAGATTCCTGAGGTACTAAAACCTTACGGTGTCAAAAGTGTGGTCCTCATTGGAGGAAAAAGAGCTTTGGGAGCCACAGAGTCAGAGGTTCGTGCCATTTTGGAAGCAGCTGAGGTTGAGGTAAAGGGCAGTTTTGTTTACGGCAAGGATTCAACGCAAACTAATATTGATAAGTTAGTGGCGACTCCGGATGTCCAAAAGGCTGATGCTATCTTTGGTTTCGGTGGTGGTAAGGCACTCGATACAGCCAAGATGGTAGCAAAAGAGTTGGATAAACCGACCTTTACCTTTCCGACTATTTGTTCTAACTGTTCTGCTGGAACTGCTATTGCCGTAGTTTATAAGGATGATCACTCACTTTTGCGCTATGGCTATCCTGATTCCCCCTTGCATATCTTTATTAATACCAGAGTGATTGCTAATGCGCCTGAAAAATATTTCTGGGCTGGTATCGGTGATGGTATTTCAAAAGCACCTGAAGTCGAGCATGCTGTAGCAGAAGCTAAGAACAGGGGCCTAGTAGATCTTCCCCATACAGCTAGCTTGGGCCAAGCTGTGGCTCTGTCCTCTAAAGATGCTTTTTACCGCTACGGCGAGGCTGGTATGGAAGATGTCAAGCATAACCGACCTTCTAAAGCAATCGAAGAAATTGCACTAGATATTGTTGTTTCAACTGGTTATGCCTCCAACTTAGTTAATCAGCCAGATTTCTATTATAATTCTTGCCATGCCCATGCTTTTTATAATGGGACTACGGCAATCAAACGTTCAGGAGAATACCTACATGGAGTAGTCGTATCCTATGGTGTTTTGGTTCTGCATGCTTACTATCAAGAGCAAGAAGAGCTAGAACGTGTCGCTAGATTTAACAGGAGCTTGGGCTTGCCGATAACCTTGAAAGAATTGGGATTAACTGAGGATGATATTCCGAAAATTGTAGAAGTGGCAGTTACCACCAATGAATATAAAAATACACCATTTGATTCAGAACAATTTGCCCAAGCTATTCGTGGGGTAAATCAGCTAGGACAGCACTTATCCAATAACTGATAATGTCTCTGTGCTCTTGGCGGATGATGCAAAAAAATAACTTCTTTCTAGACACAAACGCCTTGGTCGAAGCTCCTATTTTGCTTGATCCGCGAACCCTTTCTGTATCTTAATATAAGGAGAAAACAACCATGAAAACTTTCCATACTGATAAAGCACCAGCAGCTATCGGCCCCTATGTACAGGCTAAGCAAGCAGGGGAGTTCTTGTTTGCTTCTGGTCAAGTACCCTTGTCACCAGAGACAGGAGAAGTTTTAGGGACGACCATTCGGGAACAGACCCAGCAGGTACTTAATAATATTAAAGCCATCTTGGCTGAGGCAGGTACTGATTTTGACCATGTAGTTAAGACCACTTGCTTCCTAAGTGACATGAATGATTTTGTGCCTTTTAACGAAGTTTATGCAACGGCCTTCAAAGAAGAATTCCCTGCGCGTTCAGCCGTCGAGGTTGCCCGTCTGCCTAAAGATGTCAAGGTTGAAATTGAAGTAATTGCTTACTTAAAGTAGGCGTAGATAACAAGAGATTGAGATGTCAAAAAGTGAGATCTCTTTTTCTTTTTTGGTTTGAATAATATTTTAACCTCGTTTCCGTCGTTAAGTTCGGGGGCTTTATAAGTGAGGGCTTTGAAGTACAAGTATAACTCAATCTGTCCTTCCAGACTTGGGCCCCTTTGTTAACTGTTTATTTTAACTTTGTTCAGAGCTTTTTGCCATTTTAAAAAGAGGCTGGACAAGAGTAGTATAGTATAAGTATGACTACTGCTATTTGGGGGCATTTTAAGCGTCTTACTGCTTATAAGAGCCCTCCTCTATTTTGGCTGCTTGGTTATTTATGCTATAATATGGAATAGAAAGAAGGTCTCTATATGCCAGAAGATGAGCTTATCTTTGACGCTTTAAATCATCAGCCCTATCGCCCTACCGAAGGGGTCTTTTTATCGGAAATTGACCACCGCTTAAAAAATTTATTGAAACATGACCATCCACATTTAGAGGATACAGCTTTTATCAGTAATAAAGATTTGCTGCATTATCGGCTCCTCTTTCTCAACCAGACTATCGAGCGGGCACAGGTTAAGAATGATTACATTCGTGAGACAGTCTACGATGTGA
The DNA here is from genome assembly GCF_053206945.1 of Streptococcus dentasini. Classification (NCBI taxonomy): domain Bacteria; kingdom Bacillati; phylum Bacillota; class Bacilli; order Lactobacillales; family Streptococcaceae; genus Streptococcus; species Streptococcus dentasini. Next base: position 61,799 of record NZ_JBRUHS010000004.1, read on the forward strand.
CTAAAAATAAAAATTATGAAACCTTAGATGTTCAGGAAGTATTGGATCGCAAGGTTACATTCGGTCAGAGAATAGCTGACGATGTCGCACGTTTTGGCGGTTCCTGGACCTTTATTATCAGTTTTATTCTCTTTATGGGGATTTGGATGGCTCTGAACATTTACAAGCCCTTGGGTATTCAATTTGATGCCTACCCCTTTATTTTATTAAATCTGGCCTTATCTACTTTGGCAGCTATTCAGGCTCCTTTGATTATGATGAGTCAGAATCGAGCATCTGACTATGACCGCCTGCAAGCTAAGAACGACTTTAATGTTAATAAGAAATCAGAAGAGGGGATCCGTCTTTTACACACTAAGCTGGATCACCTTGTCCAGCAGGACCAATCTGATTTGCTAGAGGTGCAAAAACTGCAGACGGAGATGCTAGCTTCCCTAACTCAGCAGCTAGATGATTTACAAGCAACCAGCTATGAGCTGAAAGATCAGCTGGAGAGGAGTAAAAATGATGACGAATCCTATTAATCTTGTTATAGTAACTGGCATGAGCGGTGCAGGAAAGACCGTTGCTATCCAATCGTTTGAAGATATGGGCTACTTTACGATTGATAATATGCCTCCGGCTTTAGTACCTAAATTTATGGAGCTTGTCAGCCAAAGTGAAGAAAATGACAAGGTAGCTCTTGTTGTTGACATGCGCAGCCGCCTGTTTTTTAAGGAACTTAATTCAATTTTAGATGACTTGGATAAAAATCAGAATATCCAGTTTAAAATTCTTTTTTTGGACGCTACAGATGGCGAGCTGGTTGCTCGCTACAAAGAAACCCGCCGCAGTCATCCCCTTGCAGCCGCTGGCCGGGTAATGGATGGGATTAAGCTGGAAAGGGAACTCTTGGCTCCTTTAAAAAGCATGAGTCAAAATGTCGTGGACACGACAGAGTTGACACCGCGTCAGCTACGTAGAACAATTGCTGAACAGTTCTCCTCAGAGAATGATGCGGCTCCTTTTCGAATTGAGGTCATGAGTTTTGGTTTTAAATATGGTTTACCCCTTGATGCTGATCTAGTCTTTGATGTTCGTTTCTTACCGAATCCTTATTATATTCCTGAACTGCGCAATCATACTGGTTTAGATCAGGAAGTGGTTTCTTATGTGATGAGCCATGATGAATCTGAGAACTTCTACCGTCACTTGTTGGCCCTTATTAATCCGATTTTACCGGGCTATCAGAAAGAGGGAAAATCTGTTTTGACGATTGCCATCGGTTGTACAGGCGGTCAACATCGCAGTGTGGCTTTTGCCCATCGACTAGCTGAAGAGTTGAAGAAAGGTTGGACAGTTAATGAAAGTCATCGTGATAAGGATAGGCGCAAGGAAACGGTGAATCGCTCATGAGAAAACCCAAGATAACCGTTATTGGCGGTGGGACCGGGATTCCTGTTCTGCTCAAAAGTCTTAGACATGAAAATGTTGATATTACCGCTATTGTAACAGTGGCAGATGATGGCGGTTCCTCAGGTGAATTACGTTCTGCTATGCAACTAACACCACCGGGAGATCTGCGCAATGTCCTAGTCGCTATGAGTGACATGCCTAAATTTTATGAGAAAATTTTCCAGTATCGTTTTAATGACGATGATGGTGCGCTTTCCGGTCACCCTTTGGGTAATTTAATCATTGCAGGTATTTCTGAAATGCAGGGTTCAACTTACCATGCTATGCAAATTCTCAGTAAATTCTTCCATACGACAGGGAAAATCTACCCAGCCAGTGAGGATGCTTTAACCCTTCATGCTGTCTTTCAAGATGGCCATGAAGTTGTAGGAGAGTCCAGCATTGCGGACTATGATGGTATGATAGATCATGTTTTTGTGACTAATACTTACAATGCTAAGCAACCCAGGGCCAGCCGTAAGGTTGTTGAAACCATTTTGGACAGTGACATGATTGTCCTAGGACCGGGGTCGCTTTTTACCTCAATTTTGCCCAACCTTGTTATCCCTGAGATTAGGGAGGCGCTTCTTGAAACTCCGGCTGAAGTTGCTTATGTCTGCAATATCATGACCCAGTACGGCGAAACTGAACGCTTTACAGATGCGGATCATGTAGCTGTGCTCAATCGACATCTAGGTGCTGATGTTATTGATACTGTTCTTGTCAATGTTGAGCCGGTGCCAAAAGATTATATGGATACCAATAAATTTGATGAGTATTTGGTACAGGTAGAACATGATTTTGTTGGTTTGCAAAAATTAGTTAAGCGGGTCATTTCTTCTAACTTCCTGCGATTAGAAAATGGCGGAGCCTTCCACCATGGTGAGTTAGTCGTGGAGGAACTGATGCGCTTGACAAAAAGGAGAAAACGATGAGTTTTACGACTCAAGTTAAAGAAGAAGTGCTAGCCTTAAGAGATACTGATCGCAGTCAGTTATCTGCAATCATTAAGATGTCAGGAAGTTTGGGACTGACAGGCAAGGGACTGACGCTGTCAATTCTAACAGAGAATGCAAAGATTGCCCGTCATATTTACTCCTTATTGGAAAGTCTCTACGCCAGTCAACCCGATATTCGCTACCATCAAAAGACTAATCTAAAGAAAAACCGAGTTTATACCGTTTTTGTAGATCAAGATGTCGAAACAATTCTCTCCGACCTTCAGCTAGCAGATTCTTTTTTTGGGATTGAAACTGGTATTGAGCAGCGTGTGCTGGAAAACGATGAGGCAGGGCGAATCTATCTTCGCGGTGCTTTCCTAGCTAGCGGCTCTATTCGTGATCCGGAGTCGGGAAAGTATCAGCTGGAAATTTTTTCTGTTTATCAGGATCATGCTGAAGATTTGGCTCAATTGATGCGCAAATTTATGCTAGATGCCAAGGTGATTGATCATAAAAACGGTTCGGTGACCTACCTACAAAAAGCCGAGGATATCATGGATTTCTTACTTGTCATCGGTGCAGTGGCTGCTAAGGCTACTTTCGAAGAAGTAAAAGTCATGCGTGAAGCACGCAATGATCTCAACCGCACGACTAATGCAGAAACAGCTAATATTACCCGAACGGTCACAGCTAGCATGAAGACCATCAATAATATTATCAAAATTATGGATACTGCTGGCTTAGATATCCTACCAGCAGAATTACAACAAGTTGCCCAAATTCGTGTCGATCACCCAGAGTATTCTATCCAACAAATTGCTGATAATTTAGAAATCCCCCTAACTAAAAGTGGCGTCAATCACCGTTTGCGAAAAATTAATAAAATCGCGGATGAACTTTAGTGCATAAGCTTAAGTAAGGCTCAATATAGATTCGCTCTTTTTCCATTACTTGCTAAGTATACCAAGGAAAGCAAATAAAAATATTTTCTACATCGGTAGTCAAAAAAGACTATCGGTTTATTTTTAATTTTTTAATAAAATGCCTTGCACTTACAGGAAAATATGATATACTTAACCAGTAAACAATTTAATTAACTGGTTAAGGAAAGGAAACCAAAATGAAAAAAAAGCAAACCATCATTTTTGGAAGTTTGTTTGTGCTTATTTGTGCCATCATTGGAGGGATTTGGTTCAATAAGTCCCAAGAACGAACCAATGGGAAGATCAAAGTTGTAGCCACCTTTTATCCTATGTATGAATTTACCAAGGAAGTAGTGGGAGATCAAGGTGAAGTCAAGCTCTTGATAAAGGCTGGAACGGAGCCACATGATTTTGAGCCCTCAACCAAGGATGTGGCCGCCATGCAGGAAGCAGATGCTCTGGTTTATGACAACGAAAATATGGAAACCTGGGTTCCTAAAATTAAAAAGTCAATTGGCAAGGATAAGACAACCTTTATTAAGGTAACAGGCGATATGCTTTTACTAGCTGGAGACGAAGGCGAGCATGATCATGAAGAATCTGAGGCGGGTCATCATCATGAGTATGACCCTCATGTCTGGTTATCTCCTCACCGTAGTATTAAACTAGTAGAGAATATCCGCGACAGTTTATCTAAAAAATTTCCAAATAAGGCTAATACCTTTAAAAAAAATGCTGCCACTTATATTAAGAAGTTAGAAAAACTGGATAAAGAGTATAGTAATGCGCTCTCTCCAGCTCGACAAACTAGTTTTGTTACCCAGCATGCCGCTTTTAATTATCTAGCCTTAGATTATGGGCTTAGCCAGATCCATATCAATGGATTCTCAGCTGAAAGCGATCCTTCAGCCCAGCATTTAGCTGAACTGAGTCAGCAAGTAAAAGATTACGGTATCAAGTATGTCTATTTTGAAGAAAATGCATCATCAGCTGTTTCTGATACTTTGGCCAAAGAAGCTGGTGTTCAGACCCTTGTTTTAAACCCTGTTGAAAGTCTGACGCAAAAAGAACTAGATAGGGGCGAAAATTATATTTCAATCATGCGAAGGAACCTTACTAATCTCCGTAAAACAACAGATGGTCAGGGACAGGAGGTGCCGGCTAAGGAACCTGAAAAAACTGTACAAAAAGGCTATTTCAAGGATGCTGATGTGACCAATCGTAAATTGTCCGACTGGTCGGGCAACTGGCAGTCTGTCTATCCTTATCTCACAGATGGAACCTTGGACCAAGTCTGGGACTACAAGGCTAAGCTTAATAAGGATATGACCGCTAAGGAATATAAGGATTATTATAGCAAGGGATATAAGACAGGTGTTACAGCGATCTTTATAAAAGGGGATAAAAATCAGGTAAGCTTTACGAAAAATGGCAAAAAGTATACGTATACCTATAAGTATGCAGGCTACAAAATATTGACCTATGAAAAGGGGAACCGTGGTGTCCGCTATCTCTTTGAAGCAACCGATAGCAAAGCTGGAGAATTTAAATACATTCAGTTTAGCGATCATAATATATCAAAGACTAAGAGCAGTCATTTCCATCTATTTTGGGGAGCTAGTAGCCAAGAAGCCATTCTTAAAGAAATGGATAATTGGCCAACCTACTATCCTAAAGACATGACAGGACATGAGATTGCACAAGATCTTGTTGTTCACACCTAAACTATACATAAAAAACTGAGCTGAAAATATTTCCAGCTCAGTTTTCTTTTTCTAGTTCTAGATAGAGAAAAACAGCTCATTGGAGCTGTTTTCAATCTTATTTGAGGCCGTATTTCTTGTTGAAACGATCGACACGTCCATCTGCTTGAGTGAACTTTTGACGTCCAGTGTAGAATGGATGTGAGTCAGAAGAGATTTCAACACGTACCAAAGGGTATGTTTCACCTTCAAACTCTACAGTTTCGTTCGATGGTTTGGTAGAACCGCTGAGGAACTTGTAACCGGTAGTTGTATCAAGGAATACGACTGGACGGTATTCTGGATGGATATCTTTTTTCATTATTTAAAATTTCCTTTCTGCCATAGCTTCCATAAGCCATAGTTTAATAACTATTCTAGTTTAACAAAGTTCCAAGCGTTTGGCAAGACTTTTACCATAATTCTTATAGATTTTAATGGGATGAAGCCCCTGAAGTAGCATCGGTAGTATCATCATGACCACCAGAAGATGAAGCACCAGATGTGGCATCAGTTCCGCCATGGGCACTAGCAGGCATAGCTCCTCCGCTTCCCCCAACCAAGCGCTGTCCAGTAGTTTCGAGATACCAATCAAGCCAAGGCTGAAAGTTAAAAACAATTTCGTTGATACCGGCATAGGAACCGTCTGGGTAATACATGGCTTGGTAATTATGGGTATTGACAACACCAGCAGGTGAACCAGGGACGATAGTACGAACATATTCCTGATTACCGTTGCGCAGGGTACCAATAACCCACTCAACATTTTTCATACGAGCTGGTGGCAGGGAATCATGAACCGTGGACATACGGTTTCCGACTTGTTCAGGCACCCGTTTAGCCAGCATGGTTTCAGGGTCTTGATGAGCATTGTTATAATAAAGAAATTGATTATTATCATCAGCATAAGTTAGTTCGAATGGCATGGAATTCAGAAACATGTTGAGCTGATTGACTGTCAGGAGCCCCTTATCAAGTTTCACATAAGTATCCCCATCAACAGCATTGGTGAGCTTAGCAGCCTTGTCTAACCACTCTGGATCATCTGGATCGACACCTTGGACAGTTGTTGCGATATTGCCAGTAACGTCCAAGTCTTCAGGCTCAATGGGTCTTGGTTTTTTCAATTTGGAAACAACCTCCACATACTTGATAAAATTATCGAGACAGGTCTCTAGAAAATTAACCGTTCCTTCATTGATAATATTTCCGTCGTCGTCAAAAGCTTCCTTGGCTTTGCCAAGCAAGAATTCGTTGCCAGGTAAGGTGTAAGCATTGACACCTGGGGCTTCCAAAATTTTCCGCAGGTGCACTTGGGCGCGTGAGGTTCCTTGATCGTGATAGGAAGCACCAACAATCATAACTGGTTTACTTTCAAATGGATGCAGGTTGAAAGACAGCCATTCTAATGTGCTTTTGAGGGCAGGTGTAGTCGTGTGATTGTGTTCAGGTGTTGCAATGATAACGCCGTCAGCCCGTATGATTTTATTGTAGAGATACTGAATAGCAAAGGAGTCTGACTGATCGTCATCTTGATTGAACATGGGAACATCTTTAATTTCTAAGAGTTCCATCTCAAATTTAAATTTAAAATGACGACGAATATATTCTAACAGCATGCGGTTATATGATTGCTCAGCATTTGACCCAACGATTCCAACAAATTTCATAGTTATACTTCCTCCTTACAGTTGTTCCCAGTCGAAATTTTCAGCTTCCTTTTTCAGCAGTTCTTTAGCATTTGACATCTTTTCAACCATAGTGACAAAAAGTCGAAAATCATCAAAAATAGCATCTAACTTTTGGCTAGTTTCAATATCATTCAAATTTCCTTCAGAATCGAAAGCTTGCAGAGAATGGGACAGGAGAAATTCATCAGGTAGCACTGAGGCTTTTAATTCAGGTGCATTGAGAATCTGGCGGAGCTGCAGCTGGGCGCGCGAGGATCCTAAGGTACCAAATGAAGCGCCGGTGATCATAACCGGTTTGTTAAGCATAGGATAAATACCGTAAGATAGCCATGCTAAGGCGTTCATTAGAGCGGCAGGGATAGAGTGATCATACTCCGGTGTGCCAATAATCACACCATCAGCAGCTTCGATTTTATCAGCTAATTCTGTAACAAGGTCTGGCAGTTGGCGGTTAGCAGGTTTATTGAAGACAGGTAATTCCTTGATTTCAACTAATTCAATATCAGCCTTATCAGCAAAGTGTCTTTGGATATATTGCAAAAGTTGGCGATTAGTCGATTGTTTTGAATTTGTTCCAACAATTCCAATTAGTTTCATATAAATAAGACCCCCCTAGTACTATGATATTTTTATTGTAGCAAAAAAACACTTATTATGTAAGCGTTTTTAAGATAGTTTTATTTTACTGATTTCAGGACTAGCAATCAGATTATTATCGGTAGTAATAATCAGAGCGTCTAAGTCCTGTTCTCGGGCAATCCCTGTCAGAATGTCTGATGGATTCTGGCCAAAAAGGCGGCTAGTCCAGATTTCTCCATCGACTGATTTTGGAGAAACAATCGTTAAGCTAGCTATTTGACTATCAAGAGGGTAACCTGTTTGGCTGTCAAAAATATGATGATAAGTCTTACCTGCAGCTGTAAGAGTCCGCTCATAAATACCTGAAGTGACGATGGATTGATCACGAACTCCTAGAACAGCTACATGGTGTCCCCGAGGCTGTTTCGGGTTTTGGATACCGATATGCCACAGCTGGTCGGGATTGTGAAAGGCAGGACCGAAAGTTAAGACATTGCCTCCCAAATTAATAAGTCCAGCTGGGACACTGCACTGGCGAAGAAAGTCGACGATACGATCGGCAATATAGCCTTTAGCTAGGGCTCCTAAATCTATTTTCATGCCCTTTTTAGCCAGATAGACCGTCTCTTTGGCCTTATCTAGTATAATATCTTCCGGATTGATGAGGGCTAGAGCAGCATCAATTTCCGTCTGGCTGGGACGCCTAGCATCTGCGAAGCCAATGCGCCAAGTCTGAACAAGAGGACCAATAGCTATATTGAGGTAGCTGTCAGGTGCGCAGCTATGCCTTTGACCAAGAGAGATGAGTTCGTAGAGCTCAGGGTGCACCTGAACAGCACAAATGCCAGCTGCACGATTGATAGCCATGAGTTCGGAGCCTTCGTCATTAGCTGAAAAACGATGGTCATAGAGATGGAGTAGCTCTCCAGCCTCATCCAAAATAGGCTGAGGATTATCGTGATAAATGCTGATATCGATGCTGGTTCCCATCAGTTTAACGCGACGGTTAGTGAGCAGCATGTGCAAGAACCTCTCTAATTTCCTGATAGATTTGCTCGTTTTCTTCCAAGCTGTAAGAATTAGCTCCGCTAGCAAGTGGGTGGCCGCCGCCATCATGTCGTTTGGCAATTTCGTTGATAACAGCTGTTTTGCTGCGCAGGCGGACACGATAATGTCCCTCAGGTTGTTCTACAAAAATAGCCCAAGACTGTACGCTATCAATTTTTCCAGGACTACCAACAATAGCAGAACTTTCAGCTTCTGTTACCTGAAAGCTATCGAGTATGTCACGAGTTAGGGTCACTTGTGCAGCGCCATTGTCATCCACTTGCAAATGCTCAAAGATATAGCCTTGCAATTTAGCAATTTTAAAGGAGAAGCTATCCATTTGCCGGGAGAGGCTAGCGAAATCAAAATCATACTCTCTCAGCTTTGCCGCCAAGCGTAGTGTTTTTGGTGTTGTTGCGCTGTAGAGAAAGCGGCCAGTATCGCCGACTATACCAGCATAAAGGAGACGGGCAGCTTCATCGGAGAAATCAAAGCCGGCGCTCAGGGCAAAATCTGTAATAATCTCACTGGCGCTAGAGGCCTGTGTATCTACGTATACAATATCTCCATAAACATCTTCATTGGGATGATGATCAATCTTGATGAGAAAATCTCCACTGCCGTAGCGTTCGTCATCAATTCGTGGTCGGTTAGCTGTGTCGGTAACAATTACGAGTGCTTCTTGATAAGCGGTATTATCCACTCGGTCCATTGAAGCCATCCATGACAGGCTGGGTTCATTGGTTCCAGCTGCCAGCACTCTTTTTTGTGGAAAATTATGCTTGATCAATTCTTTTAGTCCCAACTGACTGCCTAGGGCATCCGGATCAGGCCGCTGGTGGCGGTGGATAATAATCGTATTATAGTCTTTAATCTTTGCAAGAATTTGTGCGTATATAGACATAAGAACCCCTTTTTAAATAAGATTACCCTTATTATAGCACGTATAGATTTGTTTTCTTCAGATTATAAAGAAATCTTTAGAAAATCTGAAGACTGACTGAAGAATAGGGAGATAAAATAAGAAGTAGAAAAATTTGGATGGAGGAAATTTCTAGTGTTTAAAGAAACAAAATTCATCTGGCCTTACCTGGCTTGGACCTTTGGTATAACATGGCTGGCATGGGGGCTACAAACTTTTATGCTTGCCAGTAAAGCCCTTAAGGCTGGTGATTTGACCTGGCAGCTTCTCTATATTGTTGGTGGATGGGGCCCGGTTATCGCTACTTTAATAGTGGTTCAAGGGTCTTTTAAAGATAAGTTTCGCATGCTCTTTTCACTGGGGAAAAAAGGGGGCTGGCTTTATCTACTTATCATGATGGGGCTTCTCATGCTAGTAGGTGCTCTGGCTACATCAGGACGGGTGAATGAGGGAGTTACTCCTCTGGCTTTGCTGACCAATTTTCTAATAATCACTTTCTTGACGACTGGAATTGGGGAAGAAGCTGGTTGGCGCGGTATTTTACAACCGGCTTTGGAAGCGCGCTTTACTTTTCCTGTAGCTACTATTTTGACAGGCTTGATTTGGGCTTGCTGGCATATACCGCTGATGCTAGCTAATCTAGCAGACTTCCCAATTTTTGTGCTTTATACGGTTCTCTACTCTTTCTGGTTTGCAGGCCTTTATAAGAAGACCAAATCTGTTCTTTACTGTATGCTACTGCATGGATTTTTGAACGGTGGAGTTGGTGTCATCTTCAACTTTGAGAGAGAAAACATCACCATGAGATTGCTTGGAATGGCTACTATGGCAACCTACAGTATCTATCTCTGGTACCAAACTGACCGTAAGGAGAGGAGCTATGATGAGACAAAATAATGACCTGACGCTCAGTCTTATAAGTACCTGTCTGGTAGGTGCGCTCCTCTCTTGGAAACAATCCCCCAGCCTTGTCCCCGTCATACTGATGACCAGCTCCAGCCTCCTCCTCTTGGGCTTAGCCGAACTTTACTTTCACTGGAAAGACAGGCAGACTGACTATTTATAGAAAGGATATGTTATGACATCTCTAAAAAGAATGTTCACCGCAGGCCTGCTGGCTTTGGGACTTCTGGCAAGCCCAGCCGTTCAGGCCAGCGAAAAACTACCATCTGGCAATACTTATGACAACATCGGAAGCAAGATTGAAGCCTTTGTGGACCAGCACAAGGACACCACTGCTGGTATGGAAACAGCGGTTTTCACCGCTGACGAGACCCTCTACGAGGGACACTTTGGCTATATGGACAAAGAGAAAGGCCTCAAGGCGAATGAAGGGTCGGTCTTTGAGTGGGGCTCTACAACTAAAACGGTAACTTGGATCAGCGTTATGCAACAGGTCGAGGCTGGTAGGATTGACCTCAAAGAAGACATTCGGACCTATCTGCCCAAGGGCTTTCTCAGAAACCTCAAGTTTGACAAACCTGTCACCATGCTGGACCTTATGAACCATAAGGGAGGGTTTCAGGACACAGCTATTAAAGCGCATGCACAGGACTATGAGCATATTATACCTCTCAAGGATTATCTGAGTCAGGTCCAGCCACCACAGATTGAAGAGCCAGGAACAGTGACGTCTTATTCTAACTGGGGCACGGCTCTGGCCGCCTATATCGTGGAGCATGTTAGCGGTCGGACTTTCTCTGACTACGTCCATCAAAAGATTTTCCAGCCTCTTGGTATGAAGCATACCTCTATCGCGCCGGATCTTTCTGACAATGCCTATGTCAAGAAAGAGCGGGCAAAGAACCAGAGCTATGATGCTGAAGGAAAGGGAGTTGGGGAAGCTCTTGAAATTTCCAACCGCTATCCTGATGGTGGCATTATTGGCACCCTGAAAGATCTCAAGATCTATGCTCAGGCTCTGCTCAAGCAGGAAGCGGGGGTTCTCTTTGAGCAAAAGGCGACTTGGGATGAGCTCTTTAGTGCTAGTGATGTTTACGGGAATAGTGATATCCCTAGGAATCGTCATGGTTTTTGGACGGGGGAGTATGCCGTCGATGTCACCGAGCATGGCGGTAATACGATAGGTTATTCCACTGCCTTAAAGCTGGATTTGAAGAATGACATCGGCATGGTGGTAATGACCAATCAAGTGGCGGAGATGACTTATAATCTTAGAATGCCAGAGCTGGTATTTGGTAACTACAAGGATTCCCCATATGCCAAGATGGCAAGAGATTCATTTTCTGGTTACTATAGACCGCTGGGCGCAGGGGAGGGTCCCATGTCATTTACCAGCCGTCTGATGGGTATCACGAAAGGTCAATCTGATCATTTTGAAAATAGTTTGGGTGCAGGGATATTTAAATTTTACAAGACAAGCAAACTACCAGATGACAGGCAAGCCATCAATGTTGCCACTGTAGATTATATAGCTGTTTCGCAAGGGGAGGTTTGGCTTGCCTATGGTACGGCTATTGCTGGTGCTTTAGCGGCCATTTATGCGCTGGGGCACTTCCTTATTAGTCTGACGGCTTGGATTGTCCGCAAGGTTAAAAAACAGGGTAGGCCTGTTCCGTCTAAAACTTGGCAACACCTTCTTTCAGGCTTGATTTTAGCGAGTGCTCTGATCTTCTCCATCTTATTTATAACAATGGGTAGTATTGCTCTAATAGACTTTATTCCCTTTCTAGCTATAGGCTTTGCCTTGATCGGTCTGGCACTAATCGGCCTCATCATCTGGCGGCTGATTCGCAGGCCCAAGGCCCATCTGGACTGGAAGGCCAAACTCCACTACGGTCTAACCGTAACCGCCAGCCTTGCGACTCTCTGGTTTATCTATTTCTTCGACCTTTACCAATGGTGGGTCCTGTAAGGCCTAGAAAAGGAGGTTTTCATGGCAATAGTTAAAAAATATATCATAGCAGGCTTATTAGCACTAGGCCTGCTGATAGCCCCAGCCGTTCAGGCCGGCGAAAAACTGCCATCTGGCAATACTTATGACAACATCGGAAGCAAGATTGAGGCCTTTGTGGACCAGCACAAAGACACCACAGCCGGTATGGAAACAGCGGTTTTCACCGCTGATGAGACCCTCTACGAGGGACACTTCGGCTATATGGATAAAGAGAAAGGCCTCAAGGCTGATGAAGGTTCCGTCTTTGAGTGGGGTTCTTCTTCCAAGACCGTGACCTGGATCAGTGTCATGCAACAGGTCGAGGCTGGACGGATTGACCTCAAAGAGGACATTCGGACCTACCTGCCCAAGGGCTTTCTAAAAAATCTCAAGTTCGATAAGCCTGTCACCATGTTGGATCTCATGAACCATAAGGCTGGCTTTCAAGAGACAAGTATTAAATTTTTAGCGCCAAGTTACGATCAGATTATCTCTCTTGAGGATTACCTGAGTCAGGTCCAACCACCACAGGTCTATGAACCAAGCACGATTACAGCCTATTCCAACTGGGGGACTGCCCTCGCAGGCTATATCGTTCAGGAAGTCACTGGTCAGGATTTCGCTGACTATGTCAAGGCGGAGATCTTTGAACCTCTGGGAATGAAGCATACGGCCATCAAGCTTGACCTGTCCGACAATGCCTATGTCAAGAAAGAGCGGGGCCTCAATCAAAGTTATGATCCCACAGGCAAAAATATTGGCACCCAACTCTTTCTAGCTAATCCCTATCCTGCTGGATCAATTATCAGTACCTTGAGCGATCTTAAGACCTATGCTCAGGCCTTGCTCAAGCAGGAAGAAGGGCTTATTTTTGAGAAAAAAGCTACTTGGGAACAACTCTTCAGCGCCAGTGATGTCTCCCCCGAGACGAATATCCCTGAAAATCAACACGGTTTTTGGGCTGGTCAGTACGCAGTCGCTGTTACCGAACATAATGGAGGGACTGGTGGCTATAGTAATAACTTAATACTGGATCTGAAAAACAAGGTTGGTTTTGTGGTCATGACCAATCAGGTTGGCGAACAGGTCTATAATCAGAAAATGCCAGAGCTGATCTTTGGGAAATACAAGGATTCTCCTCTGGCCAAACGACCTAAGGATAACTATTCTGGCACCTATCTGACCTCAAGGACGTTTTTAGAGGGACCTCTGTCAATTTTCAAGTTGATGGACCTACAGAATAGCCAATCAGAGTTGTTTAACCAAGTATTTAACAACCGTTATTATAAAGTGTTTCAGGCTCCAGACGGCCAGGAAGTTATCAGCCTATCGGGAGCTGATTTGATGAAGGTTACTCAGGGACAAGTCTGGCTCATGTATGGGACGGCCATAGCGGGAGGTCTAGCTGTTATCTATGCCCTCGGCCAACTCCTTATCAGCGCTATAACTTGGCTAGTTCGCAGGCTGAAGAAAAAAGTTACCCCCGCCCAATCCAAACTTTGGCAGCATTTACTGGTAGGACTGGTTACTCTAGCAGGGCTGGCTTTCGGAGCTTTGTTCATGATAATGAGCTCTCAGGATTCTGCAGCTGGAAATAGTATCCCTTTACTGGCTGTCGGCTTTGCCTTGATCGGTCTGGCACTAATCGGCCTCATCATCTGGAGACTGATTTTCAGACCTAAAGGGCAGATGGATTGGAAAGCTAAACTCCACTACAGCCTGACCATTCTGGCAACACTTGCGATCCTCTGGTTTATCTATTTCTTTGACCTTTACCAGTGGTGGGTCATGTAAGACTATGAAAGGAAAAACTCTAATGACTAAAGACAACAAAATGATCGAACCGCAACCGAAACTCATCTGGCCTTATCTGGTCTGGACCTTTGGCTGGACTTGGGGCTGGTGGGGGGTAATCTTTCTATTTGATAACTCACCGTTTGCCCAGATAGGACGACTGCTATGGCCGTTTGGTCCTGCCATAGGAGCAACTATAGTTCTCAAAATCTCTCTGAAAACAATCCCTAAATGGCTCTTTTCCGGTAAAAAGGGGACTTGGCTCTATCTTCTGTTATTTTCTGGACTTTTAACGGTAGTGAGCAGTCTGGCGGTTTCTGGAAGATTAGCTATGGAAGCTTTACCTTCCTTGCCTTTAATGGCCATCCTGCTTACTCTTGTCGGCGGAGGCAATGAAGAACCAGGTTGGCGAGGTTTTTTACAGCCAGCTCTGGAGAAAAAGTTTTCTTTTCCGCTGGCAACCGTGATCCTTGGTATTATCTGGGGGATCTGGCATCTGCCACTCTGGGTCATAGACAGAGGGGGAAGCTTGTCCAACTTTATCATACAACTCCTAGGATGCATACTCATTGCTTTTGCTTATGCAGGGCTCTACAAGGCCACACACTCCATTATAGCCTGTTGCCTTTTCCATACAGTATCTAACTTACATTTCTTGGTATTTGAGGGGTTGACTTCGGATTACTCACAAGCCAGTAACTGGTATTACATGGCTGGTCTACTCTTGGTAGCTGGTTGTGGAGTTTGGCTCTGGTATCGGACGGATAAGAAGGAAAAGACCTGTGGCGAGACAATGTAATGATTTGATGTCCAGCTCAATTGATACCTGTCTGGCAGGCTTACTCCTGTTAGTTTCCTTGCTCTTCTGGAAACAATCCCCCAGCCTAGTCCCCGTCATACTGACGATCGCTTCTAGCCTCCGCTCGGATCTAGCCAAACTTTACTTTCACTGGAAGGACAGGCAGGCTGATTACTTATAGAATGGAAGTTTAAAGGAGCCTGTGTTAGTAAATGAAGGAGTTCCGCTAGATTTTGCAAACTGTCTGGTTATCTATCGTGAAAAGGAGGGTTTGTTTATCGGTTTCAAAAGCGAGTTTCATGCTATAATGGCAATAGGAGGGACCTATGGGTTATACGATTTTACTGGCTGAAGACGATAGGGAAATCTCTGAAATCATTCGGCTTTATTTGGAAAGCAATCATTATCAGGTCATAGAAGCTGTGGATGGAGAGGAAGCTTGGACACTTTTTTCAAGAGAATCGGTGGATTTGGCTATTTTAGATATCATGATGCCCAAACTAACTGGCTATGAGGTGCTCAAGCGTATCCGACAGACTAGCAATATTCCAGTCATTATCCTGTCAGCTAAAAACGAAAATCGCGACAAGATCCTAGGTCTGGATATCGGAGCTGACGACTACATGACCAAGCCCTTTGAGCCACTTGAAATTGTCGCCCGTGTCAAGTCTAATCTGAGGCGTTATTATGACTTGGGCAGCAAGGGTATTAGCGGTGCGCGTGATGGGCAGCTAAGGGTCGGCAACCTCTCTTTAGATCCAGAAAAAATGCTTGTTTTTAAGGAGGACCAGCCTGTTCACTTGACCGTGACAGAATTTAGGGTGCTTCACATGCTGATGGCTGCACCAGGACAGATCTTCACTAGACAGCAACTCTACAATCAGACAGGCGGCGACTATTTAACCGCAGACGAGCAAACTATGATGGTGCATATCTCCAATCTGCGGGAAAAAATTGAGGCAGATCCTAAAAATCCTGCCTATATCAAAACAGTAAGAGGGGCAGGTTACAAACTTGAAAAGCAAGACTAGGTCAAAAAGTTTGATTCGCTCCTTATTATGGAGTTATTTCTTACTCCCCTTAATGGTTGTCATCATGTTGCTTTTTGTTGGAGGGCTAGGGGCACTTGTTTTGAGATATACTCGAGTGGTTCGTTATCCTACCCAAGAGGATTTTCAAAAAAATGAACACTATTTAAAGACTGGTCAATACCATCAGTTTCCTCTCAAAAAAATAGCCCCCAAAGATGCTCGTTTTGCAGTTTTGGATCAGTCTGGACAACTGGTTTATGCCAGTCCCAAGGCAGATTTGACTGGACTGAATAAAGCAGAATTAGGAATGATTGAACCACTTGGTGGTGACCTTGCTGTGAATTGGTCAATGACTCCCTTTACTGATTATGGGGGGCAGAAACGTTATTTGCTCAAATATAGTGGTTTAAAGGTTGTAAGAATTCTCTTTGATTCTGTCGTGGTCCATATGGCTAATGAGAATACAAAGAATGATGAGGTGATCCACCAGACCCTACTCGATCAAGACTTTAAGGTGATATCCTCCTCTTTTTTGCCGAAAGGGACTTCCTTTCAACATCTAGGCCCTCTCCTCCGTCAGAAGAAGATGGTTGTAAAATACTCATTTACGACAGATAAACAGGAAAACTTAACACTAGTTTTATACTATTCAGGGGAGTCTTTGGGACCGTCCTTCCTTGCTGATAATGCTAGGTTACTAAGTGTTTTAGCCATTTTATCTTTTTATGTCCTCATCGCTTTGCTATTTGCCATCTGGCTCAACCGCAAGGTTAGAATGCCTCTCAATCGGTTGCGCCAGGCCATCAATAACTTGACGGATAGGAGTCAGTCTCAGGTGCTGGATTATCAAGGACCATCAGAGTTTGTCGAGATTATAGAAGATTTCAATCAGGTGTCCGATAGCTTGCGACGCAGTGAGGAGGAAAGTCAGAGACTTCAGGCTGAGAAGCAGGAGATGCTGGCTAATATCTCCCATGACCTCAAAACGCCTATCACGGTCATCAAGGGCTATTCTGAAGCCATGAGAGACGGCTTAATCAAGCCTGAGCAACAGGACAGGTATCTGGAAGCCATCAGTCAAAAATCACGGAAATTGACTCATTTGATTGACTCCTTTCACAATTACAGCAAGATTGATCACCCAGATTTTGCTCTGCAATTGGAGCGATTGGATATCTGCCTTTTTCTCCAAAACTATCTAGATCAGCACCGTCAGGAGTTTGAACTCAAGGGTTACCGTCTTAAGTTAAGCCTACCACGTGAGGAAGGAATCTTCTGTCATATTGATAGTGAGCAGTTTGAGCGAGTTTTGGATAATCTTTTGGCTAATTTTTTCAGGCACAGCCCTGAGGCTACGACCCTTTTTGTGGGATTAGAAAGCCATGGGGGCGACATCGACCTAGTGGTGGCAGATGATGGGGTCGGTATTAATCCTGAGCAGGCAGACCAGCTCTTTCAAGCTTTCGTGACAGGTGATAAGGCGCGACCGTCCAAGGCAGGATCAGGTTTGGGTCTGGCTATCGTTCAGCGCATTATTGACGAACATGGTGGCAGTATCAGGTTGGAACAACCGCCTCGAGCGCCCTATAAAACCGTTTTTGTCATTAGTCTGCCCTTATAAATCTCAAAGCTATCAAGCGTCAGGGTGTTGGTTATAGAAGTTCCCCCAATTTCAAGAAGCGTCTCTTCATGATGCTGACCATCAAAAAAGAGAGTGGGACAAAAATCGGTAAATCGTCATTTTATGACGATTTCGATTTTGTGGTCCCACCTCCGCACAGTTGATTAGGATGGCCGCTATCACTTGCAAGGCAAGGGATAAGGACCTCCAATCAACCACTGCGTCAAACTGCTATATCTGAAATAAATTAAATGAAGCAGGAACTTTTGTCCCAGCTTCTAGAATATAGCCTTTCGTTATACGTTGACAAGGAGCCTTAACTTTTGGAGTGTGGCGCAAGTTCATCGTCATTTGCTCTATAAGCAGTATGTTTTATACCAGTTCTCCTTAGCTGATAGCAGGCCAGTAACTCTACGGTTTCGTGGTTGACTTAGCCTCAAAAACTTTCCAGTCGCCTCAAGGATGAACAGTAGCTCAATTACACCTCATTCTCCCTTTGTAGGATTTTCTAATGGTTTTACCATTTTATAAAAACCGTCAATGTCGTATTTGTGGTAGTTTTTAGGAAATTCAACTTTAGCAACTTGCTTGAAGCCAAAGTGTTCATAAATGCTTTTGGCTTTTTTATTGTAAAACTCAACTGCTAAAGATAGTTTGCTGTAACCTTGGCTAACAGCCAGTCTCTCTGCCTCTCTCAGCAGCTCTAGTCCCAAACCTCTACCTCTGAATGTTTCAAATACAGCAATATTTGAGATATAGTATTCATCGTCTTTAAATACCTGTAAATATTTCTCTAATCTTGAAGAATGCACTATTTTGAGCATATCTATCAGCCCAACAGAGCTTAGCCAAACGCCCAGATCTGTAACGGTGTTTTTTACCAGTTGTTTTTCGTCTTTAACAGGATAGGAAAGAAGTAGGCCGCAAACCTTGTTGTTTTCGCTTTTGACAAGCATATAATCTTTGCCGAACATATTATCAGGTTTTGCATAAAACTGTCGTGTCGTTTTATAAAAATTGTCTTCTTTTCGTGCAAAAAGGTAGTGGAACATCTTAGGTGCAGACATGTATAGTAGTTCTAAACAAGCTGCCATCTCATTATCGTTGGGTTTCCGAATCATCTTTGTTATTCCTTTCGATTATTTTAGCTATGGTTAGCACAAACGTTTATAGGTGATCGTCAATTTTTTCCAAGAGGCTTTTAAAAAGTAAAGCCTCTATATCGGTAAGTGGGGAAAGCAGTTGCCCGATATCTTTAAATAACTCACTGTCAATGCTATCCATGATCGTTATAGCATCTTGGGTCACTTGTACCAGCTGAACTCTTCGGTCTTCAGGGCTGGCCTGTTTGGTCACTAATTTTTTTGCTACAAGTCTATCCACAGCTACTGTAGCTGTATTTGGAGCAATTCCTAGGCGTTCGGAAATATCTTTCATAGTTTTGAGGTCGTCTTTCCCGATAGCATATAATGTATGGACCTCAGTTACTGTTAAACGGTTGTAAGCGGCTTCTGTGAGTGATTCTTTTCGCCTTTTCTCTAATTTCATATATATTCTATCTAGGCTTTCAAATACCTTAACTAATTCAGATTGGTTCATTTTCTCTCCTTTTAATACTTCTATAAAAGAATAAATGAAAGAATAAATAAAAGCAAATCGAATCGATCATTGCCGATATTTAGTTCTATAATAGAAATAATATCAGATTGTTTTTGCCTTGTAAAGTCAGAAGGGATATATGAGAGAAGCAGAATAAAGTAGTTTTTTCCGTATTGCAAAAGATTTAGTCATGATAGCCTATAATGCTGGATATTTGCTGTCTGACAAGGTTTGAAATAACTTTAAGTGACTAACTCTCACTAATACTCAAAAACTTTAGTTTTTAGTATAAATAGGAATTGTGATAGGTTTAAATTTTTATACATAGCCCCGTTGCTTATATTATTTTGTGGTGACGAAGCCACCATATTGTACAAAAGATTAAGAGCTGGGTTAATTAATGCCCAGCTCCCTTTGAAATATTAATATTATTTTATCTCTTTATACTCTGCTTCCAGACCGCGTTTAACAGCTGGACGTTCAGCAATCTTTGCAGTCCAAGCCTGCAGATTTTTGTATTCTTTAACATTGAGGAAGATTCCTGCACGGTCCCAGATTTTGTCCTGAGCAAGTCGGCCGTACCAAGACCAAATAGCAATATCGGCGATGGTATAGGTGTCGCCCGCAATATAAGATTTCTTGGCTAATTCCTTATCGAGAAGATCTAGCTGGCGCTTGGCTTCCATGGCGAAGCGATTGATCGCATACTCTATCTTTTCAGGTGCGTAGTGGAAGAAGTGCCCAAAACCGCCACCGAGGAAGGGTGCTGCGCCTGTCTGCCAGAAGAGCCAATTGAGAACCTCGTTCCGCTCGGCTGGGTCTTTGGGGATCAGTTGATCAAACTTTTCTGCGAGGTAGAGCAGAATATTGGCGGATTCAAAAACGCGTACAGGCCGTTGACCTGAAAGATCTAAAAGAGCTGGAATTTTTGAATTAGGGTTGATGGCAACAAAGTCCGATCCAAACTGCTCTCCTTCACCGATTGTAATTTTGTAAAGGTCATAACCAGCCTGACTGATCCCTAATTCTTTGAGTTCTTCTAGCATAATCGTTGCCTTGATCCCATTAGGAGTGCCTAGGGAGTAGAGTTGGAAAGGGTTTTCTCCGCGAGGGAGTTTCTGTTCAAAGCGGGCACCAGCTGTTGGTTGGTTGATGGCTCCCCATTGGCCGCCAATAGCAGCTGGATTTTCCCAGATTTCTGGTAATTTATAATCCGACATCAATTTATCTCCTTAATAGTTGTAAGTTGTAGTGTTATCCTAGCAAAAATACGGTGCTTTTTCAAGAAATTGACCATTGTTTATCCTGCGTGATTAGTGTTCTTTTTGACATTTATAAAGAGCTAGCCACTGTTTATGATATAGATTGGATAAGATTTTTAATGCTTGTTTATAACACTAGCAGAGAAGCCGCCCATGTCTTATAATACTCGTTGTTAACATAGGATAGTATTGCTTTTTAGTATCAAAGACCTAGTTGAAGGAAAATATTTTAGATAGACTTTATGGTAGTAATTCAATCAAGAAGGAGAGATTTCTATGAAAATTGAACACATCGGTCTTTGGACAAGAGATTTGGAAGTGATGAAGAATTTCTACTGTACCTATTTTCAAGCAATAAGCAGTCCACTCTACCATAATCCAGAATCAGGGTTTTCATCTTACTTTTTAACGGTTACAGATGGCACTAGATTGGAATTGTGCTACCGCCCAGATATCATTGAGGGAGTTAAAGACAGCTTTGGTTTCGCCCACCTCGCTTTTTCTCTGGGGTCAAAAGAAGCTGTTGACACATTCGCTTATAAGATGCAGGAGCACGGTTTTTACCTCCAGAATGGTCCGCGTGTGACGGGTGACGGTTATTATGAAGCTGTCATCTTAGATCCCGAAGGCAATCAGTTAGAACTGACTATCTAGTTATTAGACTGAGAATCTACCTTAAGAAAAGTATTGCCCAGGTTTTAGCTGATATGATCGTTGAGTTCAGGACACTGCAGCATCTTGATCTCAGTAAGGGTTGACATTTGCAATTAGAATGATAGTATAGTAAAAATTGACCTTAAAGGAGAAGCCTCGTGAAACCACTCGATTTTCATCGTTTAGCCAAAGTAGAATTGCACTGTCATTTAGACGGCTCCTTGTCACTTGAAGCTATTCGAAGTTTGGCCGAGATGGCTCGTATTTCCATCCCGCAAGAGGATGCTGATTTGAAGAAATTAGTCACTGCGCCTGAATCCTGCGAGAATTTGATGGATTATCTCAGGACCTTTGATTTTATTCGTCCGCTCTTACAGACAAAGGAAGCCTTGGAACTGGCAGCCTATGATGTGGCCAGTCAAGCCGCTAGAGAAAATGTCATTTATACTGAAATCCGCTTTGCTCCCGAGCTATCTATGGATGAAGGTTTAAGTGCTAGTGATACTGTCAGAGCTACTTTAGCGGGGTTACAGAGGGCTGAAACTGAATTCGGTATTGCTGCTAAGCTTCTCGTCTGCGGTATGCGGCAGTCGGATCCAGATATAACAAAGGAACTGTTATCGGAAATTGCTGTTCTAGCACCTAAAGGGTTAGTGGGCTTTGATTTTGCTGGGGATGAGCATGGCTTTCCCCCTGCCAAGATTGATTCCTTGATAAAAGATGTCCAGTCCATGGGATATCCCATGACACTCCATGCAGGAGAATGCAACTGTTCCAATCATATTACAGATACTCTCAAATTGGGGATCAAACGTATGGGGCATGCCGCAGCTATCGCCCACCATCCTGAAATTATAGCGGATTTTGTTGCAGCTGGAGCAACAGCCGAATTCTGTCTAACTAGCAATCTGCAGACTAAAGCTGCACCTAGTCTAGCGGATTACCCCTATCAGGAGCTGTATGAAGCAGGGGCCAAGCTGACTATCAATACGGACAATCGGACGGTATCAGATACAAATTTAACTAAGGAATATCAACTGTTTCATCGCTACTTTGGCACAACACCAAGGGATTTTATGACCTTTAACCGCAATGCTATTGAAGCTTCCTTTACCAATTCTAAACAAAAAGATCAGCTCTTAGAAAAACTAGAGACAGCCTATGCGACCTATCTCTAAACAAGTTCTATAAAAAATCTGATAATTGTGATATAATCGAACCACTGATTATTTGGAGGAAACTATGGCTTTAGCTAAAATAGTATATGCTAGTATGACTGGAAATACCGAAGAGATTGCCGATATTGTAGCAGAAACATTGCAGGATCTTGGTCATACCGTTGACGTTGACGAGTGCACAACAGTGGATGCTGCTGACTTTGAAGATGCTGATATGGCTATCATAGCAACCTATACATATGGCGATGGGGATTTGCCTGATGAAATCGTTGATTTTTACGAAGATTTGGCTGATGTTGATCTATCAGGTAAGATTTATGGGGTGGTTGGTTCAGGTGACACCTTCTACGATTATTTCTGCAAATCAGTTGATGAGTTTGAAGAGCAGTTTGCCCTGACCGGCGCCACTAAAGGGGCAGCTTCAGTAAAAGTAGATTTAGCAGCAGAAGACGAGGATATTGAACACTTAGAAGCCTTTGCTGAAGAAATGTCTGCTAAATTGAGTTAGTCAGACAGAAATATGTGAGGGAGATGTGAAGTGTCCCCGAGGATTAAATCCTTTATTTTTGTTCAAAGATTGAGGTTGAGACAAAAGTTCTCAGCCTTATTATTTGGTCAATTTTATTTGTTAGACGCAGTGGTTGGTCGGATATCCTTATCCCTTGCTCTACAATAGAAAAACTAATACTTGAGAGAAAAGATTTGAGCTTTACCAACCACATTTTTCTAGGATAGGAGTATAATAATGGCAAGTAGCTGTTAATAAAAAACTAAAGTTTAGCGGCTTGAAATATAAAGAGTATAGCCTAACTTGAAAGGGTTGAAGCTTGACTGCCTTTTGAGAGTTTAAATGCGCAGAAAGCCACTTTTTAGTGTTTGTTGATTTTTCAAAAGAAGCTGAGTAAGGGGGTTCCTATGCCTAAAAATAGAGATTATGCTTTTGGATTTCACGATGATGTTACTGCTCTTGTGTCAACGGGGCGCGGTTTAACAGAAGAAGTTGTCAGAGAGATCTCCAGAGTGAAAAAAGAGCCTGAGTGGATGTTAGAGTACCGTCTTAAAAGTCTTGAGCTCTTTAATCGTCTGCCCATGCCCGATTGGGGGCCGGATCTTTCTGGTATTGATTTTGATGATATCATCTATTATCAGAAACTCAGCGAGGATCGCTCTCGCACTTGGGAGGAAGTGCCGGATAAGATTAAGGAGACCTTCGATCGTTTAGGAATTCCTGAGGCTGAAAAGCAGTATTTGTCTGGTGCTGTAGCCCAGTATGAGTCTGAAGTCGTCTATCACAACATGAAAGAAGAATTTGAAAAGCTAGGGATAATTTTCACCGATACAGACACAGCTCTGCAAGAGTATCCTGAGCTTGTGAAGCAATATTTTGGAGCAGTTGTCGCCCCATCGGAGCATAAGTTTGCGGCTTTAAACGGAGCAGTGTGGTCTGGGGGAACCTTTATTTATGTTCCTAAGGGTGTTCAATGTCCTATGCCGGTTCAAACTTATTTCCGTATCAATAGCGAAAATGCCGGTCAATTTGAGCGCTCCCTGATGATTATCGAAGATGGTGCTTCCATCCAGTATATCGAAGGTTGCACGGCGCCCAATTACACCACTAACAGTCTTCATGCAGCAACTGTAGAGATCATTGTTAAGCGGGATGCCACCTTTCGTTATACCACTATGCAAAACTGGTCAGATAATGTCTATAATCTTGTAACGGAGCGTGGAACAGTTGAAGAAAACGGGACCTTAGAGTGGATTGACGGTAATCTTGGTAGTAAGGTCAATATGAAATATCCTTGCTCTATTTTAAATGGTCCTTATGCACGTACCTCTGTACTGTCTATGGCTTTTGCCAATTATGGTCAGCATCTGGATGCTGGCTGCAAGGTCTACCATAACGCTCCTCATACTTCCAGTACACTTATCTCTAAATCAGTTGCTAAAGACGGCGGTCGAACGGACTATCGGGGAACTGTTCGTTTTGCTCCTGACAGTCAAGGTTCTAAATCCCATATTGAATGTGATACGATCTTGATGGATGAAGAATCACGTTCAGATACCATTCCTTTCAATGAAATTCACAACTCTAATGTTTCCCTGGAGCATGAAGCTAAGGTCTCCAAAGTTTCAGAAGATCAGCTTTATTATTTGATGAGTCGCGGTATCAGTGAGGAAGATGCGACTGCTATGATTATCAATGGTTTTATGGATCCCATTACCAAGGAATTGCCTATGGAATATGCTGTTGAGCTCAATACTCTGATCAATATGAGTATGGAAGGATCAGTCGGTTAGGCTGTTTTGCCTTGCTATATGAGGTCATTTCTCCTATAATAACGGTATGGCATTTAAGAAATTAGAGTTGAAGAGCCGAAGTCTGCGTCGTATATTGAGTCTGGTAGGCCTCTTGATTGGGATTATCTACTTTAGCTTCTTGCTTCTGCGCTACTGGGATGTCCTTCTCAGTTACGTCAATGTAGAAAAGCAAGTTGCTAATTGGGGTCGCCAATTGTCCACCGCCAATGTCATTAATTTCTGTGTTCTCATACTGCTGACAGCTCTGGGATCAGCTATTCCTTTTCTTTCCAATAGTGTTCTGGCGGTTTTTAACGGGGTTGTCTTTGGTCCTTGGATTGCTCTGGTCATGAATGTGCTAGCCAATACGCTAGGAAATTTCTTTGTTTTAAGAGTTTTAAAAATCGTCAATATCACAGAGCGCGAGAAAAACTTTTCTGATAAAATGGCTATTTTAAAGCAAGTCGATAATCCCTATGTAGCTGTCAGTTTAGGATATATGATTCCTGTTTTTCCGACACTCTTAGTGAACTATTTAGTAACGGAGATACAGCTACCACTTAAGAAATGGTTGCCTTGTGTCGCAATAGGAATTTTTCCTACTAGCTGCCTTTATGCTTTTGGCGGTGATGCGATTATCAATGGTAACGTCAAGCGGTTATTACTCTTGTTTGTGCTTGCTGGCATAGTTTACCTATTAGTGAGAAAATATACAATAAAGCAAAAGACCTAGTTTTACTAGGCTTTTTTTGCTATAATTTTCAAAGAATGAAGGGGGAAGTACCATGGATTTAGAACTAATTCGTCAAAATATTGATGTTATTGATCAAGAGTTGGTTATCTTAATTGAAAAGCGGATGAACTTGGTTAGCCAAGTAGCAGCTTTCAAGAAAGAGACGGGCAAGGCTATTTACGATAAAGAACGTGAGGATGCTATATTGACCAAGGTGTCAGAACTTGTAACCGATAAAAACTATGAACCCTTTGTTGTTGCGACTTTTGCAGATATTATGAAGGAATCGCGGGCCTATCAAAATCACAATTTAGAAGATGAGCAGAATCCTCTCTAAAAGACAGAAAAAAATACCGTTTTAAAAGAGGATTCAAAAGAGGATTACTACAGCATCTAAAGTAATTAATCAATAATTTGTAGAATCGACTGATAAATTCTCTATTTGTCATGTTTGGAGGAACTAGTGCAAAAATCATTAAAAAATAATCTTATTCTCATTCTAGCAGCTATTACTGTTGGCCTGCTTATCGGAGCGATTGATACTTTGTTTGGTCGAGTCTTGATAACTCTCAGTGATTTTCGCGATAGTCACTACTTCGCAACCTTGCCTTTTCTAGCTTTAGCAGGACTGGTGAGTGTCTGGCTTTACCAGCGCTTTGGGGGAAAGAGTAGCCGAGGAATGAGCCTGATATTTGAAGTAGGGCAGGGGAAAGGTAACTACATTCCTAAAGTGCTTGTCCCTCTGATTATGTTAACAACTTGGTTGACCCACCTTTTTGGCGGCAGTGCTGGCCGCGAAGGTGTAGCTGTTCAGATTGGAGCAACCGTTTCTCACTGGTTGGGAAAGCAATTACCCGTCAAAGACGGCTCTCGTATCTTTCTCGTGACAGGCATGGCTGCCGGTTTTGCAGGTCTCTTTCAAACACCATTGGCTGCTACTTTTTTTGCCTTAGAAGTATTAGTCATTGGAGAATTAACAGTAGCAGCCTTACTACCAGCTCTATTGGCTTCTCTTGTCGCTAGTCAAACTTCCCATGTTCTGGGGTTGGAAAAGTTTGCAGCTCCGCTATCAGTGGATCTAGATCTAACGCCTGTGCTTATCCTTAAACTATGCCTGCTGGGTCTTTGTTTTGGTGTGGTTGGGACAGCCTTTGCTGCTGGGCTAGCTTGGGCTAAAAGGCAAGCAGCGGTTTATTTTAATAATCCCTACATTCGCATTGCCCTAATAGGCCTAACAGTCACCGGTTTACTGCTCTTATTCTGGCAGGGGCGTTACGCAGGGTTAGGAACTAATCTCATTTCTCTAAGTTTAGATGGCGGAAATATCTACATATGGGATTGGCTTTTAAAATTTGTATTAACCCTTCTTACCTTAACAGCTGGTTTTCAAGGTGGAGAAGTGACACCCCTGTTTGCTATCGGTGCTAGTCTGGGAGTTGTTTTGGCCAGTCTTTTTGGCTTACCACCGGTCTTTGTCGCTGGACTTGGTTATGCAGCAGTTTTTGGTTCTGCAACCAATACGCTGTTAGCTCCGATGTTTATCGGTGGTGAAGTTTTCGGCTTTGCTAATATGCCTTATTTTGTTATTGTCTCTGCCTTAGCCTTTCTTGTCAACCATAAATACGGCATTTATGCCTTGCAAAAACGCTAATCATAGTGTAAAATAGTCCTATGTGTGCAATGGACACACGAAAATACGGCTAATCCGCTGGGACAAGCACCTAAGATTAGTAAGATAGGAGAAAAATAAATGAATCCATTAATCCAAAGTTTGACTGAAAGTCAACTGCGTACTGATATCCCTGACTTCCGTCCAGGTGACACTGTCCGTGTTCACGCTAAGGTTGTCGAAGGTAGCCGCGAACGTGTTCAGATCTTTGAGGGAGTGGTTATCTCACGTAAAGGTCAAGGTATCTCAGAAATGTATACTGTCCGTAAGATCTCAAGCGGTATCGGTGTCGAACGTACATTCCCAGTTCACACACCGCGTGTCGAAAAAATCGAGGTTACTCGTCACGGTAAAGTGCGTCGTGCTAAATTGTACTACCTGCGCGCATTGCAAGGTAAGGCTGCGCGTATCAAAGAAGTGCGTAAATAAGAAACAGTTCAGTGAGCTGTCTAGGTTGAAGAAAATAACCATTTTCTTCAACTTTTTTATTTGCAAGATAAAAACTCTTAGAATGCTGAGCAATCAACAATTCTAAGAGTAGTCAATATTATCTATCATTCCAGAGTTTTTAAAATAAGTTTTATCCATGTTTTGAACAGTCCATTAGGCTGTTTTTTTATTTTTCTTCAGAATTTGATGGCTTATCTTCTAAATGATTTGATAAGTTTTTGAACATGTCATTCAGAGTTAACAGACGTTTTTCAACTTTTTTAACAGAGGCTTCTAAAGTAAATCCCTCTTCTAACATTTCTTGGATTAAAAGTATTTTTTTGATGTTCATATAATCATAACGTCTGGTTGTCCCTTCCTTATCCTTCTGAGATTGGATAATTCCTTTTTCCTCCCAATAGCGGATTTTTCGAATAGGAATACCAGTGATTCGAGAAACTTCACCGATACCGACAACTAATTTTTTTAAGAGTTCCACATCCAATAATGCTGAGTAATCTTCGTTTCTTTTCTCCATAAAACAAGCCCTTTTTAGTCTATATAAGTTTTTCTGATAGCTCTATTTTACAATATTGAGAGTTAAAGGACAATTTTTCTTGACTATCAAAAATATTTAATCTACAATTATTGTAGATTAAATGCAATAATTGTTTATTTATTGCAGGAAGGAGATTGACATGAGAGAAAATCGAGTCAACAGAAACGAAGTGATTTTAGCAACGTTACTATTTTGGTGTGGTCTTGTAGTTGTCGCCAGTAATTATATAACGATTCCTTTGATGTCTGTTTTTAATCAGCAGTTTCATGCCAGTTCAGAACAAACAGCCTTGTTAGGAACAAGTTTTTCCTTTGCTTATGCTTTTAGTTGTCTTTTAGTTGGAGTTTTATCTAACCAATTTGGCAGAAAAAGAATGATGGTTGGAGGCTTGATTTTATTGTCAGTCGTTACTGTTATCATTCCCTTTGGAAACCAGCTGTCTTGGTTAATTGTGGGACGGATGATTCAAGGAATAGCTGCATCTAGTTTTGCTCCCGTTGCTGTTATCTATATTTCTGAGAAATTTTCAAAAGGCTTTAAGGGGACAGTCGTAGGCCTCGTCAGTGCTAGCTTTTTGATTTCAGCGATTGTAGGCCAAATTGTCAGTGCTTATATTAGCCAGTTACTGAATTGGCAAGCAGTCTTCTATATATTTGGAATGATTTATTTGTTAACGGCTCTTATCTTATTTACCTATGCTTCGCCCGTTTCTAAACAAAATCAAGGAATTCATTTTTCTCAACTTTTGCACCAGTATTGGAAGGTATTAAGAAAAAAGGACTTAGCTAAACTTTATCTGATTGCACTCACGTTATTGTTTGTCTTTGTAGCTTTTTACACCGTTTTAGAAAACTATTCAGTTCATATACTTCATTTGAGTAAGACTATGGTTTTCAGGATAAGGGCTTTGGGGATTGTCGGTATGATGTTTGCTCCCTTGGCGGATAAATTGGCCAAAATGTTTGATATAAAACGAGTACTCATCTTGTCTTTGCTGTCTTCGCTTCTATCTCTTTTTATTGTTGCTTTTTATCCCTATCTCAATGTGTTGATTGTAATGAGCCTTTTATTTGTAGCCGGAATTTCAATCATTGTTCCCGTTTTAATTATTTTAGTGGGAAAATTTGGGCAGGAGCAAGCTGGAATCGCTGTTTCTTTTTATACCTTCACTTTGTTTTTAGGTGCCAGTTTTGGACCGCTTGCAGGAGTTCAGCTATTGACCTTGTTAGGGGAAAAAATAACTTTTTTGACCTTAGCACTGATATTGTTATTCAGTATGCTGATGGCATTTACTTTGGAGATTAAAGGAGAACAATAATATGCAGAAGGTATTAGTATTAGGCGCAACCGGCAGAACGGGAAGCTTGGTCATAGAAGAATTGTCTAAATACAAGTCTATTCAGCTCATTGCTGGCCTAAGAAAGCAGGAAGATAAGGGGCGGCTGCCTAGGTTAAAGGCAGCGATAGAGACAGCAGTGATTGATATTGCTGATGTCTGCAGTCTGCGCAAAGCTTTGATTGACAGCGACATTGTTGTTCAAGCTATTCGCCTACGAGAAGATATATCAAAAGATGCTTTAATTCAGCTGGATCGACGGATTCAGCAAGCTCTTAATCCCTCAAAGAAAACTCATCTGGTCACGGTTGGAGGTGCTGGATCTCTAAAATTAGCGAATAATCGGCGCTTTTGGGAAGATGAACATTTTCCAAGACAAACTCTACCTAGAGGAATTGCTCACGCTAAACTGAGAGACTATTTGGAAGAGTCAACTTTTGATCATACTTGGACCTATTTGATTCCTCCGCCAGTTTACATTGCTCAAGGAGTAAGAAGCGGTCGTTATGATTTCTATCCTTCAGCACAAAGAGAAGAATTTTTTCTCAATAAATCTATTTCTTATGCAGATTTTGCCTTGGCGATAGTAGATGCTGTCATAGAAGAGTGGCAGGGTGTTTACTTAATTTCAGGAAAGGAATAGCCTCATGTTTTAATTGCTTGAATCAGCTTCTTAGGGTTGCATTCGTTTTTAGTCTAGGGTACAATAGAGGAAGCTGATGTGTCTCCTTAGTTAAATGGATATAACAACTCCCTCCTAAGGAGTAGTTGCTGGTTCGATTCCGGCAGGGGATATACTTGAAAGCAAGGATAGTAGGAACTGAGAACTTACGACTCAGTTTTTTAATTTTATGCAGTATGAGTGCAAGTGGCTCATACTGGGTCTCAAACTCATATAGTAGTGAAAGTCAGTGCTGCTTGCTATTACTCCCTCTTCTGAGCTGCTAAGCATTGTCAGTCTCTGCATGTTGCTGCTTCCTATCATGAAGAATTAAGTTAGCGCAACCACTGTTGACTAATTTTTGAACGACCGCTCACATTCTAGCGCTGAGAGAGCGCTTCTATTTTCTTGTCCCATTTAAACAATAGTGCTACAATATCTTGTATAAGAGTAAACAGCTGGACACAAGATGTTGTAATAAAAGGAGTTTTTTCTTGAAGTTTGTATATATTAGCCTGAGCGGCAATACTAAGGCCTTTGTTGATAAATTAAGGGGGTATTTTGCAGCCCACTATAGCCAAATCCCGATTGAGACACTGGATGTCAAAGAAATGGTGAAAAGTGGTCAATCTTATCCTGATTTCGATGAACCTTACATCGCTTTTTTACCAACCTATCTCGAAGGTGGAAATGGTGTGGATAATGGTGATCAAGAGATCTTAACAACTGATCTGCGCCATTTAATCGCTAAGGGAAATAATGCCCAATATTGCTTGGGTATTGTCGGTAGTGGTAATCGTAACTTTAATAATCAGTTCTGTTTAACGGCTTATCAGTACTCCAACCAGTTTGGCTTTCCCGTTCTTGACACTTATGAGATGAGAGGGCTGTCTGCTGATGTGGAGCGAATTGCTGAGAAAATTTTGCAGGTCTATGGTGCAGTTAGCTAGTCGCCATTATCCTAAAAAGTAGGTAAAAATGATTTTTAGACTTAATATTTTTGGTTTCTGAATGGCCTTGGCTTAGTTGGTGGAAAAGTACGGTATCAATTTTCCTGCGGGGGATAAAAAATAGGTGATTAGCAATTCACTGGTTTTACTTACGATAAATTTAGTCTGGACAAATTGTCTGAATTGTGCTACAATTTAAAAATATAAATCGGAGGATTCTGAATGAGAGACGACATCAAGATTAACGATCGAGCCGAGGCCATCAGCCAGGAATTGGTGAGTAAATTGGAAACAGTTTACGACCCGGAAATTGAGTTGGATATCTATAATCTGGGTCTGATTTATGAAATCGATCTAGATGAAAAAGGTCACTGTAAGGTCGTTATGACTTTTACCGATGTAGCTTGTGGCTGTGCTGATACCTTACCTATTGATTTAGCGGAAACCTTAAAGACCATTGATGGTATCGAGTCAGCCAGCGTCGAGGTTGTCTGGAAGCCTGTTTGGAAACTCACTCGTATTAGTCGCTTGGGTCGTATCGCGCTAGGAATCAGTCCTAAATAATGGCATTTTAGAGAAGAGGAAGTCTTATGACAGAAGATATGAAGAAGCTCCGTCATCGTTCAGCTGTCTACGATAGTATGGTTAAGTCTCCTAACCGCGCTATGCTGCGTGCTACAGGGATGACTGACCGAGATTTTGAAACGCCCATTGTTGGTGTCATCTCAACATGGGCAGAAAATACGCCATGTAATATTCACCTTCACGATTTTGGTAAGATTACCAAAGAGGGTGTCAAAGACGCGGGAGCCTGGCCCGTTCAATTTGGTACCATTACGGTAGCCGATGGTATTGCTATGGGAACGCAAGGTATGCGTTTTTCCTTGACTTCTCGTGATATTATTGCTGATTCTATTGAGGCAGCGATGGGCGGTCATAATGTAGATGCCTTTGTCGCTATTGGTGGTTGTGATAAAAATATGCCTGGGTCAATGATTGCCATTGCTAATATGGATATTCCAGCTATCTTTGCCTATGGTGGTACTATCGCTCCAGGTAGTCTGGACGGTAAGGACATTGACTTGGTTTCTGTCTTTGAAGGGGTTGGTCACTGGAATCACGGTGATATGACCGAAGAAGAAGTGCGCCAAATTGAATGTAATGCCTGCCCCGGTCCTGGTGGCTGCGGCGGTATGTATACGGCTAACACTATGGCAACAGCTATCGAAGTTTTGGGAATGAGTCTGCCCGGTTCTTCGTCGCATCCAGCTGAATCAGCTGAAAAGAAGGCTGATATTGAAGAAGCTGGGCGTGCGGTTGTCAAGATGCTGAAAATGGGCCTTAAACCATCTGATATTCTGACGCGCGAAGCCTTTGAGGACGCTATTACAGTAACGATGGCACTTGGTGGATCGACTAACTCAACCCTTCACCTGCTTGCTATCGCGCATGCAGCCAATGTTGAATTAACCCTAGAAGACTTTAATACCATTCAGGAAAAAGTGCCGCACCTAGCTGATTTGAAACCATCTGGCCAATATGTTTTCCAAGATCTCTATAATGTTGGCGGTGTGCCTGCTGTTATGAAATATCTTTTGGCTAACGGTTTCTTACATGGTGATCGTATGACTTGTACTGGTAAGACCGTTGCTGAAAACTTGGCAGCTTTCTCAGATTTAACACCTGGTCAAAAGGTTATCATGCCGCTTGACAATCCTAAGCGTGCAGATGGCCCTCTGATTATTCTCAATGGTAATTTAGCGCCGGAAGGTGCTGTTGCCAAGGTTTCTGGAGTTAAAGTCCGTCGCCACGAAGGTCCGGCCAAGGTATTTGATTCTGAAGAAGACGCTATTGAAGCAGTTCTGAATGATGATATCGTTGACGGCGATGTTGTGGTTGTCCGCTATGTTGGTCCTAAGGGTGGCCCAGGTATGCCTGAGATGCTTTCTCTATCATCCATGATTGTCGGTAAGGGGCAGGGGGACAAGGTTGCCTTGATTACGGATGGTCGCTTCTCTGGTGGTACCTACGGTTTAGTTGTCGGTCACATTGCACCGGAAGCACAAGACGGTGGTCCTATTGCTTACCTAAAAACTGGTGATACTGTCATCGTCGATCAAGATACTAAAGAAATTACGATGAAGGTATCCGAAGAAGAATTGGAACGTCGCAAGGCTGAAACAGCGATTCCGCCGCTTTACTCACGCGGAGTTCTCGGTAAGTATGCCCATATTGTTTCTTCAGCATCAAAAGGTGCTGTTACCGATTTCTGGAATAAGGATTAGAGTTAAACGAACGATAGTGCTGTCAAAAGAGGCGGAGAGCCCATTCTTATCTCCCCTCTTTTTTTGTAGCTGCAAAAGTGGTAACATAGTAGTATCATACATTTGGAGGCTATCATGCAGAAATTAGGAACCTACTGGTCAGGTTTTGCTCTGACGGCTGTTATAGCTCTTGTAGCTTTGGTACTGGGCAATTATATTCCTTTGATTGGTTCCAGCATCTTCGCCATTATTTTAGGCATTATTGTCAGCAATACAATAGGGATTCCAGCGTCTGCCCAAGCAGGAGTAGCCTATAGTGGCAAGAAGATTTTACAATATGCCATTATTATCTTAGGGGCAAGTATGCCCATTCAAGAGGTATCTCAGACAGGTTTTTCATCCTTGAGGATTTCGGTGACAACTATTGTAATTTCATTTGTAGTATCCTACTTAATCGGTCGTTGGCTCAGATTGCCGCGCAATTTAGAGGTTTTAATAGGGTTTGGGACAGCTATTTGTGGCGGTTCCGCTATTGCAGCAGCTTCTCCTATTTTGGAAGCTGAGGATGATGAGATTGCTCTATCCATGTCGACAATTTTTCTTTTCAATATTGCAGCTGTCTTTCTTTTTCCCATTTTAGGGCACCTCATGCAGATGACAGACACCGCTTTCGGTCTCTGGGCAGGAACAGCTGTTAATGACACATCATCAGTAGTGGCTGCCGGCTATAGTTACAGTCAAAAAGCTGGAGATTTTGCAACGATTGTTAAATTAGCACGGGCACTGATGATTGTCCCTGCCTGCTTAATTTTAGCTGGAGTCCAATTCTATCATTCAAAAAAGAATCAGCAAAATTTTTCATTCGCGAAGGTTTTCCCATGGTTTATCCTATGGTTTCTTGTGGCTTCCTTGCTGACTTCCCTTGGAGTTATCTCAAAGAATTTTCTTCCTTGGGCCAAACTTCTGTCACAATTTTTAATGGCTATGGCACTGGCGGGTATCGGCTGCAAGGTCTCTTTTCGGCAATTTAAGCAGGCGGGATTTAGACCCCTGATTACTGGTGCTGTAACATGGGCTGCAGTAGCTCTGTCCAGTCTCTTTCTGCAATATTTTGTTTTTTAAAGTTATGACCTCGTTACAAAATCATGTTATAATATTTTTTAATTGTGTTAAGGAGTGTGGTGTATGCCAAGAAAAAGAAAAAGGCCGCTGGATAGTCGGATTGACTACACGGTAATCTTACCAGTATTTCTTTTAATTTTAATCGGAATGGTAGCTATCTATACTGCTACCTACCATGACTACCCCAAGACGATTTTATCAGTCATGATCCAACAAGTTATTGGTGTTGTAGTGGGCTGTATCGTTGCATTTGTTGTCATGTTTTTTGATGTTGAACGGTTATGGAAATTAACCCCTTATCTTTACGGTGTGGGACTTGTTCTAATGGTTTTACCACTATTTATTTATAGTCCTACCTTAGTAGCTTCTACAGGGGCTAAAAACTGGGTTAGCATTGGTTCGGTCAGTCTGTTTCAGCCATCAGAATTTATGAAAATAGCCTATATCTTGATGCTGGCACGCATGGCTGTCTGGTTTAAAGATGAAAATAAGGAAGAAGAACCATCACTTAAAAAAGACGGTCGGCTCCTACTCCTTTATTTAGGAGTCACTGTACCGGTCTTGCTGCTGTTGGTACTGCAAAAGGACATGGGAACAGCAATGGTCTTCTTAGCCATCTTAGCAGGTCTGATTGTCTTATCGGGTATTTCTTGGCGCATCATCTTACCGGCAATTTTAGTCGCGACAATAGGTTTTGGCCTCTTCCTTTTAGTCTTTACTAGTAACTGGGGAAAAGAGTGGCTTTATCATATGGGAATGGATACCTATAAAATCAACCGTGTCGCTGCTTGGTTGGATCCCTTTGCTTACGAATCAGGCATTGCCTACCAGCAGGTACAGGGTCTGATTTCCATCGGTAGCGGTGGAATCTTTGGTAAAGGTTTTAATGTTGCGGATTTATCTGTGCCAGTCAGAGAATCGGATATGATTTTTACGGTGATTGCAGAAGATTACGGATTTATAGGCAGCATTGTTGTTATCTTGCTCTATTTAATTTTGATTTTCCGGATGATTCGTATCACGATTGAATCAAATAATGTATTTTACACCTACATTTCAACAGGTTTTATTATGATGATTCTTTTCCATATTTTTGAGAATGTCGGTGCAGCTATTGGAGTTCTTCCGCTGACAGGTATCCCTCTTCCTTTTATTTCTAAGGGGGGGTCCTCACTCATGTCCAACCTGATCGGTGTTGGTCTGATCCTATCCATGTCTTATCAAAATTCATTGACTAAGGAAAGGCGCATTGATGAACGCATGAGTCGTAGTAATTGGAATAAATACTGGATTTAGGTAAACGAACTGGTACAAGGAAGTGCCAGTTCGTTTTTATGTGAACAAGTCTGTCTTATAGCCTTGATGTCAGCCAATAGAAGATCTGTAGAAGTGTGTGCCGCTTTTCTGGCAATTGAACAAGGGTCTAATTTCTCTGGGAAAAAGAAGAAACATCCTATGTGCCAAGAACCCAGCACCTATATTTGTGACCAGCTGTTGTTGATTTAATTTCCAACTGCAACAGCTTTCCCAGACCTTACAGGCTAATTTTCTTTAAGTCATTTAACGGCTCAGTAACTTATATATAGAAAACACGGTAAAGTAATACTAAGAAAATGCGGGCTTATTTTGGTTCAAAACAATGTGTCGTCATGGACAGCAAAATGGGCTGGGAAGTCCCTTGAAACAAGGGTTTAATACCTACAAATCAGGTGCAAAAACGAGAGAAATATGCTATAATTAAGATTATGAAATTTCATGATTATATTTGGGATTTAGGGGGCACTCTGCTTGATAACTATGAAATCTCAACGCAGGCTTTCTGCCAAACACTTAAAGAATTTGGTGTTGAAGCTGATCACGACCAAGTCTATGCGAGGCTTAAGGTTTCAACAGAAGCTGCTGTCGCTCACTTTATTCCCAATCACCCTACTTTTTTGGCTCGTTACAAGGATCGCGAAGCTAAAGCATTAGCAGCTCCTATTTTATTTGCAGGAGCTGAGGAGTTGCTGGCGCAAATTGTTGCGGATGGCGGTCGAAATTTTTTGATTTCGCATCGAAATCACCTGGTCCTAGATATTTTGGATAAGGCAGCTATTGCCCAGTATTTTACTGAGGTGGTGACCAGTGAGAGCGGCTTTGCTCGAAAGCCTGATCCGGAATCCATGCTTTATCTCAAAGAAAAATATAATATGACAAACGCCCTTGCCATCGGGGATCGGGAGATTGATCGGCAAGCAGCACAAGCAGCAGGGATTGACGCCCTGCTATTTGATGGCACAAAACCATTATTAGAAACGGTAGTGTAGAATGACAGAAGAGAATAAAAACAAAGATGCATTAGCGCAGGAATACGATGCTAGCCAAATCCAAGTTTTGGAAGGCTTAGAGGCTGTAAGAATGCGCCCGGGTATGTATATTGGATCCACCTCCAAGGAAGGCCTCCATCATCTGGTTTGGGAAATTGTTGACAACTCAATTGATGAAGCCTTGGCTGGTTTTGCCAGCCATATTGAAGTCTTTATTGAAGCAGATAACTCCATCACTGTTACTGATGACGGCCGTGGTATTCCTGTTGATATTCAAGAAAAAACGGGTCGTCCTGCAGTAGAAACTGTCTTTACGGTTCTTCACGCTGGCGGTAAGTTTGGCGGCGGCGGTTACAAGGTTTCTGGTGGTCTACATGGTGTCGGCTCTTCCGTTGTTAATGCTCTGTCCACATTTCTGGAAGTGCGCGTCCATAAGAATGGTCACATTCACTTCCAAGAGTACAGACGAGGAGTTGTTGTTGATGATTTGAAGATTATTGGTGATACTGAACGCACAGGTACAACAGTCCACTTTGCACCGGATCCAGACATTTTCACCGAAACAATCGAGTTTGATTTTGACAAATTAGCTAAGCGAATTCAGGAGCTGGCCTTTCTCAATAAGGGGCTAAAGATTTCAATCACGGACAAGCGCAGTGGTCAAGAACAGCAAGAGGATTACCATTATGAAGGTGGGATTGTCAGTTATGTTGACTATCTCAATGAAAATAAGGATGTGCTTTTTGAAAATCCTATCTATACAGATGGTGAGCTGAATGGCATAGCCGTTGAAGTAGCCATGCAGTATACGGGAACTTATCATGAAAATGTTCTTAGTTTTGCCAATAATATCCATACCCATGAAGGCGGTACTCATGAACAAGGCTTTAGAACAGCTTTAACACGTGTCATCAATGATTACGCTAGGCAGAATAAACTGCTCAAGGAAAAGGATGATAATCTCTCTGGTGAGGATGTTCGAGAAGGGCTGACTGCTATCGTTTCTGTCAAGCATCCTAACCCTCAGTTTGAGGGGCAGACCAAGACCAAGTTAGGAAACTCAGAAGTAGTAAAGATTACCAATCGTCTTTTTAGTGACGCTTTCTCCCGTTTCCTCTTAGAAAATCCTCAGGTAGCTAAGAAAATCGTGGAGAAGGGGATATTAGCTTCCAAAGCTAGGATTGCTGCTAAACGTGCCCGCGAAGTGACACGCAAGAAGTCTGGTCTGGAAATTTCTAACCTGCCAGGTAAGCTGGCGGATTGCTCATCTAATAATGCTAGCCAAAATGAGCTCTTTATTGTTGAGGGGGACTCAGCCGGTGGTTCTGCTAAGTCGGGTCGCAATCGCGAATTTCAAGCGATTCTGCCTATTCGCGGTAAAATTCTTAATGTTGAGAAAGCCAGCATGGACAAAATCTTAGCTAATGATGAAATCCGCAGCCTCTTTACTGCCATGGGAACTGGCTTTGGTGCTGAGTTCGATGTCAGCAAGTCGCGTTATCATAAGCTGGTCATCATGACCGATGCTGATGTTGACGGAGCCCATATCCGGACCTTGCTCTTAACCTTAATCTATCGCTTTATGCGTCCAGTACTAGAAGCGGGCTATGTTTACATTGCTCAGCCACCTATCTACGGTGTTAAGGTCGGAAGTGAGGTTAAAGAATATATTCAGCCGGGTTCTGATCAGGAAACAAAATTACAGGAGGCCCTAGAACGTTACACACAGGGGCGCTCTAAACCAAGTGTCCAACGGTATAAAGGACTAGGAGAAATGGATGACCACCAGCTTTGGGAGACAACCATGGATCCTGATAACCGCCTGATGGCTCGTGTCTCAGTCGATGATGCAGCAGAAGCAGATAAAATTTTTGATATGTTGATGGGAGATCGTGTTGAGCCTCGCCGTGAATTTATCGAAGAAAATGCCGTTTATAGTACCTTGGATATTTAAAAATCTGGGATTCCAAGTGAAAAAGTGTGGGAAAGAACCTGATTTTTATAACAGATCACTTTCTCACGACTGTAGTCGCTTGTTTGCTCATATCTACTGTTTCCTAATGCCAGATCTAGATAAATAGAGTAAGGTATTTCCAAACTGATAAATTCCACTAGAATATTTCTGGAAAGTGGCATAGACGGACATGATGGCACCGCCCTCAATTAAGTTAGAACTTTTTTTGATATGTCCTTGGAACTATGATATAATGGGGCGTACTATGTGATAATGTGAAGGTACTCTGTGCCTTTGACACTAAAAGGAGAAAACATGTCGAGCGGAATTGTAGTACTGATTGTAGCTGTTGTCCTTGTGGTCATCGTCGGCTACCTTATCGGTGTTATTCTAAGAAAACGAAACGACCTGCGACTGGTTCAATTAGAGGAGCGTAAGCAAAAGTTATTTGACCAGCCGATAGCTCAAGAGTTGGAAAAGGTCAAGAAACTCAACTTGATTGGTCAAAGTCAGACGACTTTTCGTGAATGGAACCAAAAGTGGACGGATCTTACCTCTAATACTGTCAAAAATATTGAAGCCAACCTAACTGAGGCTGAAAATCAGAATGATTCCTTCCGTTTCTTGAAGGTCAGAAATTCGATTGGAACTATCGAAAGTCAGTTGGATCTAGCTGAAGAAGATATCGCAGCGGTTCAGGAAGCGCTAGAAATCCTACAGGATCAAGAGGATAAAAATAGTGCACGTGTTAAGCATGCCTTGGATCTTTACGAAGATCTAAAAAGCAGCATCGAAGATAATGCCGATAATTTCGGGACCACCAAGAACGAGATCGAAAAACAGCTCAAAAATATCGAAGCAGAATTTTCACAGTTTGTTACACTCAATTCAACCGGTGACCCTGTCGAGGCAGCTGAAATCTTGGACAAGGCAGAAGAACATACCATTGCTCTCGGTCAGATTTCTGAAAAAATTCCAGCGATTGTCGCCAAATTAGAAGATGATTTTCCAGATCAGCTGGACGATTTGGAGTCTGGATACAGCAAGCTGTTAGAGGCACATTACCATTTCCCAGAACGCAATATCGAACGGCGCTTTCAGGATATTCGTGAGTCAATCAGCAGCAATGCTGATGGCCTAGTTACCTTAGATCTGGATCGAGCTAATGATGAAAATGCCGAAATTCAAGAAAAGATTGACAGTCTCTACGCTATTTTCGAGCGCGAGATCGATGCCAACAAACAGGTTATGAAAGACAGCAAAGTTCTGCCTAAATATCTGGAACATGCTAAGCACAATAACGATCAGCTTGAAAAAGAAATGGCGCGTCTCAACCATCTCTATATCATTGAGGATAATGAGACCCTCAGCGTTAAAAACTTTGCTAAGGAATTAGAGACCATCGAGCAAGATACGATTCCAGCGATTGAGAACTTTGATACACAAGAAAAACCATATTCAGAGCTCAAGGTTATCTTTGATGATGCGCTTAAAACCTTGTCGACAGTGGAAGAAGGCCAAATTGAACTCGGCGGAGAGCTCAAGAGTATTGAACGTATCGAAAATGAATCTCGAATCAAAGCTGATGATTACATCAACCAGCTTCATGTTATTAAGCGTTTTATGGAAAAACGCAATTTACCAGGTATTCCGCAGGATTTCCTCAGTATCTTCTTCACAACGAGTGAGCATTTGGAAACCCTTTTAGATGAACTGAATAAACATCGCATCAATATTAACTTGGTAGCACGTTTGACCGAATCTGCAGGCTCTTCTATGGATCTCCTGCTTGAAACAACCTACCGTGTGGTGCAAAATGCTACTTTGACAGAACAGCTCCTCCAATACTCCAACCGTTATCGGAGTTTTGAGCCAGCTGTCCAAGATAGTTTTGAAATTGCTCTGCGTCTATTTGAAAAAGAGTATGACTACAAATCATCTTTTGAAGAAATCTCATATGCCTTGGAAATGGTTGAACCAGGCGTAACCGATCGCTTTGTATCATCTTATGAGAGAACACGCGAAATTATTCGCTTTTAAAGTAGATAGTTAAACAGAGTCGAGCCATTGTGTTCGGCTCTGTTTTGCAACTATGAAAGAAAAGTCCTCTCCGCCTATTATCCCTATTTTCATAGGTACTGATAGGTGTTGTTTACAAGGTAAAGAACCCCAAAAAGTGCGATGAAATTTAAGAGCTATTAAGCAAAAAACACCCTGTTTTGTGATATAATAAAATTCCGTGAATGAGGGAAAATTAATTGAAAGGAGCACCTATGTTCGAGACAGCAGACAGGCCTGAACGTGTGATTTTACTTGGTGTTGAATTGCATGAAACAAAAAATTTCGACATGTCCATGCAGGAGTTGGCTAGCTTGGCTGAAACAGCAGGTGCTCAGGTTATTACTGTTTATTGTCAAAAACGGGAGCGTTATGACAGCAAGTTGTTTATAGGTTCAGGGAAATTGGCTGAAATTGCGGCCATGATTGCGGCTGACGAGATTAATACTGTCATTGTCAACAACCGTCTAACCCCTAGACAAAATTCAAATTTGGAAGCAGCTTTCGGTGTTAAAGTCATCGATCGTATGCAGTTAATCCTAGATATTTTTGCCTTGCGTGCTCGCAGTCATGAAGGCAAGTTGCAGGTCCATTTGGCTCAGCTCAAATATATGCTGCCGCGCTTGACTGGTCAGGGTGTTATGCTTAGTCGACAGGCTGGTGGTATTGGCAGTCGTGGTCCGGGTGAGAGCCAGTTGGAACTCAACCGACGCTCTATCCGTCATCAAATTGCTGACATTGAGCGCCAGTTGCAAGTGGCGGAAAAAACTCGCTCAACCGTACGAGAAAAGCGTCTGGATTCTTCGGCTTTCAAGATTGGCTTGATTGGCTATACTAATGCTGGTAAGTCCACCTTGATGAACAGGCTAACGGATAATCGTCAATATGAAGCCGATGAATTATTTGCGACTTTGGATGCAACGACGAAACAGATTTATCTTAAGGACCGTTTTCAGGTGACTCTGACCGATACTGTGGGCTTTATTCAAGATTTACCAACAGAGTTAGTGGCGGCCTTTAAATCAACCTTGGAGGAGAGTCGCCATGCTGATTTGCTCTTGCATGTCATTGATGCTAGTGACCCCAATCATGCCGAACAAGAGGCTGTTGTTCTATCAATTTTGGAGGATTTGGGGATGCAGGATATTCCAAGGCTGGCTGTTTACAATAAAATGGATCAAACTGACCAGCTAGTGGCAACAGCTTTTCCAAATATCCGTCTCTCCCTCAAGGAGAAAAATAGTCGACAAATACTACGTCGACAAATTTTGGACGAGGTTGAGCAGCTTTTTGTGCCATTCTCACTTAAAATAGGTCAGAACAAACTTTATAAGCTATATGAATTAAGCAGGGTTGCTCTGCTTGACCCTTATGAGTTTGAAGGTGAAACTACTACAATTACAGGTTTTATCGCTGAAGAAAACAAATGGAAGCTGGAAGAATTTTATGACTGATGTGATCGATTTAGCTCTTAAATATGGTGGTTTTACGAGTTTAGATAAGGTTTACCTGACAACAATTTTATCCCAGCTGACTCCGGAAAAACAGCAATTGCTAGTGACACCGCCGCCTAGCGTCGTCAATGCCTATTTTTCTGAACTCTACCAAAAGCAGGGACCAAAGGCTGCTACAAATTACTATTTTGAACTTGCTAAGGCTTTTGGCTGGTTGACCTCTCAGCCTTCATTTACACATGAGCAGCACCCTTTTGTGCGCTTGAATCTGTCTGGTCAGTCTTTCGGTTTTGTTTATGAAACAGATAATGAGACTGCTCAGGTATTTTCTGAACAACCAATCAGTGCAACTGGTGGTCTTTTGATGGAATTAGCACAGATTTTTCCCCACTATAAGGTTTATCGAGAAGGCGATGAAATAAAAATGCGGCCGCTTATCTTTGATGAGGAAGGTAAGAAAGAGTTGGATTTGTTAGCATCGGATGCTCTTTTAACAAGTGCCTTCCGCCTCAAAGGAGGAATTATCAAGGTTTCGGGTTACAATGCGCAAGAAGTTTTAGATGTCGCTGATAACTTAGTTTCAGGGATAGATAAAGCTATGCTTTACTACGGCTTTCAGCAAAGAGAATGCACGATTTATATACAAGAATAGATTAGAAAGAGCCAGAACTATGGGGCTTTAGCTAGCCGATAGTATGGTTATTGGGATTTAGTATGGAACTACAATTTTTAGGAACAGGTGCAGGTCAACCCGCTAAAGCGAGGAATGTCTCAAGTCTAGTGCTAAAGCTCCTTAATGAAATCGATGAAGTCTGGATGTTTGATTGCGGTGAAGGAACCCAGCGCCAAATTTTAGAGACCAATATTAAGCCGCGTAAGATTAGAAAGATTTTTATTACACACTTGCATGGAGATCATGTTCTCGGATTGCCTGGCTTTTTAGCCAGCCGATCTTTTCAGGCTAGTGAAGAACAGACTGATCTTGATATTTACGGTCCAGTGGGGATTCGGAGTTTGGTTCTGTCTAGTATAAAGGCGACGGGAACGCGGCTCCCCTACCGCATTCATTTTCACGAATTTGATGGCAAGTCGTTGGGACAAATTTTAGAAACGGATAAATTTACAGTCTATGCGGAGAAGTTGGATCATACTATTTTTTGTGTAGGGTATCGTGTAGTCCAAAAAGATCTGGAAGGGAGTCTGGATGCAGACGGTTTAAAGGCTGTAGGTGTTCCTTTTGGTCCCTTGTTTGGCCGAATTAAGAGTGGTCAAGATATTGTATTAGAAGATGGCAGAACAATCACCGCCAAGGACTACGTATCCCCGCCACGTAAGGGTAAAGTGGTAACCATTTTAGGTGACACCAGAAAGTGTCATGCTAGTGTGCGTTTGGGCTTGGGAGCTGATATCTTGGTTCATGAAGCGACCTATGGCAAGGGAGATGAGCGCTTGGCTAGAAATCACGGACACTCTACTAATATGCAGGCTGCTCATATTGCTAAGGAAGCATCAGCCAAACGTCTTTTAATGAACCACATCAGCGCTCGCTTCCTAGCTCGCGATGTTCGTCAATTAGAAGCAGATGCTCGAACCATCTTTGAAAATTGTAAGGTAGTTTGGGATTTAGAAGAGGTAGAAATCTAACCATGGGAAAGAGTCGTATTATCGCTGTGACAGGAGCTTCTGGGGGACTAGCAGAGGCTATCATCAATCTTTTACCTTCTGATGATAGCGTTATTGCCATAGGACGCAATAAAGGAAGACTGGACCAGCTCTATGCTGGCAAGCCACAGGTTCGTACTTTTGGTTTGGATATCCGTTCAGACAGTCAGGTGGCTGCCCTAGTTGACCAACTCTATCTGGAATATGGCCGTATTGATATTTTTATCAATAATGCAGGCTTCGGAGAGTTCAAAAGCTTTGATCAATTTGACTCTGAGACCATTCGAGAGACTTTTGATGTCAATACGCTGGCTACTATTAACTTTTCCCGTCTGGTCGGTGCTAAAATGGCTCAGCAAAGGAGCGGTCACATCATCAATATTGCCAGTATGGCAGGGAAGCTGGCCACTATCAAGGCTAGTGTCTACGCGGCAACCAAGTTTGCTGTTATCGGCTACTCCAATGCCTTGCGTCTGGAATTAGCCGATAACAATGTCTATGTAACAACGGTTAACCCCGGTCCTATATCGACTAAATTTTTCGACAGGGCTGATCCATCAGGCGGCTATCTCCAAGCAGTAGAGCGCTTCAGCCTGACGCCTCAACAAGTGGCAAAGAAGATTATCAAAAGTCTGGGTAAAAATAGGCGCGAACTCAATATGCCCTTTGCAATGGTTCTTTCTGCTAAATTTTACGCTTTATTTCCTAAAATGGCTGATTTTCTTTCGAGAAAGGTTTTCAATTACAAATGATTTCGTCAAAATATGACTGGACTATAATCGAACAGGCTCCCAGCGAGTCCTTTTTAGAACAGGCACATAAAAAAGGTTTAGATGACACAGCTGCCAAAATTCTTTTTGAGCGAGGCATCCATACTCAAGATAAGCTTGATGACTTTTTAGCCCCTGATCTATCCCATTTACAT
The DNA here is from genome assembly GCF_053206945.1 of Streptococcus dentasini. NCBI lineage: Bacteria > Bacillati > Bacillota > Bacilli > Lactobacillales > Streptococcaceae > Streptococcus > Streptococcus dentasini. Next base: position 106,295 of record NZ_JBRUHS010000004.1, read on the forward strand.
GATCCCTATTTGCTCCATGATATGGAAAAAGCTGTATCTCGGATTCGCCGAGCTATCGAAGATAATGAAGCCATCCTAGTCTATGGTGATTATGATGCTGATGGAATGACATCGGCTTCTATCGTGAAGGAAACCTTGGAGATGATAGGGGCTGAAAATCTGGTTTATCTGCCCAATCGTTTTACAGATGGATATGGGCCCAACCTCAGTGTCTACAAATATTTCATTGAACAGCAAGGAATTTCGTTGATCGTGACTGTTGATAATGGTGTGGCTGGACACGAGGCTATTGGCTATGCCCAAGATCAGGGGGTAGATGTCATCGTGACTGACCACCACTCGCTGCCAGATGAATTGCCGGAGGCCTATGCTATTGTCCACCCTGAACATCCGAAAGGGAATTATCCTTTTAAAGACTTAGCTGGCTGTGGTGTAGCTTTTAAGTTAGCCACAGCTCTCTTAGAAGGTATTCCCAATGAACTTCTTGATTTAGTGGCAATCGGAACGATTGCTGATATGGTTAGTCTGACTGATGAGAATCGGGCTTTAGTAAAATATGGCTTGCAAGTCTTGGCTCAGACCGACCGCATTGGTTTACAGGAATTAATGCATGTGGCTGATATTGATTCTAGCAGCCTTAATGAGGAGACTGTTGGTTTTAAGATTGCTCCCATGCTCAATGCTCTCGGACGTTTGGATGATCCTAATCCCGCAATTGAGCTTTTGACCGGTTTTGACGATGAGGAAGCTCATGATACCGCCCTCATGATTAAGGAGAAAAATGAAGAGCGCAAGGCTTTGGTTCAAACCATTTACGATGAGGCAATGACAATGATTGACCCCGATAAACCAGTTCAAGTTTTAGCCAAGGAAGGCTGGCATCCTGGTGTTTTAGGTATTGTCGCGGGGCGTATCTTGGAGAGCCTCAACCAACCGGTTATCGTTCTTAACATTGAAGCTGGCAAAGCCAAGGGGTCGGCTCGCTCAATTGATGCTGTTAATATTTTTGCAGCATTGACGGATCACCGAGATATTTTTGAGGCTTTTGGCGGACATGCAGGTGCAGCAGGCATGACTCTGTCAGCAGAAAATTTGGAAAAGCTTAGCCATATCCTCTGTGACTATATCGCTGACCATCAGATTGACATGTCTAGCAAAAATAATTTGACAATCGATGAAGAGCTGCACTTATCCAACTTAGATTTTGATACTATTAAAAGTTTAGAACAACTGGCTCCTTTTGGTATGGATAATAAGAAACCTGTTTTTTGGCTAAGGAATTTCAAGGTGCTGCAAAGTCGAACTATGGGACAGCAAGGTGCTCATCTTAAACTTAAATTAGCCCAAGACGGTGCAGAATTTGACCTTGTTGCTTTTTCACAGGGTGACCGAGCTCAAGAATTTGCCCAGGCCAGCCGTCTTGAACTAGCTGTTACCTTATCGGTCAACACTTGGAACGGTAATACCAGCCTTCAGCTTATACTAGTAGATGCCCGAGTTGAAGGAATCCAGCTGATTGATGTGCGCTCAAAATCAGCCAGTCTGCCCGATCAGGTGCCGGTTCTAACGGAGAATAGTAACAGTGATGTTGTAGCAGTGGTTGACCTGCCAGAAGATCCGCACCAGCTAAGGGCACTTTTCAGTGGCAAGGCCTTTCAGGCGATTTATTTCAAAAACCACATTAAGCGTGCTTACTATCTAACTGGTTATGGAACTCGAGAACAGTTTGCCAAACTTTACAAGACCATCTACCAGTTTCCGGAATTTGATGTCCGCCATAAATTAGCTGACTTAGCAGGGTACTTGAAAATCCCTGATATTTTATTGGTCAAGATGATTCAAATCTTTGATGAGCTAAATTTTGTCACGATTGATGATGGGATTATGACAGTCAATAAAAACGCCCCAAAACGTGATATTGCTGATAGTCAAATCTATCAAGATCTAGTAGCTCTGGTCAAATACCAGGAACTGATGGCGCTGGGAACACCGCAGGAAATCTATGACTGGCTGATGTCTGACAGCAGTAGGTAAAGGAATCAGTTAAGAAGCTATATCTCTTGATGCCCCAGTATTAGTCCCAATAGCATTTAAATGTTCTTTGTCTATGGTTTTGCTTTGAAAAATGATCAGCTTTGAGGTATAACGTCTTCTTATTGCTGTTTGAATCATAGAACTTTTAAAACAGTATTGGAATACCAAAAAGGTCCTCGCTTTCTGAATAATCAGGAAAATGAAGGGCCTTTTTATAGGCTCTTTGTCAACTGTAGTGGATAAACCCCACTAGAATTATAGCGCTTTATCATTTCTGTCTAGTTTAGTGTAACCTATTCACTAGCTTTGAACACCGATAAAAATAGTAGCAGGAGTTCGCTTCCGATTTTTCTGGCTCCGAAAACAGCTTTATTAGCAGGTTTCTAGTCCTCCATTGACTTGCCTCTAGAAAAACTGTACTATAATAGCATGGATATTTGGACAGTACTTGGACAGTATGCTCAGTTGGAAACAAGGCGACTCTGGCTGCGTCCCTTTCGATTTGAAGACCGCGAAGATTTTTTTACGATTGCCCATAATCCCGACAATCTAGCCTTCATCTTTCCCTTGCAAGCTAGTCAAGCTGAAAGTGATTATATCTTAGTCCATTATTTTATGAAGGAGCCGCTGGGCATTTGGGCGATTGAGGATAAGGCCAGTAAGAGAATGATTGGAGCCATCCGCTTAGAGAAACTCAACCTAACCAAGCACCACGCTGAAATTGGCTATTTTATCAATCAGGATTTCTGGGGACAGGGATTGGCTACCGAAAGCTTACAAAGTATTGTTTTTTTGGCCTTTCAGGAGTGTCAATTGCGCAGTTTATCCATCATTACCCATCAGGAAAATCTAGCCAGTCAAAGGGTAGCGCAGAAGGCCGGGTTTAGATTAGTTAGGCGTTTTAAGGGGAGCGATCGCTACAGTCACAAGATGCGAGATTACTTAGAATTTCAGCTAAGGGCAGGTGAGAATTAGTATGACCAAGCACCAAGAAATTTTAGAATACTTAGAGGCTTTGCCGATTGGCAGACATGTCAGTGTACGCAGTATTTCCAATTATTTATCAGTTAGCGAAGGAACAGCCTATCGTGCTATTAAGGAAGCAGAAAACCGCGGCTTAGTTGAAACCCGTCCCCGCAGCGGCACTGTTCGAGTGGAGCAAAAAGTTAAAGTTCGCTTAGAAAAGCTGACCTATGCTGAAATTGCAACAATATCCGAATCAGAAGTCGTTGCAGGGCATGCAGGCCTTAAGCATGAGTTTAGCCGCTTTTCTATCGGTGCTATGACACGAGAGAATGCTGGTCGCTATCTGGTTAAAGGGGGACTTCTGATTGTTGGAGACCGCGAGGAGATTCAACTGCTGGCTCTAGAAAATCACAATGCTATTTTGGTAACAGGGGGCTTTGCCGTATCGGATAAGGTTTTATCCATGTCCCAAGAACAGGGGATCCCCGTTATGGTAACAGCTTATGATACCTTTACAGTAGCGACCATGATTAACCGTGCCCTATCCAATGTTCGTATCAAAACTGATATCAAAACGGTAGCGCAGGTTTATACTCTCAAGTCCAACTATGGTTATCTCAATCCTGACAACACTGTGAATGATTATCATCGCTTGGTCAAAAAGAGTAACCACGTTCGCTACCCCATTATCAATAATCTTGGTCAGGTAGTGGGTGTTGTTAGTATGCGCGATGTTGCTAATCAAGAGTCTATAGCTAACCTTTCTTCTGTTATGACCAAGCCGGTAACCACCAAACCTGAGACAAGTCTGGCGACGGTTGCCCAGAGGATGATTATGGAAGATTTTGCTATGTTGCCGGTTGTTGATGATGCCAACCTATTGCTTGGCGTCATCACCCGAAAGCTGGTCATGGAAAATTTGGAAGAACTAAATCATGATGGCCTGCATACGCTTAGCGATCAGATTACGGCTAGCCTCAAACAGGAAAATGGTTACTTCAGTTTTAAAGTGGAGCCAGCTATGATTGATAATGCCGGCAATCTAACCAATGGTATTCTGACAGAAATTTTGAAAGAGTCAGCCATGCGCCTCTTATCTCTCAATCGCAAAAAAAATATCTTTATTGAGCAAATGATGATATACTTTTTACAGGCCGTTCAAATCGATGACCAATTGCACCTGAAACCGCGAATCGTTGCTAAAAATCGTCGCAGTGCGACTGTCGATGTAGAAGTACGTTGCATGGATCAGGTTATCTGTAAAGCGGTTATCTCAAGCAGGGTAACTTAAATCGAACACACCTACATTCCTGCGGAGTTAGATAAATGTCGCTCGATTCTTAATGGATCGTCACTCCATTTTCTAAATTCTTTTGGAGTGTTTAACAGCTTTATATTTAGTAAAAGGAGAAAAACATAAATGATAACACTCAAATCAGCACGTGAAATTGAAGCCATGGACCGCGCAGGTGACTTTCTTGCCAGCATCCATATTGGTCTGCGTGACCTGATTAAACCAGGCTTAGATATGTGGGAGGTTGAAGAATATGTTCGCCGCCGCTGTAAAGAAGCCAATGTTCTCCCCTTACAAATTGGAGTGGACGGACAACTAATGGACTATCCTTATGCGACCTGCTGCGGTCTTAATGATGAAGTTGCCCACGCCTTCCCGCGTCACTACATCTTAAAAAAAGGTGATCTGCTTAAGGTGGATATGGTACTGAGTGAACCCTTGGATCAATCAATTCTTGATGTTTCTAAATTGGACTTTGACAACACTGCTGAGATGAAAGAATATACAGCCCCCTATACTGGCGGTTTAGCTGATTCTTGCTGGGCCTACGCTGTGGGTGATGTATCACAGGAGGTCAAGGATTTGATGGAAGTGACCAAGGAAGCTATGTATTTGGGAATTGAAAAGGCCGTTGTTGGCAATCGTATTGGCGACATCGGTGCTGCTATTCAGGAATACGCAGAAAGCCGCGGATATGGTGTTGTTCGTGATCTGGTCGGCCACGGTGTTGGTCCGACCATGCATGAAGAACCTAATGTTCCTCATTATGGCAAGGCAGGTCGCGGCCTGCGCCTTAAAGAGGGAATGGTGCTTACCATTGAACCCATGATCAATACAGGTACTTGGGAAATTGATACGGATTTAGAGACCGGTTGGGCTCACAAAACGCTTGATGGTGGTCTGTCTTGTCAATATGAGCACCAATTTGTTATCACCAAAGACGGTCCTGTTATCTTGACCAGTCAGGGAGAAGAAGGAACCTATTAAGACATGAAGAAAAAATTCTTGGATAGGCTGGTGGATAAGCTCAACTATCCTCCCCTACAAGTCTATCTCAAGCATTACCGCAGCGCTGAGATAGACTTATCCAGTATCGCTGTGGCCTATTACCTGCTGCTGACCCTCTTTCCCTTGGTAGTGATTGCAGCCAATATTTTCCCTTATTTTGACATTGACTTGACAGACTTTCTAGTCTTCCTGCGCCAGAATCTTCCAGCTGAAATCTACAGTTCTACTGCGGGAATCATTCGCAATCTCTTTGCCTATCCTTCCAGCAGTGTCCTTGGAATAGCTACTTTAACAGGTTTTTGGACGATGTCGCGCAGTTTGACCTCCTTGCAGAAGGCCTTTAATAAGGCTTACGATGTCAGTCAACACAGAGATTTCGTCATTGGTCATATGATTGGCATCATTGCTAGCTTCTTTATCTTCTTTCTCTTGACCTTTGCCCTCTTGCTGTCAGCTCTGTCAGATGGGGTTTATCAGTCATTGCGGCAAAAATATGACTTGCCAGCGGGGATTGTGCGCCTGCTTTTGCACGCTAACCGTCCCTTGATGATTTTCGTCATTGTTATTGGCCTGATAACTCTTTATTTTATCCTGCCTAATGTCCGTATTAAAAAACTGCGTTATACTTTGCCGGGAACGATTTTAAGCTCCATTGTCATGATCTTCATGACCGGTTTGGTAGGAGACTATGTAACCCGAACTTTTAACAATCTGATCGATATCAAGGTGTTTGGTTCCATCATTATCTTTATTATCATGTTTTGGTTTGTGATCTTAGCGCGTATTCTAATCACAGGTGCTGTCCTCAATGCGACAGCTCAGGAGCTTCTGCAGGGTGAAATGGAGGGTCGCCGCGGCGACGTTCTTACCTTTTTACAATCCTTTGGCGATCATGAAGAAGATAGTGATAGAAGTTCGTACAAAGAAGACAAGTCAGCCAATCCATTTGATGATGAAGAATAAGACATAAATGGGACAAAGTACATTTGTTATGATGATTGGAAAGAGGGACTTGCCAGCTCTTTTTCCATCATGTGCCTAGCTGTGGTCATGAATTTTGATGACTACGGCTGCCGTTTTAAGCTGTTATAACGAGGTTGAATGCTCTTTCAGCCTCGTTTTGCTTTGCGAATTTTACTCTCTTTAGTCGCCATCGCATTTGTGCTATAATGGGGGCACTATGGGAAACAAAGGAGAAAGATATGACTGTAGATTTTAAAGCAGAAGTAGATAAGCGACGCGACGATATGATGACGGATTTGTTCAGTCTCTTAGAAATTAATTCCGAGCGCGATGACAGTCAGGCTGACAAGCAACATCCATTTGGACCGGGACCTGTGAAAGCTCTCAAGCATTTTCTAGCTATGGCTGAAGGTGATGGCTTTAAGACACGCAATATTGATAACTATGTCGGTGATTTCGAGTTCGGCCAAGGGGAGGAAACTCTGGGAATCTTCGCCCATTTGGATGTCGTACCAGCAGGATCGGGCTGGGATGGCGATCCTTATAAGCCCTTTATCAAGGATGGTAAACTCTATGCACGCGGATCCTCTGATGACAAGGGACCAACTATGGCTGCCTATTATGCTCTTAAGATTATCAAAGAGCTGGGACTCCCAGTCTCTAAAAAAGTCCGCTTTGTCTTGGGAACAGATGAAGAATCAGGCTGGGGCGATATGGCTTATTATTTTGCCCATCCGGAGGTTGAGAAACCAGATTTTGGTTTTGCGCCAGATGCTGAATTTCCTATTATCAATGGTGAAAAGGGTAATATCACGGAATATCTCCACTTTTCGGGCCAAAATAATGGAGACTTTATCTTGCACCAGTTTGCAGGCGGCCTTCGTGAAAATATGGTACCAGAATCAGCTACAGCTCTGATTTCAGGTCAGATCAGTCTAGCTGATTTGCAAGAAAAGCTGGCATCCTTCTTGAAGAACCATCCGCAGATTTCAGCTTCGGTTGAAGCACAAGGAGATCAATTTCGCATTCAGGTTACTGGCAAGGCTGCTCACGGTTCTACACCTGAGGAAGGTCTCAATGGAGCTACTTATCTGGCAATTTTCCTCAATCAATTTGATTTTGCTGGAGCCGCTCAGTCCTTTATTGCTGTGAGCGCCACTGTTCTTCACGAGGACTTTAAGGGTGAAAAATTGGGTCTAGCCCATACAGATGAAAAAATGGGCTCCTTATCAATGAATGCAGGTGTCTTTACATTCGATGCAGCTTCTGATGATAATATTATCGCACTCAATTTCCGTTACCCGCAAGGCACCGACGCAAAAAGGATTCAAGCAGGGCTGGAAAAGCTAGATGGTCCTAATAAAGTCACACTTTCTGAACACGAACATACACCTCATTATGTTCCCATGGAAGATCCCTTAGTTAAGACGCTTTTGGATGTCTACGAAGAACAAACAGGACTCACTGGTTACGAACAGATTATTGGCGGCGGGACTTTTGGCCGTCTCTTAGAGCGCGGTGTGGCTTTTGGGGCTATGTTCCCAAATTATGAAAATACCATGCATCAGGCAAATGAATTCGCAGACGTTGAAGATCTCTACCGCGCCTGCGCAATTTATGCGCAAGCTATCTATGAACTGATCAAATAGGGGAAAGTAATAATCCTTGAGATTTAAGGGAGTGGGAAAAGCCCAAATATTTTCAGATCCTTTAGCTAAAATCAGGCTAACTGGCCTTTTTACCAAGTCCCTATAATGGATTACAAAATGGAAAACTTTAAAAGCTTGGTTTTCTCATAAAACCAAGTTTCTTAATGAATGGAGATGAGAAACATGTCAAGGATGTCACAACTTGTTGAGGCCATTATGGCTGATCCGCAAAATGCAGCCTATACCAAGGCAGGAATTGAGCCGCTTTTTACTGCGCCTAAAACAGCCCGTATCAATATTGTGGGCCAAGCTCCGGGTATTCGGGCCCAAGATACCCGCCTCTACTGGAACGATCCATCAGGTGATAACCTGCGCGACTGGCTGGGGATTGACCGCGATACCTTTTATAATTCCGATAAGATTGCTGTTATCCCAATGGATTTCTACTATCCTGGCAAGGGAAGGTCTGGTGATCTGCCGCCGCGAAAAGGATTTGCACAAAAGTGGCATCCCTTGATTTTGCAGGAATTGCCTGATATTTCTCTGACACTTTTGATCGGAAACTACGCCCAGCATTATTATCTCAAGCAGCAAGCGTCCGTTAAACTGACTGATAATGTTCGCAACTATAAGGACTTCCTGCCAGACTTTTTCCCGCTGGTCCATCCATCACCGCGCAACAATCTCTGGCAGGCTAAAAATCCTTGGTTCAAGAAGGACGTCCTGCCAGATTTGCGAAAACATGTGAAAGAAATTTTAGACTCATGAATCAACCGCTTATTTTTAACCCCCGGATTGCTAAACACAAACCCAGCAATCAGGATCGCTGTCCCTTTTGTGCAATCGACAGCTTAGAAAAGATTATAGCTCAAGAAGATGATATGATCTGGCTGGACAATAAGTATCCGGTCTTGGAGAACACCTACCAAACCCTAATTATCGAATCTAGCCAGCATTTAGGCGATATTGCGACTTACAGCAAGGAGCATAACCGTAAGCTTTTTGCCTTTGCCCTACAAGCTTGGCAGCAGTTGGAAGACAGCCAGCGTTTCAAGACGGTGGCACTTTTTAAGAATTTTGGTCCCCTATCAGGAGGTTCCCTGCGTCATCCGCACATGCAGGTGATTGGTTTTGAAGAAATAGACGCGTATGAAACCATCAAACCAGACAACCTAGACGGCCATCTGGTTTGTCAGCAAACAGATAATCAAGCTAGAGTAACGATATCCCAGCAGCCTCTCAGCAGTTTTAGTGAATTTAATGTTTCAATTGACAGCTACCGAGCTCTCAATCAACTGGCTGATACCGTGCAGCAGGTAGTTCAATATCTAATGCAGGTTTATCTAGGCGGTCGCTGTGAATCCTATAATCTTTTCTTTTATCATCTGGAAGAAGGTTTGGTCTGTAAAATTGTTCCGCGCTTTGTCACCTCCCCTTACCTGATTGGCTACCACCTCAAACAGATAAATGACCCAGAGCGCATAGCGCAGGAGGTTGCAGAGTTACAGGCATTTATCAAGTGAAAATTTTTAGAATAGGAGCAAGGTTGTTTGTTGTGACAAGAGCTGCTTACTATCTTCGTAGCGCTTGTATGAATACGATCAGATCATTCTTGCACTAACGATATTGAAGGCTATGGGGAAAATGGGTAACAAGAAAGATTGATAAGAGGCTTGGCAGCAACTATATCACAGTGGAAAAAGTCAGAGACTTTTATTTTAGGCTCCTAAATCTCTTAGAACAGAGAAGCTTATCTCAAATATCGAAATTCTCTACCTTACTTTTAGGGGAATTATATCACTTCAGTCTTTGGAAACGATAATATTTAACCAAATTTAGAAGTATCTGGACGATCGATATCGGATAAGAAAAACACCCCAATCGTTAGATTTTGTGTCTAACTTTTGGAGTGTAGTTCAAAGATCCACTGGACCCGCCTCGCTTTTTGATTTTTAGGCTCGGGATAAAAAGGTCCACTGGACCTTTTTATTTACCCAAGCAAAATTGGCTGAAGAGCTGGGTGATGAGTTCGTCTGGAGCAGCATCACCGGTGATTTCTCCGAGGATTTCCCAAGTTCTGGTCATATCAACTTGAAGCAAATCAACAGGCATTCCCATTTCTAAGCCCTTGTTAACTTCCTGCAGACTGGCCAAGGCTTTCTCAATCAGGGAAATATGACGGCTATTGGACAGGTAGGTGGCATCTTTTTCGACCAAGCTAGCATTATCGAAGAACAGTTGGTTGATGCGCTCTTCAATAAGATTGATATTCTCATTCTTTAAGACCGATATATCGATAGTGTCTTCTGGCAGACCTTCCCGCTCAATATACTGCGGTAGGTCGGTTTTATTGATGAGAACAATGCGATTGCTGTTCTGGCTTATATCAAGGAGAATTCGGTCTTGTTCGGTTAGTTCTTCAGAACCATTAAGTACTAAAAGGACCAAGTCTGCCTCAGCTAGAGCTTTTTTAGAACGTTCGACGCCGATTTTTTCGACTGCATCCTCAGTCTCTCGGATCCCAGCCGTATCGATTAGTTTAAGCGGAACGCCATTGATATTGACATATTCTTCAATGACATCACGTGTTGTCCCCTCGATATTGGTGACAATAGCCTTTTCTTCTCGCAAGAGATTATTGAGCAGGCTAGATTTACCGACATTAGGGCGGCCAATGATCGCTGTTGATAGCCCCTCACGCAAGATTTTCCCCCGCTTAGCGGTTCTTAGCAAGCCTGTCAGCAGGTCTTCAAAGTCCTGTGTTTTTTCTTGTATTAAAGCCGTTGTGACCTCTTCGACATCATCGTATTCAGGATAGTCAATATTGACCTCAACCTGAGCCAAGGTATTAAGGATCTCTTGGCGCGTGTTATCGATGAGATTTTTAAGAGAACCATCCAACTGCGCTACAGCAATATTCATGGCTTTATCGGTTTTAGCTCGGATGAGATCCATAACAGCTTCTGCTTGGGTCAAATCAACCCGACCATTAAGAAAGGCCCGCTTCGTAAATTCACCCGGCTCAGCCATCCGTGCTCCCGAACGAATGAGAAGCTGCAAAATTTCATTGGTAATAGCAAGGCCGCCATGTGTGTTGATTTCGACCACATCTTCGCGAGTGAAAGTCTTAGGTGAGCGCATAACGCTGACCATGACCTCATCAACAACCTGATTGTGATCCATAATGTGCCCGTAGTTAATGGTGTGGGAATCTACTTCTGCCAAATTTTTCCCCTTAAAGAGGCTGTTAGCAATGGCAATTGCTTCACTGCCAGAAAGGCGGACAATGCCGATAGCACCTTCCCCCATGGGTGTAGAAATAGCAGCAATTGTATCAAATTCTTTAGTAATGGACATATGTTCTTCCTTGCCGTGTGTTTAAGATAACCTCATTGTAACGCAAAGGCAGGGGACTAGCAAGTGTTTAATATGGCTTTCAGAGATGGTACTCCCAGCCTTTTCATGATATAATAAGTTGATTAATAACTAGATGGGAAGATGCGATGCAGAATATGGATGAACTCAAAAAAATAGCTGGTGTGACCGCTGCTCAGTATGTCAAAGACGGTATGACTGTGGGACTTGGAACAGGCTCAACAGCCTATTATTTTGTTGAAGAAATCGGCCGCCGTGTTCAGGAAGAAGGCTTGCAGATTATCGGTGTGACAACTTCAAGCGGAACAACTGCTCAGGCTGAGAGTCTTGGCATTCCGCTCAAGTCTGTTGATGAGGTTGACTTTATTGATGTGACTGTTGACGGTGCCGATGAGGTTGATCCTCAGTTCAACGGTATTAAGGGCGGCGGCGGTGCTCTGCTCATGGAGAAAATTGTTGCAACTCCCACCAAAGATTATATCTGGGTTGTTGATGAGAGCAAGCTGGTGGACACTCTGGGAGCTTTTAAACTGCCAGTTGAGGTTGTCCAGTACGGTGCCGAACGTCTTTTCAGAGAATTTGAAAAAAAGGGTTACAAGCCTGCTTTCAGGGAATATGACGGTGCTCGTTTCGTGACAGATATGAAAAACTTCATTATTGATTTGGATCTGGGTTCTATTCCCAATCCTGTTGAGTTTGGTGCTGAGCTGGATCACCAAGTCGGCATTGTTGAACACGGTCTTTTCTGCAGCTTGGTCAACCGTGTCATCGTTGCTGGCAAAGACGGCGTTCAAGTTTTGGAAAACTAATTGTTATAGGTAATGGGTGCCAACCGTAACCACCCTTAGAAAGAAAGATAATGTCTAAATTTAATCGTATTCATCTTGTTGTTTTGGATTCTGTTGGTATTGGAGCAGCACCAGATGCTAATAACTTCTCCAATGCTGGTGTACCGGACGGTGCTTCTGACACCCTGGGACATATTTCCAAAACAGTTGGCCTCAATGTGCCAAATATGGCCAAAATCGGTCTTGGTAATATACCGCGTCCGCAGGCTCTAAAAACCGTTCCCGCCGAAAGTCAGCCGACTGGCTACGCAACCAAACTAGAAGAAGTATCTCTCGGGAAAGATACCATGACCGGCCACTGGGAAATCATGGGGCTCAATATCACTGAGCCTTTTGATACCTTCTGGGATGGCTTCCCTGAGGAAATTATTACCAAGATAGAGGAGTTTTCCGGCCGCAAGGTCATTCGTGAAGCCAACAAGCCTTATTCTGGTACTCAGGTCATTGCGGACTTCGGTCCGCGTCAGATGGAGACTGGTGAGCTGATTGTCTATACCTCAGCTGATCCAGTACTGCAAATCGCAGCCCACGAAGAAGTGATTCCGCTGGATGAGCTTTATAAAATCTGTGAATACGCCCGCTCCATTACCTTGGAGCGTCCAGCTCTTCTCGGCCGTATTATTGCCCGTCCTTATGTCGGGGAACCCGGCAACTTTACACGGACAGCCAACCGTCGCGATTTAGCAGTATCACCCTTTGCACCGACAGTCTTAAATAAACTGGATGAAGCTGGCATTGATACTTACGCTGTTGGTAAAATCAATGATATTTTCAACGGAGCTGGAATTAACCATGACATGGGTCACAATAAATCCAACAGCCACGGTATTGATACTTTGCTTAAAACCATGAACCTGTCTGAGTTCACTAAAGGCTTCTCATTTACTAACTTGGTAGACTTTGACGCTCTTTACGGTCACCGCCGCAATGCCCATGGCTACCGCGATTGTCTGCATGAATTTGATGAGCGTCTGCCGGAAATCATTGCAGCCATGAAAGAAGATGACTTGCTTCTTATCACAGCTGACCACGGAAATGATCCAACCTATGCCGGAACCGACCACACCCGTGAATATGTGCCGCTTTTGGCTTACAGTCCGACCTTTAAGGGGAGCGGCACTATCCCAGTCGGCCACTATGCCGATATTTCAGCAACCATCTCAGATAACTTCGGTGTGGACACAGCCATGATTGGGGAAAGCTTCTTGGATAAATTGGTATAAAAGATCTAAATGTATCAAGCACAGAATAGAATCCTAACTTTTAACGGCATTAAAATGGACTACCTGACTTTCGGTAGAGGGACAAAGCCGCTAATTTTAATTCCTGGATTGAGTACCCAAAGAATCAAGGGGATGGCCTTGCAAATGTCCTATGCTTACCGTATTTTTGCCAAAGACTACAAGGTCTACATGTTCGACCGTAAGGATAAGGTTGAGGCTGGTTACGGCATTTCAGATATGGCAGATGAATTAGCTCAAGCCATGAAATATTTGAATCTTGAAAAAGCAGATATCATTGGCGTTTCGCAAGGCGGAATGATCGCTCAGAGCCTAGCAGCTACTTATCCCAAATTAGTCAACAAGTTGGTTCTCGGGGTCACTCTAGCCAAAGTTAATGATCAGTCAAGGACAACCATAGGACACTGGATAAGACTAGCCCGGGATAAAGAGCGTCAGCAGATGGTGCTTGATATGATGGACAAGGTTTATTCTGAACGCTATGTCAAGCGCAACCGCTGGCTGATCTATCTCATGTCTAGATTCATGAAGCCAAAAGAGCTGGATAGGTTCATTATCTTGGCGGATTCCATTTTGCATTTTAATGCCAGCGACAAGCTCAAAGAAATTGCCTGCCCTGTTTTTGTAATCGGAGGCGGTAAGGATAAGGTAGTCGGTGCCCAGTCATCAGCTGACTTAGCTCAAGCTCTCAACTGTGCTTATCACATCTATCCGAATTTAGGGCACTCAGCCTATATTGAGGCAAAGGATTTTAATCAAAGAATTCTGGCATTTTTACAGTCTTAGTTAAAGGAAAAATTTAAATTTTGTAGAAAGGATTGTTCAGTTGAGATGATGAGTTCATCTGCTTAACTGAGTATGGGCTTAAGGACTTCGGCAAAAAGATACCTAGCTAATCATCTTTGGATGATTGCAGATACGGCTACTTTTAGGTACAAACGGGATCTAGGCGTCAAGCTGTCGATTGGTTTCTTGTTTTGCTATTGTCCGTCCGTTTAAGGCCCTTAATATCTGAAATATGACATTATTAGAAAAAATTAATCAAACAACCGAGTTCTTGAAAAACAAGGGCATGACGACACCTGAGTTCGGTCTGATTTTGGGATCTGGTCTCGGTGAGTTGGCAGAAGAGATCGAAAACGCTGTTGTATTAGACTACGCAGATATTCCTAATTGGGGACGCTCAACAGTCGCGGGGCATGCTGGCAAGCTTGTCTATGGTGATTTAGCTGGCCGCAAGGTCTTGGCTTTGCAGGGGCGTTTTCATTTCTATGAAGGCAATCCACTGGAAGTGGTGACTTTCCCTGTGCGCATCATGAAGGCTCTGGGTTGTCAGGGTGTTCTTGTCACCAATGCGGCTGGCGGTATCGGTTTTGGTCCGGGAACCCTCATGGCTATTTCGGATCATATCAATCTGACAGGACAAAATCCATTGATTGGGGAAAATCTTGAGGAGTTTGGTCCGCGTTTTCCAGATATGAGCAATGCCTACAGCAAAGATTACCGTGAAAAGGCTCAAGCCACCGCGCAAAAACTGGGAATTCAACTGGATGAAGGCATTTATATCGGTGTGTCAGGTCCATCTTACGAGACCCCCGCTGAAATCCGCGCCTTTAAAGCCATGGGAGCCGATGCTGTGGGTATGTCAACTGTTCCTGAAGTCATCGTCGCAGCGCACTCAGGTCTCAAGGTTCTGGGGATTTCAGCTATCACCAATCATGCAGCTGGTTTCCAAGATGAGCTCAACCATGAAGAAGTGGTTGAAGTGACTCAGCGTATCAAGGGCAACTTCAAGGGGCTTGTTAAAGCTATTTTGATGGAGCTGTAAAATCAATCTGAAAGGTAGGTACTTGTATGAAAAATAGAAATTCTAAAAATGCACATCCTAAGTGCAATTCTATTTCACCTAGCTGGGCTTATCTTTTTATTTCAATCTTCTACCAGAATCATAGGAATCATGTTTATCTGTCTGGGGGCATCACAAACTGCATTAGCTACTGGAAAATCTGATGACGATAGCGATAAGAACTGATCGTTTTAACTGAGAAAAGATGGCGACTCAATCATTTTCAGTTAACCAATCTATTGACTATAGATAGGAGTGGAAACTTGGTTTCTATATTTTACAAGAAAAGAATTCAATCCTCTGGACTTTCTCAATAAAAATAAAGAAAGGATAGGGCACCGTATTTGCTCTAACCAAATACGAGCTAAGGACTGGGACAAAAGGTCGATTGCCAAGAAATTGGAGTTTTCGAGCGATTTCCTATTTTGTCTGTGTTCTCTTAACGCCCTTTATATCTTAACTATGTCTATTCATATTGAAGCAAAACAAGGTCAAATTGCTGATAAAATCTTACTGCCGGGAGACCCCCTGCGTGCTAAATTCATCGCTGAAAACTTTTTAGAAGATGCCCAGTGTTTTAACAATGTCCGCGGCATGCTAGGCTATACCGGCACCTACAAAGGAGAGCGTGTCTCTGTCATGGGAACAGGAATGGGCATGCCATCTATTTCTATCTACGCTAATGAATTAATAACATCTTACGGCGTTAAAAAGCTCATTCGTGTCGGAACTGCCGGCTCGCTCAATAAGGATGTCCATGTCCGAGATTTAGTTTTGGCACAGGCAGCTGGGACCACCTCCAGCATGATCAAAAATGAATGGCCCCAGTATGATTTCCCGCAGATAGCAGACTTCAGCCTTTTAGATAAGGCTTACCATATTGCAGAGAATTTGGGGCTGACAACCCATGTCGGCAGTGTCCTGTCAATCGATGCCTTTTACTCTGACTTTGCAGAGAATAACATTAAACTCGGCCGGTTGGGAGTCAAGGCTGTTGAGATGGAAGCAGCAGCGCTCTATTACCTAGCAGCTAAACATGGTGTTCAGGCGCTTGGTATTATGACTATTTCGGACAGTTTGGTCGCAGATGAAGATACGACAGCTCAAGAGCGTGAAACAACCTTTACGGATATGATGAAAGTGGGCTTGGAAACCTTAGTGGACTAAGATGATGACAAACCTAGTAAAAGAATCCTTAGAAATCCTGCTCAATCATTATGATTATGCCTCGGCTTATGGTATTATCAAATCACAGCCAATTAATCAGGATGCCAAGAGGCTCATTTATCTTATGAAACGTCGCAGACAGCTGGCTCTTGATGAACTCTATCAAAAAGATATTCAGCAGGATTTAAAAAAACGCTATCATTTCGATTTGGTGACTAATCAGCCTGAAGAGGAGCTTTTGTCCAACTATATTATGGATTTACAGGCCAAGGTCAAAACAGAGGATATTATTGACTTTGTTCGTGCAGTCAGCCCTATTATTTATCGTCTCTTTATGCGTTTGATTTCCAGAGAGATTCCTGATGTTTCTGACTATATGATAAATGCTAAGGGAATTCAGTACGACACATGGAAGTTCGAAGAGATGAGTCGGTCTGGCGATTCTGTGCTGATGACTTTTGCCGATATCTGGCATGATCCGCGAGTGACGTCAAAAAGTCTGCAGGTTTTGATTGAGCATCTTCCTATTTCAGCGTCTCTCAAAAAGGATGTCACTTTTTTGAGAGATATGGAAAAATCAGTTAGGAATCCTTTGGCTCACTTAATCAAACCCTTCGATGAAAAAATCCTACACCAAACAACAGGTTTTTCATCGCGTGCTTTCTTGGAAATGATCATCAAGCTGGCTCGTCACACGGATATTGTTTATCACGAAAATCCATTTTACTTTGACCAGATTAATACGTTAATTCTCTCACTTTTATAATTGAAACGAAAGGTCCCCTTTATAAGCTATGAACTATCTCTATACTTTTTTAATCTCTATGATCCCCTTGATTGAACTGCGCGGTGCTGTTCCTTACGGTGTAGCAACAGGCATCCCTATGTGGCAGGCCATTGTTATCGGTATTATTGGCAATATGCTGCCTGTACCAGTCATCTTTTTCTTCGCCCGCCGCGTCTTGGAGTGGGGTGCTGATAAGCCTATTATCGGCGGCTTCTTTAGCTGGTGCCTTAAAAAGGGGCACAGCGGTGGTCAAAAATTGGCCAAGGGAGCCGGTGCCAAAGGTCTCTATTATGCCCTCTTTCTTTTTGTGGGTATCCCCCTTCCTGGGACAGGTGCTTGGACAGGAACGCTGGCAGCTTCTATTCTTGATCTCAAATTTAAGAGTAGCATCATTGCTACCATGGCCGGAGTTGTCCTAGCTGGTTTTATCATGGGTCTTGGTTCAGTATTTGTCAAAGGACTATTCTTTTAATCATGTATGCTTCTATTTACCTATCTTTGATATAAATAAAAACAGTCAGCATTCCTGAATGAACTGCTGACTGTTTTTATTAGTCTTTTCCGTCAAACTTGACTTCTTCCAAGAGATAGTCAATAAAGCGTTCTCCCATTTTAGAGAGGTTGGCCTTTTCATGCTTGAGGTAAATAATGTCAATCTTATCCTCTACATCTAAAGGGATAGAGACAATATCATCTCCGTTGAGATTACTGTTAAGAATCCCTGTTGCAATAGTATAGCCATCCAAGCCGATTAGCAAGTTAAAGAGAGTAGCACGGTCAGATACAACAATGGATTTTTTATGAGGAACTTGCGACATAATTTCTTCAGAAAAATAGAAGGAATTGTGGACCCCTTGCTCGTAACTGAGATAGGGGAAGTCTTCTAAGTCACTTAGGGCGACTGAACTCTTGCCAGCCAAAGGATTGGATTTACTGACAAAAATATGAGGCTGTGCCGTAAATAAGTGGGTGTAGGTTAAGTGGTTATCATCGAACATTTTGGTTAACACATCACGGTTATAGCTGTTGAGAAAGAGCACTCCAATTTCTGAACGGAAATTCTTGACGTCGTCAATAATTTCATAGGTCCGTGTTTCCCGCAAAAACAGCTCGTATTGACTCATATCAGTTCCCTTGAGAAGGGAGACAAAGGCATTGACCACAAAGGCATAATGCTGGGCTGAGACACTGAATAGCTCACGATTATCAGCGGTACTCTTATAACGCTCCTCTAGCAGATTAGTCTGTTCAACCACCTGACGGGCGTAGGAGAGGAACTCCATACCATCCTTAGTCAGAGTAATGCCTTTAGGATTGCGGATAAAAATAGTAATATTCATTTCCCGCTCCAAATCTCTGACAGCATTGGAAAGGCTGGGTTGGGTGATATAGAGTTGTTTAGCAGCTTCATTCATACTGCCAGTTTCGACGATCTTGATAATATAGTGTAATTGTTGAATTCGCATAAGTTTATTGTAACATAAATTAGCTATAGTTACAGACTATAGTCTTTGAAAGGCCAGTCAGACTCAGCTGGATATCTTATGAATTAAGAATTTGAAAAAAGAAACGGTCCTTAAAAAGCAGGTGGGGGGTAGGGAAAGTTCTGATTTTTACTGACTTTTGAGTGGGCTTGTGATATAATTCTAAATGACAAATTGTGAAAGGAAGCTTTTCTCATGAAAGGTATTATTCTTGCGGGTGGGTCAGGAACCCGCCTCTACCCATTGACCCGTGCGGCATCAAAACAATTGATGCCTGTCTATGATAAACCCATGATCTACTATCCTTTGTCAACGCTTATGCTGGCAGGTATCAAGGATATTTTGATTATTTCAACGCCGCAGGATTTACCGCGCTTCAAAGAATTGCTTCAAGATGGCTCAGAATTCGGTATTAAGCTTTCCTATGCCGAACAGCCAAGTCCAGATGGTCTTGCCCAAGCCTTCATCATCGGCGAAGATTTCATCGGTGATGATAATGTAGCTCTTATTTTAGGAGATAATATTTATTACGGCCCTGGCCTCAGCCGCATGCTGCAAAAAGCGGCTGGCAAGGAAAAAGGAGCGACTGTTTTTGGCTATCAGGTTAAAGATCCTGAGCGCTTTGGTGTCGTTGAATTTGACGATAAGATGAACGCTGTTTCTATTGAAGAAAAACCTGAAAGACCTAAATCACACTACGCTGTGACGGGATTGTACTTCTACGATAATGACGTTATTGAGATTGCTAAAAATATCAAGCCTAGTGCGCGTGGGGAACTGGAAATTACCGATGTTAACAAGGCCTATCTAGATCGCGGTGACTTGTCTGTTGAGGTTATGGAGCGTGGATTTGCTTGGTTAGATACCGGAACCCATGAAAGTCTGCTGGAAGCTGCTCAGTACATCGAAACGGTGCAGCGTATGCAGAATCTGCAAGTGGCTAACCTTGAAGAGATTGCCTATCGTATGGGTTATATCACTAAGGAGCAAGTTCTCGAACTCGCTCAGCCTCTCAAGAAAAATGAATACGGACAGTATTTGCTGCGTTTGATTGGAGAAGCTTAATGACAGAAGAATTTTTTGGAAAAGAATTAGCTGCCCATAAGATTGCTGCTATCCCTGGTATGATTGAATTTGATATTCCCGTTCATGGGGATAACCGCGGTTGGTTCAAAGAAAACTTCCAGAAAGAAAAGATGCTCCCTCTTGGTTTCCCAGAAAGCTTCTTTGCAGAAGGCAAACTTCAGAACAATGTATCTTTCTCTCGCAGACATGTTCTGCGTGGTCTTCACGCAGAACCATGGGACAAGTATATTTCAGTTGCTGATGAGGGTAAGGTGCTTGGCTCTTGGGTTGATCTGCGTGAGGGTGATAGCTTTGGGCATGTCTACCAAACCGTTATTGATGCATCTAAAGGGATCTTTGTCCCCCGCGGTGTTGCCAATGGTTTTCAAGTTTTATCAGATAAGGTGGCCTACAGCTACCTCGTCAATGATTACTGGGCTTTGGAACTCAAACCCAAATATGCCTTTGTCAACTATGCTGACCCAAGTCTCGGTATCCAGTGGGAAAATCTTGAGAAGGCTGAAGTCTCAGAGGCTGATAAGCATCATCCACTACTCAAAGACGTGAAGCCACTGAAAGCAAAGGAATTGTAAGAAGAATTAACTTGCTGTTTAGGTAATCAGCGTGCAGAGTTGCTGATGAGCTTTGATGCAGTGATTACAAATATCTAATATATTGCTAGATATTTCGACAGCTAATCCTTGGTTCTAAAAAATGAAACTATTATAAAAGTTGAGCTGTGTCTGTCACGGCAATAAAAAAGAAAAACAAGCTAGAAAGGAGTGTTCGGTTTATCTTGCAAAACTGAACACGGGGCTAATTTCCCAGAAGAAAAGAGAGGCTATCTCTTCCTAGGCGTAAAACGTCTTTGTCAAGATTTCTATTTTTCTAGGGAAATTTTCAGCAAGCTGAATCGCCCTTTATATCTTAATTTATGTCTGAATACAAAAATATTATCGTGACCGGTGGCGCTGGTTTCATCGGTTCAAACTTCGTTCACTATGTTTATAACAACCATCCGGATGTCCATGTGACTGTTCTTGACAAACTCACTTACGCTGGCAACCGTGCCAATATTGAGGAAATCCTCGGCGACCGTGTAGAATTGGTTGTGGGTGACATTGCTGATGCTGAATTGGTAGACAAATTGGCCGCTAAAGCAGATGCCATTGTTCACTATGCGGCTGAAAGCCACAATGACAACTCGCTCAAAGATCCGTCACCATTTATTTATACCAATTTTGTTGGAACCTATACGCTTTTGGAAGCTGCACGTAAATACGATATTCGTTTCCACCATGTATCAACCGATGAGGTTTATGGCGACCTCCCTTTGCGTGAAGATTTGCCAGGTCACGGTGAAGGCGAAGGTGAGAAATTCACAGCTGAAACCAAGTACAACCCATCATCGCCTTATTCATCAACCAAGGCAGCGTCTGACTTGATTGTCAAAGCTTGGGTGCGTTCATTTGGTGTCAAAGCAACCATTTCCAACTGTTCAAACAACTACGGACCTTATCAACACATTGAAAAATTCATTCCGCGTCAAATTACCAACATCTTGTCTGGTATCAAGCCAAAATTGTATGGTGAAGGTAAAAACGTGCGTGACTGGATTCACACCAACGACCATTCAACAGGTGTTTGGGCTATTCTCACCAAGGGTCGTATCGGTGAAACTTACTTGATTGGTGCTGATGGTGAGAAGAACAACAAGGAAGTGCTTGAACTTATCCTTGAGAAAATGAATCAGCCTAAAGATGCTTACGATCACGTAACAGACCGTGCAGGGCACGATTTACGCTATGCCATCGATTCAACCAAACTGCGTAAGGAGCTCGGTTGGGAGCCGCAATTCACTAATTTTGAAGAAGGTTTAGAAGATACCATTAAATGGTACACGGAGCATAAAGACTGGTGGCAGGCTGAGAAGGAAGCAGTTGAAGCCAATTATGCCAAGACTCAAGATATCCTAAAATAAGAAAAACGAGCCAGTAAGCTCGTTTTTTAATAAGAGTCAGTAGTCGACCTAACCTTATGAGGCTTTTGAGCTTAATTTTACTAGTATTTTATGATAGAATAGAATAAAAATAAGAAGCAAGGGAACATTTTATGGAACAAGGACTTCAAGATTATCAGCAGCTCTTGCACAAGCTTGCTGTTACCAGACACTATCTCCACCTTTTTGAAACAGAGCTATCAATGATTAGACAGGAACCTTCTCTCTTGGAATTTTCTGTGGAGACTGTTTTGATTAAACCAGAGATTGAAAAAATTTTAGAAGCCTGCAGTCCGCTCAAACGTCAAGAGGAGAAGGTGCAAGCCCTGTCTTGGTACGATGAGCCTTCTTTCAGACTAATGAATACTTCTCTGGATGTAGTTGGTGAGTGGCTCAAGCAGCTCGCTTTCTTGGAAGAAGTTGCTGTTGCCCAGCCGTTTTTCTACAACCTTCTGGATCAGGACCGTGCCAAATCATTTGGAATCTTGGTTGATCTCTACGGTAGCCTGCAGGTTGCAACAGCAGCCCTTAAAGAGGAGTACGAGCGCCCTTATGAAGTTCTTGATAATCAGTAAGACAAGAACCAAACAATTGACAAATTTAGAGCCAGAAAAAGGCTTCAAAGAGGGAACTAGAAAGCTGGGTACCGTCATCAGCAAGTATTCTGCTATCTTTTATGCGAGGTTGAAACAAGGGAAACCTCGCTATATCAACTAGTTGTAATAGCTTGATCACGGTTGAGGAAAAGTTCAGTTGGCTTTAGCCAGCTTAGAATTTCTCCTGCATAGTTCATTACGGATTCTAGTACTAATGAACCACTGTTGACTGGAGAGTTAGTGCTTTGAATTTTAGACTCTCAGGTGTAGGGCTGTAAAGCTGGGGGACAGTTAACTTTGCTAACCTCAAATCTTAGTTGTAACATGAAGATTGTTTATTTTATTTCCAACTAAAAAGATCTCTTAGTTGTTCGGGGGATGGGACTGAAAAATCGATTTCTGTGAAATCACGATTTTTGTCCCTCCTTTTTTAAAAAGCAAGAAATCCTGTTTCGGAAAGCACTAGCATAAAAAGTTCTGTTTTCCTTCTGATAACCACTAAATAGAAAGGGAATACGATGATGGATAAATCTGAGCAAAAGGCGCCAATTCTCAAGGAAGATCTGCGTGTAATCAACCAGACTGAGATAGCCCCTAGGATTTTTAAAATGGTTCTGGCAGGCCAGATGGTAAACGATATGGAGATCGGACAGTTTCTCCATCTGCGCGTGCCAGATCCCAGCAAGCTTTTACGGCGGCCAATTTCTATCTGCGATATTGACCGAGAAATTCAGCAAGTCAGCATAATTTATCGGGTTCAGGGTATGGGGACAGAACTTTTATCCCAGTTAAAATCTGGTGATTTTATAGATACCATGGGGCCACAAGGTAAGGGCTTTGATATTTCTAACGTCTCTGCCGGTCAAAAGGTTTTAATTATCGGAGGAGGTATTGGGGTCCCCCCGCTTTATGCGACAGCTAAAGCTTTGGCCGAAAAAGGGGCTGACGTAACGGTGGTTCTAGGATTTGCTAATAAAGCAGCTGTTATCCTTGAAGAAGAATTCAACCATTATGCCCATGTGACGGTCACAACTGATGATGGCTCTTATGGCATTAGGGGGTATGTCTCAACGGTTGTTGATGAACTGACAGATGATTATGCGGCTATCTATGCTTGCGGTGCACCTGGCATGCTGAAATACGTTGACAGTAAATTTGAGCATCACCCTCATGCTTACATGTCTTTGGAAGAAAGGATGGCTTGCGGTATGGGGGCCTGCTATGCCTGTGTCGTTCATCTCAAAGACAGGTCCGAAGCTGCCAATAAACGCGTCTGTGAAGACGGACCCGTCTTTGCAACAGGTACAATAAAGATCTAAGAGGAGGTATGAGAAATGTCCGATAACCGCTTAGCCATTTCTTTACCCGGTTTGGAATTGAAAAACCCTATTATTCCAGCTTCTGGCTGCTTTGGCTTTGGTCAGGAATACGCCAAGTATTACGACCTTGATCAACTAGGTTCTATTATGATTAAGGCAACGACCAAAGAAGCCCGTTTTGGCAATCCAACTCCGCGTGTTGCTGAAACACCGTCTGGCATGCTCAATGCCATTGGACTTCAAAATCCCGGTGTTGATGCTGTTTTAGCAGAGAAACTTCCTTGGCTGCAGGAGCATTATCCTGATTTACCCATTATCGCTAATGTTGCTGGCTTTTCTAATGAGGAATATGCCTATGTTGCTGGAAGGATTTCACAGGCGCCAAATGTTAAAGCCATTGAGCTTAATATCTCTTGTCCCAATGTCGACCACGGTAATGCCGGCCTTCTGATTGGTCAGGTTCCTGAATTGGCTTATGCCGCTACCAAGGCAGCTGTTGAGACTTCCCAAGTTCCTGTTTATATTAAATTAACGCCAAGCGTCGCTGATATTACGCAAGTAGCCAAAGCGGTAGAAGATGCCGGTGCCACCGGTTTTACCATGATTAATACCCTAGTAGGCATGCGCTTTGACTTGCAAAGTCGAAAACCTATCATTGCCAACGGAACGGGTGGCATGAGCGGTCCAGCAGTCTTCCCCGTCGCCTTAAAATTGATTCGTCAGGTTGCCCAGAGCTCCAGTCTTCCTATTATTGGTATGGGCGGGGTTGACAGTGCTGAAGCAGCACTTGAAATGATGATGGCCGGAGCCTCAGCAATTGGCGTCGGTACAGCTAATTTTACCGATCCTTTTGCCTGCCCTAATATTATCGCTGACTTACCCAAGGTTATGGATAAGTATGGTATTGAGAGTTTAGAAGAGCTGAGGAAAGAAGTTTGGAAAAACTTATAAATTTTCTAACGATTGACCATCATGTCTATACTTCTGTACCCCTTACAGCATTTGATTGACAGTTGAGCACCTGTAAGTTACAATAGAACCAATAATAAACCTTTAAGTTCAGTCCAGAGAGGCTAGCAAGGGAACCATGATATAGGGGTGGGGATTGCCCTGATTTTTGTCATACCTTGCCTCTTTGGCAAGGTTTTTTCTATGACTCGACCCTTAGTGAGATAAATTGAACTTA
Source organism: Streptococcus dentasini (assembly GCF_053206945.1). NCBI lineage: Bacteria > Bacillati > Bacillota > Bacilli > Lactobacillales > Streptococcaceae > Streptococcus > Streptococcus dentasini. Next base: position 131,122 of record NZ_JBRUHS010000004.1, read on the forward strand.
GGTCTTGCCTCGACTCAGTTTGAACGAAAGTGAAAATGAGCTAAGACAAGATGGTTGGCGCTTATCAAAAACAGAAATTTGCTGCCAGACAAGTCTCCTATTTATCTGCCAATAGAAAGGATATTTAAAACAGTTATGAGAGAATCACGCCCTATCGTCGCCCTTGACTTTCCTTCCTTCGAAGCGGTCAAAGAATTTTTAGACCGTTTCCCTCGGAATGAACAACTCTATGTTAAGATTGGTATGGAACTTTACTATGGGGTAGGCCCTGAAATTGTTTCTTATGTCAAATCACTAGGACATTCCGTTTTCCTTGATCTCAAATTGCATGATATTCCCAATACGGTCAAGTCTGCTATGGCAGTTTTAGCTAAGCTTGGTGTGGATATGACTAATGTCCATGCAGCTGGTGGTGTTGAAATGATGCAGGCAGCAAGAGAAGGTTTAGGCAAGGGCCCTAAATTGATTGCCGTTACCCAGTTAACATCAACCTCTGAAAAACAAATGAAAGATTTCCAAAATATCCAGACCAGCCTGGAAGAGTCGGTTCTGCATTATGCCCAGAAGACGCAAGAGGCTGGACTAGACGGCGTGGTCTGCTCAGCTCATGAAGTGGCTAAAATTAAGACAGTAACCTCTGAAGACTTTATCTGTTTGACCCCGGGTATCAGGCCCGCTGGTTCAAGTGTCGGTGACCAAAAACGGGTGATGCCCCCAGCTGATGCCCACAGAATTGGTTCTGACTACATCGTGGTTGGACGGCCTATTACTCAAGCTGAGGAGCCTGTCGCAGCCTATCAAGCTATTAAAGCTGAGTGGAATGCTCAAGCCTAAAACTTACAAGCTAACCTAATCCCCAATTTAGAACGGAGAAACTTTATGACATTAGCATCACAAATTGCATCAGATTTACTAGATATCAAGGCGGTTTACCTCAAGCCTGAAGAGCCCTTTACCTGGGCTTCAGGTATTAAATCCCCTATCTATACGGATAATCGCATTACCCTTTCTTACCCTGAAACACGTACTTTGATTGAAAATGGTTTTGTTGAAAAAATCAAGGAAGCTTTTCCAGAAGTCGAAGTCATTGCCGGAACGGCAACAGCAGGGATTCCTCACGGAGCTATCATTGCGGATAAGATGAATCTGCCATTTGCCTATATCCGGAGCAAGCCCAAAGACCATGGCGCGGGAAAACAAATCGAAGGTCGGGTTGTCAAGGGCGAAAAGATGGTCATTATTGAGGATTTGATTTCAACTGGTGGCTCTGTATTAGAAGCTGTCGCAGCTGCTGAGCGCGAAGGAGCCGATGTTCTTGGTGTAGCAGCCATTTTCACCTATGAGTTGCCCAAGGCTGATAAGAACTTTGCTGATGCAGGAGTTAAATTGGTAACCCTGTCCAACTATTCTGAGCTCATCAAGGTAGCCAAGGTTCAAGGTTACATCAATGCCGATGGTCTACAACTGCTAAAAAAATTCAAAGATAATCAGGAAACTTGGCAGGATTGAATTCACTGCTTTGGGAAAGGGAAAGTAATAGGAGGTTGCAATGGATTTTGGCAATGTCACCAAGCGGGAACTGCTGGATTGGCTGCTCGATCTGACTGGAGCTGAGGAGGCTTATCCCTTTACGCGTGAGAAAAGTAAGGATACGCCAGTCATTCGGCATCGTCGCAATCACAAAATGCTGGCGCTAGTGACACAGAAGGAAGGGAAACTCCTGCTCAATCTCAAACTCCAACCCGAGCAGGTAGAGATGATGATGGACACAAAGGGCGTTATCCCAGCTTATCACATGAATAAAAAGCACTGGCTCAGCGTTTTAGTCAATGAAACTGACCTGAGCGAGCCTGAACTTGAAGCTATGGTGCTGGAAAGCAGCCGTTTAACACGTTAGGAGGTTAATGATGAGAATTACAGTTCCTTTTGAAAATAAAATTATCCCTGATCGTTACAGCAAGCACACTAATGAACTTGAACTGGGAAATGCTGTCGTATCCTTCCCTTTTTCGATAGAAGATGTACCCGCAGGGACTAAGACCTTTGCTTGGTCTCTTATCGATTATGATTCCATTTCAGTCTGCGGTTTTGCCTACATTCATTGGACAGTCGCTAATGTTCCTGCTGCTAAGACCGTGATTGAGGCAGATTTTTCCCGAAGGGACAGCCAGCACCTTCATGGCAAAAACAGCCTTGTTAGTAAATTTTTATCAACAGATTTTTCGGCTATCGAAGATAACTACATCGGGCCTTACCCGCCAGATAAAGATCACCTCTATACTCTAAAAGTTTATGCTCTGGATACTGAACTTGCACTTGAGCGTGGGTTCTACCTTAATGAGCTGATGCACGCAGTTGAAGGTCATATCTTGGCCGAAGCAGAGCTTGATCTGGTCGGTAAAGTCTGATCTTGAGTTAAGAAAGGATGCTGCCCTATGGAACATTCAAGCTGGCATGAGCTGATTAAAGCTCAGTTACCCGAACATTATTTTGGAAAAATCAACGCCTTCATGGATCAGGTTTACGCTCAAGGCGTCGTCTATCCGCCGCGGGAAAAAGTTTTTAATGCCATTCAAACGACACCTTTGGAAAAGGTTAAAGTGGTTATTATTGGTCAGGATCCCTACCATGGTCCCAAGCAGGCTCAGGGTCTGTCGTTTTCGGTTCCTGAGGACATCCCAGCCCCACCGTCTCTGCAGAATATTCTCAAAGAGTTAGCACAGGATGTTGGTTTGCGTGACCATCACGATTTGACGCCTTGGGCTAAGCAAGGTGTACTCTTGCTCAATGCCTGCTTGACAGTACCAGCGGGTCAAGCTAATGGTCACCAAGGCCAGATTTGGGAGCCCTTTACAGATGCCATTATCAAGGTTGTCAACGAACAGAACAATCCAGTTGTCTTTATCCTTTGGGGTGGTTTTGCCCGTAAGAAGAAGGCTTTGATTAGCAATCCCATCCACCATATTATCGAGTCTCCTCATCCTAGCCCGCTGTCTGCTAATCGTGGTTTCTTCGGTTCGCAGCCATTTTCTAGAGCTAATGCTTATCTAAAAGAAGATGGCTTGGAGCCTATAGATTGGCTGAAATAAAGAAAGGAAGCCCCATGTTATTAATTAAAAATGGTCGAGTGATTGATCCCAAGTCAGGATTTGATAAAGTTTCAGATGTGCTCATAGATGGTAAGCGAGTGATTAAAATCGCTGAGGATATTGATGAAAAGACCGCAGAAGTAATTGATGCAGCTGGGCTGATTGTGGCCCCGGGTCTTGTTGATATCCATGTTCACTTTCGTGAACCCGGACAGACACACAAAGAAGATATTCATACAGGGGCCTTGGCAGCTGCAGCAGGCGGCTTTACTAGTGTCGTAATGATGGCTAACACCAGTCCGACCATTTCAGATCCGAAAACCTTGAAAGATGTGCTTACCAGTGCAGCTAGAGAAGATATTCATATCTATACCAATGCGACAGTTACCAAAGATTTTGATGGTCAGAATCTGACGGACTTTAAAGCCCTTTTAGAGGCAGGAGCTGTTTCCTTCTCAGATGATGGGATTCCTCTGAAAAGTAGCAAGCTAGTCAAAGAAGCCCTAGAATTGGCCAAGGAGAATAATACTTTCATTGCCCTGCATGAAGAAGATCCAGAACTCAATGGTATTCTTGGTTTTAACGAAACGATTGCCCGTGAGAAGTTTGGTTTCTGTGGGGCCACTGGTGTAGCTGAATACAGCATGATTGCACGTGATGTCATGATTGCCCATGCTACCCAATCTCATCTGCATATCCAGCATCTATCCAAGAAGGAATCAGTTAAAGTGGTCGAATTTGCCCAGCAGTTAGGAGCGCCAGTAACAGCAGAAGCAGCCCCTCAGCACTTCTCTAAGACCGAGGATTTACTTTTGGCTAAAGGGGCTCTAGCTAAAATGAATCCCCCTTTACGGACAGAAAAAGATCGTCGAGCTGTTATTGAAGGTCTTAAGAGTGGCGTGATTTCGGTCATTGCAACTGACCACGCTCCTCATCATAAGGATGAAAAAGACGTGGCGGATATAACCAAGGCACCGTCGGGAATGACTGGGCTAGAAACCTCACTTTCATTAGGCTTAACTAATCTTGTAGAGACAGGAGAGCTGACTTTATCCCAGCTCTTAGCCAAGATGACCTGCAATCCTGCTAGCCTATATTCTTTCGATGCGGGTTATTTAACTGAAGAGGGTCCAGCAGATATTGTGATTTTTGTGGATAAAGAAAAACGACAAATATCTGATCAGTTTGCATCGAAAGCGGACAATTCCCCCTTTATTGGTGAAACGCTAAAAGGGGTCGTTAAATATACAATCAGTGATGGCGCTATTGTCTATCAAGCTGATTGAAAAAGCGCTAGTATATTTATGCTGCAGCCTAGGGTATACTCTTTGAAAATCACATGATGGACTGTTGTACGGATACTGCCAGCTTTGCTGGTCTTATGCCACCGCTCCCCAGCCCTCTTCTCGTCTGCCTTTGAGCATTAGATGAAAATCTGATGTTTGAGATGCTGTTCACAGCGAAGCGTTTTTAGCAAATAAAAAATGGAAAAACAAATCAGTCCTAGCAGAATATTTTATGAGAATGAATCAAGATTATGAGAACACCTTAATGGGCTTAAAGTCAGTCTTTTTGGATCTTTATCAGGCAGCTATAATAATATTTTCTAAACAATCTTATTTAAAAATAGTGCGATTTATTGTATAATAAAGGATAATCATATTATTTTGGAGACCTTCATGCGCAAGCAAACAATGTTAATCCCGACCCTATCTGCCCTCTTGTTTTCAACGGCAATTTTATCTAATAAAGTAGCTGCTGATGAGGCAAATCCTGTTTCTGCGGACAATTCGGCAGGAGCGTCGTCGGTAGCAGAAGCAGAGCGAGCTGGTCTTGCGGAAGAATCTTCAGTCAACACTAATTTATCCAGCTCAGAACAAAGGGCAGCAGTAGATGAACAAGGACAACAGAATATTATCTCAGAGGTCTCATCGGAAACAGGAGGAGAGCTAAATTCAGCGGATGATAATCAGCTGACAATGGCTAGATCTGCAACAGCAGCTTCAAAAACGACTAGTGAGGGCACTACCATCATCCATACTAATGATGTTCACGGCCGCATAGTAGAAGAAGAGGGTGTTATTGGTGATGCCAAGCTAGCTGCTATCGTAAAAGCCAGTCGTGCACAGGGAAAAACACTTCTGTTTGATGCAGGGGACTCTTTCCAAGGCCTGCCAATCTCTAATAGTAGTAAGGGTGAGGATATGGCTGACATCATGAATACCATCGGTTATGATGCTATGACTTTAGGAAATCACGAGTTTGATTTTGGTCTCTATCAGCTCAAGCGCCTGCGAGAAAAATTGAATTTTCCTATGATTAGCTCCAATGTCTACGTCAATGGTACTCGCTTATTTGAAGCGTCGACCATTATCGATAAAAATAAGGAGGTCGAAGGGGATGAGTTTGTTGTTATTGGAGTGACAACACCTGAGACCGCTACTAAAACACACCCTAAAAATGTCGAAGGGGTGACCTTTGCTGATCCTATTACAGAGGTTACTAATGTCATTGAGCAGACAGAGAGTCAAGCTAGGGCTGAAGGTAAGTACTATCACAACTATGTTATTTTAGCTCATTTAGGCGTTGATAATACGACTAAACCAGAGTGGCAGGGAACGACTCTTGCTAAGGCTCTTGCTAAAAATGCTAACCTCAGGGGGAAGAATGTCATTCTTATTGATGGACATTCCCATACAGTTCTACAGATTACAGATGGTAATGACATTTACAATCAAACAGGCAGCTATCTGCACAATGTTGGTAAGATTACCCTGAATGCTGATAAAGTATTGTCAGCTGGCGTCATTACAGCAGAGCAGGCTCAAACCATCCAAGCAGATAAGGAAGTGTCTGATTTAGTAGCCAAAATTCAAGCCAAGTATCTGGCGGACAGTGCAACTGTTATTCGCCCCAACAATCCTGTTGAGCTCAACGGCGACCGTATGAATGTTCGTGTCCGTGAGACGAACTTGGGAAATTTGGTCGCAGACTCGATTTTAGCCTACGGTCAAACAGGCTTTAGCCATAAGACCAATTTAGCAGTTACCAATGGTGGCGGTCTGCGTGAGACTCTTAAAAAGGGGGAACCTATTACTAAGGGGGATGTTATATCTGTTCTGCCTTTTGGTAATACGGTATCGCAGATTCAAGTGACTGGCAAAACCATCTACGAGATGTTTAAAACATCTCTAAAATCCCCTACTCAGACAGATAAGAGGGGGCTGCCTATCCTTGATGATTATGGTAACCCCTTGCTGGAGCCAAGCGGCGGCTTTTTGCAAGTAGCTGGCGCCCGTGTCTACTATGATACGAATTTATCAGATAAGGTTGATCAGCGAATCCTAGGTATCGAAATTTTAGATCCGGATACTGATAAGTATCAGGTTCTCGATATGAATGCCGTTTATTATTTAGCAACTAATGATTTCCTTGCTTCTGGTGGTGATAGCTATACTATGTTAGGAGGGACGCGCGAAGAAGGGCCGTCTATGGATCAGGTCTTTACTGATTATCTCAAGTCCAATGTCGATTTGAGTCAGTATGCTGTCGTAAATCCTAACAGCCGTCTTATCTCAGTTGATGCTACCTACTACTTTTATGGGACAGAAGGCTTGCAGTATCAGCTGGGCGATTGGCTGAGTGATAGTAAATCTATCAAAAAGACACCTCCTAAACTTGATCTTAATTTAGAGGACTCGCAAAAAGATAAACCTGCTCCTAAAGCAGATTCTGCGACTATTGAAAACAAGGAAGCAGAAAAAGAAGTTGAAGCTCTGCCTGCGCTGGATGAAGTCAAGGAAACTTCTGAATCTGGTACTAGCCATTCAGAAACTAATCAGGATAGTGTGTCTGAGGTTGATAAGGCATCGACAACAGAGAAACCAACAATCAATTCAGAATTAGGCTCTAGTGATGCTAATAGTGGTTTTGGCTCTGGAACAGGTCGATCCTCTCAAGGCAATTCAAGTATTGAGGCAAGTTCGCGTCCTATTGGTACTCATACCTCTAATTCGGCAGGTAAACATTCTAATGAAGTACTTGTCAGCGTCCTTGGTGTTACGATCATTGCTGCTGGAGCTGCTTTTGATCATTTCCGCGCCCGTAAATCAAGGTAATAGGAAGGATATGGAAAAGCGCCGCCTTTTGTGCAGTTTAAAATTAGGAGATGAGCTAGATAGCGGAATTTTTCCTTAAGCTTAACATTAAGGAATATGAGACCTTAAAAGCCTCAGTGACTTTGAACTGAAAGATAAGCAGCCTTCAGTCAGTGGCTTTTTTACCTAACTAAACAAGAATGAGGTTTGAGTGATAATAAAAAATGAGTTCCATTTTAAACGGAACTCATTTTTTAGGCTGCTGATGGGTCAAATTCAGACCAAAGGGGACCAGATTTTCTTCCTTACGCTTAATACGTCCTATATTTTCCCTGTGGCGAATGATAATAATCAAGGCCAATCCGGTAACAATAATGGTAAAAAGCCAGTCATACCTTAGCAGGATAAAATGAACAGCTGGGAAGGTATAGAGTGTTAACAATCCCAGACTTGCTGTAGCTACACTAGCAAAGGAAATCATACTGCTTAAAAACAAAATCAGAACAAAGATAGCCAGTAAAAATAGACAGTAAAGTGGTGTGAAACCAAGTAAGACACCAGCACTTGTTGCAACGGCCTTACCACCTTTGAAACCGTCAAAAATCGAACAAGTGTGCCCAAGCACCGCAAAAAAACCAATGAGTAGCGGTGATAGCACGTCTGCTCCGAACCAAATCGGCAGAAGAACAGCCAGTGTTCCTTTAAGCATATCAATTATAAAGGTTACTGCCCCTGCCTTCTTGCCCAAAACTCTAAAAGCATTGGTTGTACCGGTATTTTTACTGCCTAATTCGCGGAGATTTTTGTGGTAGAAAATTTTACCTATCCATAATCCAGAAGGGATAGAACCTAACAGGTAAGCAATGATAATAAAAATAATACTTTCCATAATGCTCATTATAACATAAAAGAAAGGTTAAGAGTAGGCACCCTCAACGCTTTATCGGCTCTTTATTACTAAAAGAAATTTTTTATTTTAAATTTAGAGAGTACTACTAAGTGTATTGGCTGGTAGTGGTCTTAGAGCACTTTCTGTCTCTTTTAAGTGAGATTGCAGTAACAGACAATTAAACTGTAGTGATAACGGCGGACATCTAATGGTTTCTAGTAGTTTGACTATCGTCTTCTTATTGACACTTTCCCCAAAAAACATTGCGATATGTAGGATGGGAGTCTGCTTTAAGCCGATTTAGAGAGGCAAGAACAAACTTTTTTTGCAAATTTCCCTAAAAACCTGTAATATAAAATAGATGAACAATTGGGAGGTCAAGTTTGACTAAAAAAGAGATTTCAATCAATAATTACAATGATGATGCTATTCAGGTCTTGGAAGGACTGGATGCAGTCCGCAAACGCCCTGGGATGTATATTGGCTCAACTGACGGAACAGGGCTGCATCATTTAATTTGGGAGATAGTCGATAATGCTGTTGATGAGGCCTTATCTGGCTTTGGTGACCGTATTGAGGTAACCTTGCATCAGGATGGATCTGTTAGTGTAGCAGACAGCGGTCGCGGTATGCCAATTGGTATGCATGCTACAGGCAAACCAACGGTCGAAGTGATTTTTACAGTGCTTCATGCCGGTGGTAAATTTGGCCAAGGTGGCTATAAAACATCAGGGGGCCTGCACGGTGTTGGTTCCTCGGTTGTCAACGCTTTATCTAACTGGCTGGAAGTTGAGATTACCCGTGATGGAGCCGTCTATCGTCAACGCTTTGAAGATGGTGGTAAACCTGTAACAACGCTGGAAAGAATCAAAACAGCTCCCAAGTCGAAAACAGGGACCAAGGTGACCTTTAAACCTGACGATACGATCTTTTCAACAACAGATTTTAGATTTAATACTATCTCTGAACGCCTGAAAGAATCAGCTTTTCTGCTTAAAGAAGTTACTTTGGTTTTAAGCGATGAGCGTAGTGGTGAGCAAGAAGAGTTCCACTATGAAAATGGAGTGCAAGATTTTGTCGAATACCTCAATGAAGATAAGGAAACACTGACACCTGTTATCTATTTTGAAGGTGAAGAGCAAGGTTTCCAGATACAGGTAGCCATGCAGTATAACGATGGCTTTTCGGACAATATTCTCTCCTTTGTCAATAATGTCCGCACTAAAGATGGGGGAACCCACGAGACAGGGCTTAAAACGGCCATTACTAAAGCGATGAATGACTATGCCAGAAAAACTGGACTTCTTAAGGAGAAAGATAAAAATTTAGAAGGCTCAGATTACCGAGAAGGTCTTTCGGCTGTCCTATCTATTCTTGTTCCTGAAGAGCACCTGCAGTTCGAAGGGCAAACCAAGGATAAACTTGGGAGTCCCCTGGCTCGTCCGGTTGTTGATGGTCTAGTTTCTGACAATCTAACTTTCTTTCTCATGGAAAATGGAGAGCTGGCTTCCAATTTGGTTCGTAAGGCTATCAAAGCGCGTGACGCCCGTGAAGCGGCTCGCAAAGCTCGCGATGAAAGCCGCAATGGAAAAAAGAGTAAAAAGGATAAGGGATTGCTGTCTGGGAAGCTAACACCAGCTCAGTCTAAAAATCCTAAAAAAAATGAGCTTTATCTAGTCGAAGGGGACTCGGCCGGAGGCTCAGCAAAACAGGGACGTGACCGTAAGTTTCAGGCTATTTTGCCTCTGCGCGGTAAGGTACTCAATACCGAGAAGGCCAAGATGCCTGATATCCTTAAAAACGAGGAAATTAACACGATGATCTATACTATCGGTGCTGGTGTCGGACCGGATTTTAATATTGATGATATCAATTATGACAAGATTATCATCATGACCGATGCGGATACCGATGGTGCCCACATCCAAACACTTTTACTGACCTTCTTTTATCGCTATATGCGTCCCTTAGTTGAAGCGGGACACGTCTATATTGCCCTGCCTCCGCTTTATAAGATGTCTAAAGGTAAGGGGAAAAAAGAAGAGGTTGAATACGCTTGGACTGATGGCGAGTTAGAAGATCTCCGCCAGAAATTTGGTAAGGGAGCTAGTCTCCAGCGCTACAAGGGATTGGGAGAGATGAATGCCGACCAGCTCTGGGAGACAACCATGGATCCTGAGACACGCACCCTTATCCGTGTCACTATTGAAGATCTGGCGCGTGCTGAGCGCCGTGTCTCTGTTCTCATGGGAGACAAAGCAGCACCCCGCCGTCAATGGATCGAAGACAATGTCAAGTTTACCTTGGAAGAACAGACGGTGTTTTGATTGCTTATTTGAAAAAATAATAAAGCATTTATTTTCACAACGTAACAGGCTATGGCTTGTCAGCTCCTCACTAGCTTATCTGTCAATATAATATCGTTTTTGACGATAGACGTTATAATCGATCAGCTAAAGACAAATGAAAGTATGGTAAGTTTTATTGAGGTCTTATCTAAATGTCCTTACTAGGCCAATTTCAAAATTATAACTGATTTTTAAATTGAGTGTCCTATATGAACGAGAGATAAGCAGGTGGTTTTAGAAAATAAATTAGGTCTGACTGATTTACTTTGGCTTTCTAAGTTTTTTGCTTGTATATTCAGAAAAGAGATGGGAATTTCCTTTTAATCATTGCCCTAGCAAGTTCTTCTTGAGTAAGAGAGGATAGAAAAATGAAAAACTGGTTTAACAAAGGTTGGATTAAGATAGTGGCTTGTGCTATGCCTGTTCTTGCAGCTCTTTACTTTATGTTTACAGACAAATTTATCTTAGGGATGGTTATGCTCGCATTTGCTGTAGGTCTTTGGGAAAAGTCATAGACTGGACAGTGTTGCTAAAGAAGAGTGTCTTATGCTGTGATGCCTACCAATCTCCATGAGGTCATTAATGATTATCTTATGTGAGCTGATGTCGATGGCATTCGCTATGTTTACCGCGTAAAAACTTCTAAACCACTTTTAGATAAAATCGAACGATTTAAAGAGCGCAAAGAAGCCTATCCGGTTAATGCCATTTTGAATAATATCTGTAGTGCTCTGATGATTTTAACGCCTGAAGAGATCTCCCAGGTTATGGAATGCTTGGATAGCTGGCAGAAAAAGTATGGGCTGAAAAGCTGGTACCTGCGGGATAAGGACGGTTATGTCGGTATTGACATCTATTTCAAAAATAAGAGCAATTTCTACTATCCTTGGGAATTGCAACTATGGGATGAGAAGGATGTTAAAGGAAATATCGCTAGCCATATTAAATATAAACGAAAATGTGTGAAGTGATTAGGTTAGTAGGTGAGAAATATGGTTTTAGAAAATAAGTTAGGTTTGACAGATTCGCTTGAGCTTTCAAAAGCTGAAGAAAAAATCAGTAAAGAAAAAGCTAAACGTTTATTTGAAGAAAATTTATTGGCTGATAAACCTGCCGGTACTTATGAAACTTTAGCATTTATTCATGGCTTTTTATTCGAAGATATTTATGATTTCGCTGGAAAGATGCGCTTAGTTGATTTAGCAAAAGGTGGATTTCGCTTTGCTCCCTTAGTCTACTTGAAAGCTTCGCTTGAAACCATTGATAAAATGCCTCAAGATACTTTTGATCACATTATTGAAAAATATGTTGAAATGAACATTGCCCATCCTTTTCGCGAAGGTAATGGACGCAGTATGCGTCTGTGGTTAGACCATCTACTAAAAAATGAGATTAGTCAAGTCATCAACTGGTCACAGGTTGATAAAGAAGATTATCTTCTGGCCATGGAACGCAGTCCAGTTCGCAATATTGAAATCAAGTATACCCTCAGAAAAGCACTCACGGATGATATTGATAACCGTGAGCTCTACATGAAAGGGGTCGATCACAGTTACGATTATGAAGGCTATCGTCTTTATCGAACCGAGGAGCTGTAGGAAAGTCGTCAACAAGTCAGCTATGGTGCTAATGGATTGTGGATATTTTAGATTAACACTGAAAGAGAACATAGTATTAGTATTCTATTGGGAGAGGATACAGTGAAAAAACATTTAGCAAAGAACAAGAATTGGCAATAATATAGGCAAAAAAATTACAAAAGATACTATAGGAAAATCTATTTCAAAAACTATTCCAGTTCTCGGTGCTGTTATTTCCGGTGGTTTAACCTATGTTACTTTTAAACCAATGGGAATAAGAATGGTTAATACTTTTACTGATTTAATAGATGGAAAATTTCCAGATGAATCAAAAATTGACAATGAATTAAGAGCGGAATTTAAAGAAAAGATAGCGACAAATTCTGCTATTGATACAGAGTTTGTTGATTCAGATTAGCTTACTTAGTAGAACTTTTTTGCATTAATACTTTTACTGAGAAGCTATTAAGATGTGAAACAAAGACTAGCCTTAGCAATAGCATAATAATTTCTTTGTAATCGCTATTATTCTATCAATAAAACTCTTTAAAATTACAGCTATGAGTAAAAGTAGTCTTTAATAAGTTTATGCTATTACATATCAATAAGAATGGGACTCAATCCTAGAATCTGTATAAAGAGAGAGACGGATGTTTAAATTTTTATTTTTACAGTCGTTACTTTAGCGTGAATCGTTTGGAAAATCAGAATCTCCTGTTTTTATTCTAGATTATATAATCTTCTATTTTAATCTTACAGAAAGGAATTGAACACGCCCCTAAAGACTGTGACAAAAAGATAAATCGTCTAGAAAATCTTGAATTTCTGCCGATTTATTAATTTGACTTTATCTTTTTTATGGGCTGTGTATCTTAATTATGTCAAACATTCAAAATATGTCCCTTGAGGACATCATGGGAGAGCGCTTTGGGCGCTATTCCAAGTATATTATTCAAGAGCGGGCCCTGCCTGATATTCGCGATGGGCTAAAACCGGTTCAGCGCCGCATTCTTTATTCCATGAATAAGGACGGTAATACTCATGATAAGGGCTACCGTAAGTCGGCCAAGTCGGTTGGTAATATCATGGGGAATTTTCACCCGCACGGGGATTCCTCTATTTACGATGCTATGGTGCGCATGTCGCAGGACTGGAAGAATCGTGAAATTCTTGTGGAGATGCACGGAAACAATGGTTCTATGGACGGTGATCCACCTGCTGCTATGCGTTATACTGAGGCGCGCTTATCAGAGATTGCGGGCTATCTGCTTCAAGATATTGACAAAGACACTGTCCCTTGGGCTTGGAATTTTGATGATACGGAAAAAGAGCCGACTGTTTTACCAGCTGCCTTTCCCAATCTTCTAGTTAATGGTGCAACAGGAATTTCAGCGGGATATGCAACAGACATACCTCCTCATAATTTAGCTGAAGTTATTGACGCGGTTGTCTATATGATTGATCATCCTAAGGCAAAGGTCGAAAAGCTCATGGAATTTTTACCTGGTCCTGATCTGCCGACTGGAGCTATTATCCAAGGAGCTGACGAAATTCGTAAAGCCTATGAAACAGGTAAGGGACGTGTAGTAGTACGTTCGCGTACAGAAATTGAACCGCTTAAGGGTGGCAAAGAGCAAATTGTCGTTACCGAGATTCCTTACGATGTCAATAAGGCCATGTTGGTAAAAAAAATCGATGATGTTCGCCTCAACAATAAAGTACCTGGCATCTCCGAAGTGAGGGACGAATCTGACCGCGATGGTTTGCGCATTGCTATTGAGCTTAAGAAGGATGCGGATAGTCAAGCGATTCTTAACTACCTGCTCAAATATACTGACCTGCAAATTAATTATAATTTTAATATGGTAGCTATTGATAACTTTACGCCGCGTCAGGTCGGACTGATTCCAATTTTGACCAGCTACATTGGCCATCGCCGCGATATTATTTTAGCGCGCTCCAAATTTGATAAGAAAAAGGCAGAAAAGCGTCTCCATATCGTAGAAGGGCTGATCAGGGTTCTTTCTATTTTAGATGAAGTTATCGCTTTGATTCGGGCGTCGGATAATAAGGCCGATGCCAAAGAAAATCTGAAGATTAGCTATGAATTTACCGAGGAGCAGGCAGAAGCTATCGTAACTTTGCAGCTTTATCGCTTAACTAATACCGATATTGTGACTCTGGAAGAAGAAGATGCTGCCTTGCGGGAGCAAATCGCAACTCTGACGGCTATTATTGGTGATGAGCGTACCATGTATAATCTCATGAAGCGTGAGCTCCGTGAGGTAAAGAAAAAGTTTGGTAGTCCCCGCCGTTCAGAATTGCAGGTTCAAGCGCAGACTATTGAAATTGATACGGCCAGCTTGATTGTTGAAGAGGAGACTTATGTCAGCCTGACTCGCAGCGGCTATGTCAAACGGACCAGTCCTCGCTCTTACAATGCTTCCACCCCAGAAGAATTAGGTAAGCGTGATGACGATCAGGTGATTCTGATGCAGCAGGCTAAAACGACCCAGCATCTCTTTATCTTTACAAATCTAGGGAATGTCATCTACCGGCCTATTCATGAATTAACCGATATTCGTTGGAAAGACATTGGCGAACACCTCTCTCAGACCATTACCAATTTTTCAACCGATGAGGAAATTATCTACGCTGAAATCATTGATGATCTAACTCCAGAAACTTATTTCGCTGTGACAAAACACGGTCAGATCAAGCGCTTTGAGCGTAAAGAGTTTGAACCATGGCGCAGTTACAGAACCAAATCTGTTAAATTTGCTAAACTTAAAGGAGACGATGATCATGTTGTTACCATGGCACCAATTAAATTGGATCAGGTTATGATAGTGACTCAGAAAGGGTACGCTCTCCACTTTAGCATTGAAGAAGTACCTATTGTCGGTGCCAAAGCTGCCGGTGTCAAGGCTATTAATCTGAAAGATGGTGATACAGTCCAATCTGCCTTTATTGCCAATACTAAGACTTTCTTTGTACTGACCCAGCGCGGCAGCCTCAAACGGATGGCAACAGACGATATCCCAGTAGCCAAACGGGCAGGTCGTGGTTTGCAACTTCTGCGTGAACTCAAATCCAAGCCCCATCGCGTCTTTTTAGCCGCTCCTGTGTTATCTGATGCTGCTGCGGCTGCAGAGCTTGATCTTTTTAGCGGGGAAGTAGAGGCCGATACTGACGAGCAGATACTCGAAGTTTTATCTAAATTAGGAACGGTTGAGCAGGTTAACCTAGCCCAACTGAGTCTGTCAGAGCGCACTAGCAATGGGAGCTTTATCTCAGATACCATTTCGGATGAAGAGGTACTTGCAGCCAAATTGCTTAGTTGATAAATAAAACTAAAACATTTTAAGAGTAGAGGAGGTTAGCATTGATGCCCTTGTCAATGTTAGCTCTCTGCTTTTTAGGAAAATAAATTGTCAGAATTTTGAAATAATACTTGAAAATTGGCTAAAAAAGGACTATACTAGGAACCACTTAGTGATAGAAAGAGGGATTTATTATGACAGTAGATTTAGATTGGGAGAACCTAGGTTTTGAATACCATAAACTTCCTTTTCGCTATATTTCATACTATAAGAATGGTCGGTGGGATGATGGTAAGCTGACAGAGGACTCGACACTCCATATCTCTGAAAGCTCGCCAGCTCTTCATTATGGACAACAAGCTTTTGAAGGATTAAAAGCTTACCGTACCCAAGATGGCTCTGTCCAATTATTCCGTCCAGACCAAAATGCAGAACGTCTACAGCGAACATCTGATCGCCTCCTCATGCCCCAAGTTCCAACGGATAAGTTCATTGATGCTGTTAAGCAAGTTGTTCGTGCAAACGAAGAATTCGTTCCGCCTTATGGGACGGGCGCAACACTCTATATCCGTCCGCTATTAATTGGAGTTGGAGATGTTATTGGGGTCCATCCAGCAGAAGAATACATTTTTACGATTTTTGCTATGCCGGTTGGGAATTATTTCAAGGGTGGTTTAGCCCCAACGAACTTCCTCATTCAGGATGATTATGACCGAGCAGCTCCTCATGGTACTGGTGCAGCTAAGGTAGGTGGGAACTATGCTGCCAGTCTCCTACCCGGTCAAGTAGCTCATGAGCGTCAGTTCTCTGATGTTATTTATCTGGATCCAGCGACTCACACCAAAATTGAAGAAGTAGGATCCGCTAATTTCTTTGGTATCACGAAAGATAATGAATTTGTTACGCCGCTTAGCCCATCTATTCTGCCGTCTATTACCAAGTACTCTCTTCTTTATTTAGCTAAAGAACGCTTTGGAATGACAGCTATTGAAGGCGATGTCAAGATTGATGAGCTAGACAGATTCGTTGAAGCGGGAGCCTGTGGAACCGCGGCAGTTATCTCACCGATCGGCGGGGTGCAACATGGAGACGATTTCCACGTTTTCTACAGTGAAACAGAGGTCGGCCCCGTTACACGCAAACTTTATGATGAGCTGACAGGCATCCAGTTTGGAGATGTAGAAGCGCCAGAAGGCTGGATTTATAAGATTGACTAAGTAGTTAGTCAGTCATTAAGCTTGCTCTTGCAAGCTTTTTTGTTTTCGTGTAAAATGTAGGAGAAATTTCATAAAGACGGAGTTAAGTCATGACAAAAAAAGATAAAAAGATTGAAGTGCAGCTGTCAGACGCCCGAGTGTCTGTATCTGGTAAGTCCCTTGAAGGGTATGAATTAGCAATTGGTAAGCGTACAGTGGGCCATATTGTTGAAATGGACAGCCAATTTGCCACAGTGGTAAATGATAGCCTTACCAATTTCTATCCGACACTGGATCAGGCAATCGAAAACATCATTGAAAATTACAATCTAAATCATTAAAAATTGTTGACATTAAGGGTTCCTTTATGTTAGAATGAACCCTAGTTGCATGGAAGGGTAGCGAAGAGGCTAAACGCGGCGGACTGTAAATCCGCTCCTTCGGGTTCGGGGGTTCGAATCCCTCCCCTTCCATACTCAGGATACAAAGACCGTTTAAAAATCCGTATGAAAATAGGAAACTGACGAAGCGTTAGATATAACGCTAGGAAGTTTATCTTTTTCACTAGGATTTTAGGTCGTGTTCAGCTTAGTTCACTTTTACTGAGTATTAAGTTATTTGCTTTTGGGGTATAGCCAAGCGGTAAGGCAAGGGACTTTGACTCCCTCATGCGTTGGTTCGAATCCAGCTACCCCAGTCTGAGGTATTAGGATTTACCTAAGACCGCCATAGTGATATTAGTGTGTCCTTGCGGGTTTGCCTTAAGAAAATATAGTGTTGTCAGGCAGTTGGCCGATTTTTACCAGCTGTCTACTGGAGGATTTTTTAGAATGAACGAATTTGAAGATTTGCTAAACAGTGTTAGCGAAGTTAACCCTGGTGATGTTGTCACTGCTGAAGTTTTGACAGTTGATAATGGTCAAGCAAACGTAATTATAGAAGGTACTGGTATCGAAGGTGTCTTGACACTTCGTGAATTGACAAATGACCGTGAAGCTGACATTAACGACTTTGTTAAATCCGGCGATAAAATCGAGGTGCTTGTGCTTCGTCAAGTTGTTGGAAAAGACACGGATACGGTAACCTACTTGGTTTCTAAAAAACGCTTGGAAGCACGGAAAGCTTGGGACAAACTTGTAGGCCGCGAAGAAGAAGTTGTTACTGTAAAAGGCACTCGTGCCGTTAAGGGCGGTCTTTCTGTTGAGTTTGAAGGACTCCGTGGTTTCATTCCAGCATCAATGCTTGATACGCGTTTTGTTCGCAATACTGAGCAATTTGTCGGTCAGGATATCGAAGCTAAAATCAAAGAAGTTGATCCAGCAGAAAACCGTTTTATCTTATCTCGTCGTGAAGTTGTTGAAGAAAAATCAGCAGCAGCCCGCAAGGAAGTATTTTCAAAACTTGAAGTGGGTTCAGTCGTTACTGGTAAGGTTGCTCGTTTGACAAGCTTTGGTGCCTTTGTTGACCTCGGCGGTGTTGACGGACTTGTTCACGTTACTGAATTATCTCATGAGCGCAATGTTTCGCCAAAATCAGTTGTATCTGTTGGTGATGAGATTGATGTTAAGGTTCTTGCTATCGATGAAGAAGCAGGCCGTGTATCCTTGTCATTAAAAGCAACGACACCTGGACCTTGGGATGGCGTAGAACAAAAATTGGCTGCTGGTGATGTTATTGACGGAACTGTTAAACGTTTGACTGATTTTGGCGCTTTTGTTGAAGTATTACCGGGTATTGATGGTCTGGTTCACATTTCACAAATTTCACATAAGCGTGTTGAAAATCCAAAAGATGTTTTGTCTGTTGGTCAAGAAGTTCAGGTGAAAGTACTTGATGTAAATGCTGAGGCTGAGCGTGTATCATTATCGATCAAGGCTTTGCAAGAGCGTCCAGCACAGGCTGAAGGTGAGGGTGAAAAACGCCCGTCACGTCCACGTCGTCCAAAACGTGAAGCTAAGCGCGATTACGAATTACCAGAAACACAAACAGGTTTCTCAATGGCAGATCTCTTTGGTGATATCGAATTATAAGAAAAATGAGCTTGGGCAAGTGTAAGTGTCCAAGCTCATTTTTATAGAAGCAACAAATTTATAGCAGTGGCAGTGTTAGGCCTATTCTATTATTAGTCCACAAGTTTTCAAACATGGCAGTTTTCTAATGTTTGTTAGCTAGTTGGGCTATTTTTTCATAAAAAGCAGATTTTTAGTCTGAAACCTAACAGATAAATCTCCTGAAAGCTTGCTATAACAGTCTATATGAGTATTATTTTTCAACAAAAAAAATGTAAATAACTAGTAATTTTTTTGAAAAAATGCTAATATAGTTTGGTGAGTAAAATAATTCAGCCTCTGATATTATTTTACCAGCTAAAACTTATTAAGGAGAGAATGATTTTCATGGAGAGAAAATTACATTACAAGTTGCATAAGGTTAAAAAGCAATGGGTGACTATTGCTGTGGCTTCTGCTGGTTTGGCAAGTGTAGTCGGAGCAGGGGCAGTCAGTCAGACTGTTTCTGCAGATGAGACTGCTAAAGATGTACAGGCAGTTGACAGTATCCAAGACCAAGGAGCCGATAATGAAGTAGTAGCGGACTCTAAAGATGCTGGTACTGTCAGTGCAACGGCCACCTCTGAACTGTCTCAGGCACAGGCAGCAGAGACTGCACCAGTGGAGCAGCAGTCTCTGCCTTCAGCAGCTCAAACTCAACCAGCGGCCGATGTGAAAGCTCAGCCTGCTCAACAGGCTTCAGCAAGCAGCCAAACGGCTACTTCTGAAGAGGCGGTTGCAACTCAAACTCCAGAAGCCGCTAAGTCAAGTCTGACGGAGCAAGAAGAAGCTGCAGCCTTGTCTTTGGATAAGATTAAAAAGGTAGACGGTAAATACTATTATGTCTTAGAAGATGGTTCTTATAAGAAGAATTTTGTCATTACCGTTAAGGGACAAATGTTGTATTTTGATGGGGAGACCGGGGCACTTTCAAGTACATCAACTCATTCTTTTACACAGGGTTTGACTCCGATTGTGACAGACTTTTCAGTTAACAATAAGGCCTACGATTCATCTGAAAAGAGCTTTGAACTTGTAGATGGTTACTTGACCGCTGAAAGCTGGTACCGTCCTGCTAAAATTCTGTCAAACGGCCAGACTTGGGTTGATTCTAAAGAAACTGATTTGCGTCCTGTTTTGATGACTTGGTGGCCAAATAAGGATACACAGGTAGCCTACCTCAATTATATGATTGATGCTTTAGGAATCAAGGACGAAAAATTTACCAATAAAACATCGCAAGTAGCTCTTAATACGGCTGCTGAGTTGATTCAAAAACATATTGAACAACGTATCAGCAAAGAGAAGAGTTCAGTATGGTTGCGTGAAGCAATGGCCGCTTTCGTAGCAACCCAGTCTCAATGGAACAGCGATTCTGAAAATTATGATAAAAAAGACCATCTTCAAGGTGGTGCTATCCTCTACACTAATAATAAATTAACGGAGTGGGCAGATTCTAAATACCGCCTGCTCAATCGTACCCCTACCTACCAAACTGGTAAAACTAAATATCATTTAGCCGATACTTATGGTGGTTATGAGTTCTTATTGGCCAATGATGTAGACAACTCTAATCCAGTCGTTCAAGCAGAAATGCTCAACCAAATCCACTACCTTATGAACTGGGGTTCTATCGTCATGGGAGACAAGGATGCCAACTTTGATGGTATTCGTGTCGATGCGGTTGATAATGTTAACGCCGATATGCTTCAAATCTATACGAACTACTTTAACTCTGTCTATGGCGTTAATAAGTCAGAGGCTAAGGCTTTGGCTCATATCTCTATCTTGGAAGCATGGTCTTATAATGACAACTATTACAACCAGGATACTAAAGGGGCAGCCCTAGCCATGGATAATGGTCTACGTACGTCTCTTCTTTACACGCTGACGCGTCCTTACAGTGAGCGTTCAGCTGGCATGGAAAATCTGATTAAATCAGAATACGGCTTGACTGATCGTACGGTCAACGACAAGTATGGTGATACACAGGCTTCTTATGTCTTTGTTCGTGCCCATGACTCAGAAGTACAAACCGTCATTGCTAAGATTATCGCTGAAAAGATTGACCCAACGACGGACGGCTTTACTTTCACCTTAGATCAATTAAAAGAAGCCTTCAAAATTTATAACGCGGATATGAAGAGTGTGGATAAGGTTTATACCCACTATAATATCCCAACAGCCTATGCTTTGATGCTGTCGAATATGGAGTCTGTCACTCGTGTTTATTACGGCGATCTCTATACTGATGATGGGCAATACATGGCGACGAAGTCTCCATACTATGATGCTATTGATACCTTGATGCGGGCTCGTATTCGCTACGCAGCTGGTGGTCAGACAATGGATCTCAAGGGCTATACACCTGATGACAGCATGGATACTAACCATTCAGATGCTGTCCTGAATAATACAGAAGTGTTAGTTTCTGTTCGCTATGGTCAAGATGTCATGTCTGCGGATGATACGACTGGTGGCAAATTGGCTAAAACATCTGGTATGTTCACATTGGTTTCCAATAATCCAGAGCTTAAATTAGCTAAGGATCAAGAGATTAAGGTTAATGTTGGTAAGATTCATGCTGGTCAAGCCTATCGACCATTGCTCTTAACGACTGATAAGGGTCTGCAAAAATATCTTAACGATTCAGATACGACCATCACAAAGGTTGCTGATAAGGATGGTTTCATTACTTTCACAGGCAGTGAAATCAAGGGTTACAAACAGGTTGAAGTCAATGGTTATTTGGCTGTTTGGGTGCCAGTTGGCGCTAAGGAAGATCAAGATATCCGTGTTGTTGCCTCAAACAAAGCTTATGGTAAGGACGATCAAACTTATCAAGCAACTCAGGCTTTAGAATCACAATTGATTTATGAAGGTTTCTCTAATTTCCAAGATTTTATAACGACAGATGCCGAGTATACCAATAAACTGATTGCACAAAATACAGATCTCTTCAAGGCTTGGGGAGTAACGTCATTTGAGATGGCGCCGCAGTATGTATCAGCAACTGATGGTACCTTCCTGGATTCGATTATTCAAAACGGATATGCCTTCAGTGACCGTTATGACCTTGCTATGAGCAAGAATAATAAATATGGTTCTAAGGAAGACTTGGCTAATGCCCTTAAGGCTCTCCATGCTGCAGGTATCCAAGCAATTGCTGACTGGGTTCCAGACCAAATCTATCAATTGCCAGGTAAAGAAGTAGTTACTGGTACGCGTGTTGATAATTACGGTAAGGTTAAGCATGACCAACCTTTAGTTAAAAAACTCTATCTAGCTAACACCAAGAGCAGCGGTAAGGATTATCAGGCTCAGTACGGTGGGGAATTCCTTGCAGAATTGCAAAAGCAATACCCTGAAATGTTTGATGTTAAGATGATCTCAACTGGTAAGACGATTGATCCGACTGTTAAGCTTAAGGTTTGGGAAGCTAAATACTTCAACGGAACCAATGTCCTGGGACGCGGTACAGACTATGTCCTTAGTGACAGCGGAACAGGTAAATACTTTACGGTTAATGATAAGGGTGAATTCTTACCAGCTGCGTTGACAGGTGATAAGACCGCTCAGACTGGTTTCTACCATGATGGTAAGGGAATGACTTACTATACGACTGCTGGTAATAAGGCTAAATTAGCCTTTATTCAAGAAGGTGGTCATCTCTATTACTTTGACCGTGAAGGTTATATGGTTACTGGTCCAGCTGTCATTAACAGCCAATTCTACTACATGCTGCCAAATGGTATCACTCTTCAAGATACTATTCTGGAGAGAGAAGATGGTAAATCTTACTACTATGGTAAGACCGGTATCATGTACAAGGGTAATAAATGGTTCCAAACAACAGATGCTGATGGTAACCTTCAATACCGTTACTTCGATCGCAATGGTGCTATGGCCATTGGCCTGGTTACGATTGATGGCAACATCCAATACTATGATGAAAATGGTTACCAGGTCAAGGGAGACTTTGTGACGGATAAGGATGGTCAAACCCGTTACTTCGATAAAAACAGTGGTAATCTGGTTAAGGATCAATTCCTTCTTCATCAGGGTCACTGGTATTACCTGAATGAGCAAGGTCTCCTCGCTAAGGGGGCTCAGACGATTAAAGGGCAACAGCTGTACTTCGATGTTAGGACGGGTGCCCAAGTTAAAGGGAATTTTGTCACAGATAAAAAAGGCAACATCTCTTACTACGACGCACAGTCTGGCGAGCTTAAGGTTGCAACCTTCTTTACGACTGGCCACAATGCTTGGTATTATGCTGATGCTGATGGGCATTTAGTCAAGGGTGAGCAAACCATCAAGGGACAGAGATTGTACTTTGATGCCAAGACTGGTAAACAAGTCAAAGGCGGATTTGTCAATGATCAAAAAGGCAGACGCTACTATGATGCTGACACTGGTTCCCTTGTTGTTAACGCCTTTATTGAGACGCAAGCCGGCTCTAATGAATGGTATTATATGGGAGCAGACGGCTATGCTGTTAAAGGTGATCAAAGAATTAAGAATAACCAACTCTACTTTGATGCTAAGACAGGTAAGCAAGCTAAAGGTGTTATTGTTGCCGCAGCTAATGGTCGTAAATACTTCTATGATGCTGATACAGGTGCACGCGTCACAAATCGCTTTGTACTAGTTGATGGAAACTGGTATTACTTTGGTTACGATGGTGCAGCCTACAGAGGTTTCCACGATATTAATGGTCAACATCTTTACTTTAATGAAGACGGCACTCAAGCTAAGGGTACGACCGTTAGAATTGATAATAGAACCTATACATTTGATGCTGATTCAGGTGAATTACTTTCTGTTATCTTTGACTAAATAGACTAAAAGGAGTTGAAAGCTTGCCTTCAGCTCCTTTTGCATGCTCTAATTGCGGTAACTGTCTAAATACTCTTTGACTGAAAACCGATGAAAAAACTGATTTAGGGTTAGTTGTGATTTGTACTAAAAAATGCGGGGACCTAACGAGACCTCTACTTAGTATTTTTTTACTAAAAAATAAAGGTAGGAACATTTCAAGCTAAAATATCGACATTTAACGATATTTTTCTTGACGGATGGTCGTGAATTTATTAAATTAGAGGATAGTTGAGTTTTCTCAATGTTATCATTTTAATTAAGGAAGGCCTTTCTAGTCATGAAATTACCAGTTAAAAAAATTCTTTTGACTTCAGCTGTGGTAGGGGCTATGCTAGCAACAACATCTAGTGTTTCAGCCCTAGGGATTACGGAGACTAATCGTTACGGAAGAACTCCTAATCCAGATTTAACCCCAGCTCCCCGTCAGGTTTATGTCACTAATCCCAATGTTGTCAACGTTAATGTTGCTGGCTACGGTATCCCAACTGAAGGGACAGATTTTTCTCAGTATTACTGGCGCGGCGACTCTACTAGCACAAATGTAGTCTATGATGAAGGTAGCAATACTTTCACTCATACAGAATATACCATTCGTTATTGGGAAGCCAAATAAGTTAAAGGAAAAAGTCTCGGTCTTGCCGGGGCTTTTAATCTATCCAGTTTTTCGAGTAGAGTACTTATTAGGCAGAGGGTCACAGTTATTACCCCTTTTTCTCAAAGATAGAGCTCAAACACAGGTACCGAAAAATCATTTTTAAGCGGCGAGGCTGAGCTGTTTTTGCTATAATGAAGTAACTTTAAAAGAAAGAGGAGTCATACCTTATGACGAATACAATAGATCTATCAAAACCGGTGGCCCTTATTATTAAGGAACATCCGGAAGTCAAGGACATCTTGATCGAGCTCGGCTTTAAACCCTTGGCTAACCCAGCTATGCTCCATACACTTGGGCGGACCACTAGTTTAAAAGCTGGTTCTAAATTAGCCAGTATTCCTCTGTCTAAGATTAAACAAACCTTGGAATTTAACGGTTATGATGTGATAGGAGACTAAGATGGATACAAATCGTATTGACATACTAAAGAATATTCTGATAGACCTCCACCAGGGCGCCAGTCAGGAATCGGTTCAGGAGCGTTTTAATCAACATTTCAAGGGGGTATCTGCACTGGAAATCTCTTTGATGGAACATGAGCTGATGTCTGATGAGCATTCAGGTGTTACCTTTGAGGATGTCATGGAGCTGTGTGATGTGCATGCTAATCTTTTTAAAAATGCAGTTGAAGGCGTTGAAGTAGATGACACAGAGCATCCTGGGCACCCTGTCTATGTTTTTAAACAGGAAAATTTAGCGCTGCGCGGTGCACTTATGCGGATTCGCCGGATTTTAGATAACTATGCCAATCCTGAGAATGCCGGATTTCAAAAAGACATTATCAAGGGTCTAAAGCATCAAATGCGTTTGCTAGGAGAGTTTCGCTGTCATTATAAACGTAAGGAAGAACTCATGTTTCCTATCATGGAGGCCTACGGACATGATTCTCCTCCCAGAGTAATGTGGGGTGTGGATGACGAGATACGAGAGCTTTTTAAGCAGGTCCAAGATTTGGTAGACCAACTGCCCAGTGTTGACATAGCAAAGGTTAACGAAGCGTTTGAGGCTTTTGCAGAAGAATTCGAGCAAATGATTTTTAAAGAAGAATCTATTTTGCTGATGATTCTGCTGGAAATCTTCACCCAGGATGATTGGCTGAAGATTGCTAGAGAAAGCGAGGCTGTTGGTTATGCTATTGTTAAACCTGAAGAAGAGTGGATCCCTCACAGAGAGTCTTTTGAGACAGCGAAAGCTGAAACTGAAGCAGTACCTACTAGTGAGACTGAGCTACAAGGTCAATCGCTGAGCTTAGAAGAGGGGCAGCAGGTTATTGATACACCTGAAGGTCAGTTTACTATTACCTTTACCCCAAAAAAGAAAACCGCTATTGATCGAACAACCCCCCAACCTTTTACGCATGGCTACCTATCCCTTGAACAGGCAAATTTGATTTTTGATCACCTACCATTAGAGATCACCTTTGTCAATAAGGACGATATCTTCCAGTATTATAACAACCATGTGCCGGCTAAGGACATGATTTTTAAACGTCTGCCCAGTCAGATTGGTCGCAATGTAGAGCTTTGTCACCCTCCTAAGGTTTTGGACAAGGTCAAAAAAGTGTTTGAAGTTCTGCGTACAGGCCAAAAAGACAAGGTGGAAATGTGGTTCCCATCTGAGCGCTTGGGGAAATTCGTTTATGTCACCTATGCAGCAGTTCGTGACGATGCTGGAGAATTTCAGGGAGTCTTAGAATATGTGCAAGATATCAAACCTTTTAGGGAATTGGACAGTGAAATTCATCGTGATGTCTAAAAACAGTAATGATTTTGAAATAAAGTGATAGCATTTTGTTAAAAATTTTTTGTAAATATCACGCTTCTTAGTGTTAAAATATGGCTGAAGTTTATTTCTAGGGAGGTTTTATTTATGTTGGCAGACGATCGCAGTGCAGGCTTTTTGGGCAGGTTAATTGTTGGTTTTATTATTATTATCATTGGTATGGTACTAGCTGTCACTATTCGTTCTGATGGCAGTAATCATATCGTAGGCACCACGGCTGGCGGTGTATTCATCGCTATTGGTGTCTTTTACGTTACAACAGGTTTTCGCCAGAAACGTTTGAGCCAGCAGGCCTATACGGAGCTTTACAATATTTATCCAGAGCTGAGCGGTAACTTGCAGTTGGCGAGAGAACAGGCAGATTATTGGGATGATGAGCTGCAGTTTTTAGTTTATCGCCATCACTTGATTACTTATCACAGTGGATTTTTCATTGCAGATTTGGACAGCGCGACTACTATTTATCACCATATCTTTAAGCCACAGACACGGAACGGTTCGGCTGAGAGAACCTTTTCATATTTAAATGTTGTCAGTATTTTTAGCAAAACAAGATCCCTCAGTATTAAAAATGTGGGAAGGATAACCGATCAGAGATTACAATCTTTATTTGCATTTTTAAGCAGCCGTTATCCCCATATGATGGTTGGTTACCGTTCCAATCAGTGAGAAGAAGGTGGCTGCTGCCATTATTAAAAACGGTTGTTTGGTATCTGACTTGTAGGGAGTTATAGCAGAAATATAAGAGAGATGAACAGCTAGATGTCTCAATGCTATGTAATGAAATCGTTGCTGAGTTAAAGTAAGGCTAAAAAATCGGATGAGCAGAAGGGGCAGTTAATGAAGCCCCTTTTGATTTGTTCAAGAAACTTATTTATCATAGTCTTATTTGCGAATCAAAATAATTGAATGCGCTAGCGACTCTGGTGAGATTGGAGATAAGATGAACAATGTTCATCACATTCGTTTAGGCTTCTCTGCTTTGGCCTTGTAGCAAAAGAAAGACCAGCCAACAATAATTCATTGGTGCCGAAGTGCCTAATGAACGGTGTAGGGGGAAGGCTAAGTTGGCGTCGCCAACAAATCTTGCTCCCAACCACTGCGGCGCCGAGAGCTTATTCCAAAACAGGAATACTGGACGAGTTTTTACCCAGCCTCAACAGATTGTGATCTTAAATTTTTTACTGAATAGTACCGCATATTGGTTATTGGTGGTTAAGGTCAGATAATCTATGATATAATGGGAGGTATGATTTCGGGAATTATCAATTTGAAAAAAGAGGCTGGTATGACCAGCCACGATGCAGTTTTCAAACTACGAAAAATTTTAGGGGAAAAGAAAATTGGTCACGGTGGGACCTTAGATCCTGATGTGACCGGTGTTTTACCTATTGCTGTCGGCAAGGCAACTCGGATGATTGAGTATATGACAGAGGCTGGTAAGGTCTACGAAGGCGAAATAACTCTTGGTTACTCAACGACGACAGAGGATGCAAGCGGCGAGCTTATCAGTCGGACGCCAGTACCGCAGTATTTAACAGCAGAAGAGGTCGACCGGGCGATGACAGCTTTTGTCGGTCAGATTGAACAAATTCCCCCTATGTACTCAGCGGTTAAGATTGCGGGGCGGAAACTTTATGAATATGCTCGAGCTGGTGAGACCGTTGAGCGCCCCAAGCGTCAGGTCACTATCAGGGAGTTCATACGGACATCACCTTTATTTTTTGAAGATGAACTCTGCCGTTTCAGTTTTCGCGTGACCTGCAGTAAGGGGACCTACGTTCGTACCTTGGCGGTTGATTTAGGAGGTCATCTGGGGTACGCTAGTCATATGTCTGGACTTCAGCGCACGGCCTCAGCAGGTCTACGGTTAGACACTGCCTTGAGCCTAGCTGAGATAGCTAATAAGGTAGTGGCGAAGGATGATTCTTTTTTGCTTCCCATAGAATACGGGGTTACGGATTTACCGAGAGTAGATGTATCAGAGGATGCTAAAAAAGCTATCGCTGTCGGTCGTTTTATTCCCTTGGAGAGGCAGGAAGAAATCTTGGCTGCCTTTCATGAAGGACATCTTATTGCTATTTTAGAAAAAAGAAGGGCTTCTTATAAGCCGCGAAAGGTTTTAATTTAATATATTATGGATATTATTTCTATTAGAGGGCCGGAGGATATTGAGCTAAATACTGATACAGTTTTAGTCTTGGGATATTTTGACGCTCTGCATAGTGGCCATAAAGTTCTCTTTGACAAAGCTCGGGAAATTGCTCAGCAGGAGCAGCTGAAGGTGGCTGTGCTGACCTTCTACGAATCTCCCAAGTTAACTTTTGCGCATTTTGAGCCGGATCTGCTTAATCATTTAACCTATCCGGAAAAGCGCTATAATTTGTTTGCGGATTATGGAGTGGATTATCTTTATTTAACGAACTTTACAGCGGCTTTTTCTAAGGTCAGTTCGGATGATTTTATCAATACTTACATCAAGCGACTGCAAGCCCAGGTTATCGTAGTTGGTTTTGACTATAAATTTGGTCATAACCGGACCGATGCAGACTACTTGTCTCGAAATTTTAGAGGTCGGGTGGTTACTGTTCCGGAAGTGAAATCAAAAGGAGAAAAAATTTCCTCAACGCGTATCCGCCAACTGGTAGCACAAGGAAACGTAGCTCAGGCAAACCATCTCCTCGGTTATGAATTTTCTACTCGAGGGCTTGTTGTTCACGGGGATGCACGTGGTCGTACTATAGGTTTTCCAACGGCTAATTTAGCCCCGATTGACCGTACATTTCTTCCGGCGGATGGGGTTTATGTTACGGATGTCCTTATGACAGATAAGCGTTATCGGGCTATGACTAGTATTGGAAAAAATGTTACCTTTGGAGGCAGCGAATTACGACTAGAAGTCCATATATTTGATTTTGATGGCGACATTTATGGTGAACAGCTAGAGATCATCTGGTTGGATAAAATTCGTGAGATGATCAAGTTCAACAATATCGATGAACTTGTCGATCAGCTTCATCGGGATCAAATAGCTGCCCAAAAATGGGAATCTTCTCACCCAGTTTAAATCAGATTGGGGAGGGAAATTTTGGACAGCAAGTGAGGCTTGTTCAAAATTATCTAGTAATTTAGAATGATTTTTTGTATAATGTCAGGGTGAAAGGGTTTGAGGTTTTGCTTTTATGATTACGCTATTTTTATCACCTAGCTGCACCAGTTGCCGTAAAGCCCGTGCTTGGCTGAGCAATCATGAGGTGGCCTTTCAGGAGCATAATATTATTACCAGTCCCTTATCTCCTGAGGAATTGAGGGCTATTTTAGCCTTGACTGAAAATGGGACTGAAGATATTATTTCGACCCGATCAAAAGTTTTTCAAAAATTAGATTTGGATGTTGACGAGCTGTCTATTTCAGAATTGATTGATTTAATTGCTGAAAATCCGAGCCTGCTTCGCCGCCCGATTATTTTGGACAAGAAAAGGATG
Organism: Streptococcus dentasini; assembly: GCF_053206945.1. NCBI lineage: Bacteria > Bacillati > Bacillota > Bacilli > Lactobacillales > Streptococcaceae > Streptococcus > Streptococcus dentasini. The sequence goes on from NZ_JBRUHS010000004.1 coordinate 160,495, forward strand.
CAAATCGGTTTTAATGAAGATGAAATTCGCGCCTTTTTGCCCCGTGATTATCGGCAGCAGGAGCTTCGTCAAGCAACACTTAGAGCAGAATTAGAGGGAAGCCATGAATAAAAATTATTCTTATCCGCTCGATTCTTCTTGGAGCACTGACGAGATTACATCAGTGCTCTCTTTTTTGAATCGTGTTGAGGAAGTTTACGAAACAAGAGCTGATGCCCAAACACTGCTAAGTACTTACAAAGCATTTAAGGCAGTGGTTCCGAGCAAGATGCAGGAAAAGCAGATTGATCGTGCCTTTGAAAAGAGCAGCGGTTACTCTATCTATAGAGCAGTGCAGGCTGCTAAAGCTCAAGAGAAAGGATGGATTTCTCTTGGAAGCTAAATTTCAGTTTGCACAAGATTTAATCCGTCAGGCCGGTGCCTATGTTCGCGGGCGAATGGCGGAAGATTTACAGATTGAAGAAAAAGAACGCTTTGATGATTTAGTCACCAATATTGATAAGGATACCCAAGACTTTATGGTCGAGCGTATTCTGGCTGCCTACCCGCAGGACAATATCTTGGGTGAGGAAAATAATCTTTATCATGATCTTAAGGACGGCCGCGTTTGGGTTTTGGATCCCATTGACGGAACGGTTAATTTCATTGCGCAGGGGCGTGATTTTGCCGTGATGATTGCCTATTATGAAGAAGGACTGGGTAAATTTGGACTTATTTATGATGTCATGGCTGAGAAGCTTTACAGCGGGGGTGATCAATTTCCTGTTACCTGTAATGATCGTCAGCTAGTTCCTTATCGCCCTTATCCCTTGAGTCGCCAGTTAATTGGTGCTAATGGCAGTATGTATGCCAAAAATTATCATGGCCTAGCTGACTTGGCTCAGGAACTTCTGGGTGTAAGGGTGCTTGGCAGTGCAGGTATTAGCATGAGTAGGGTTCTAGAAGGGCAATTGATGGGCTATTTTTCAGTTATTTCACCGTGGGACTACGCGGCTGCTAGTATCATGGGGCAAAAGCTTGGCTATGAGCTGCTGAGTATGTCAAAAGAACCGATAGATTACCGGAACCGTCAGGCTGTTATGCTAATTCCTAAGCAAGAGGTTGAGCGTATTAAATCTATCATAAGGTGATTCTCTTACTGAAACACACCTAGCTCTCCTCATAGTTTATGCTGAACTCAAGAGGCTGGGCAAAACATCCATGATGGCTCCGCCCTCACCCACAGGATAATGAAAACGGGCACAAAACCCTCACTAGGTGTATAATCTTAGTGAGGGCTTTGTGGTTGACGAGTTAATGATTCTAGTAATCGAGGGCAAAACTCTTGATGCAGTGGTTGGCTGGTTTTCCTTTTGCCGCAAGGCCAAAGCGGAAAACCTAAACAAATGTGATGAACGCTGTTCATCTTATTTCCAACCTTAAAAGATCCCCCAGATCTTTGGGAGCTTTATGCGGGGGTGGGTTAAAACTTGCAAAGCAAGTATCAAAAACGGTCTGGGGAGAGACCGTTTCAGGTCACCGCCTAGAAATTAGAGAGTGGTGAGAACCAAAATTTTCAATTTTTGGTTCTTTCCTACTCCCTTTTTATTTATGTAAAAAAACGAACTAAAAATGAAACATAAGCTGTTATCGTAGTAATTATTCAGTATAAATTATATAATATTACATATAAATTAAAAAGGAGAGAGATCAGTGAAGCACACTATCAGAGAAAAACAGCGGTTTTCGATCAGAAAACGCAAACATATTGGAGCCGGTTCGATCCTTTTGGGATTGACCTTATTTATGGTGTCTTTGGGAGCGTCTGCTAAATCAGAGGATCTTGTAACTCAAAATAGTAACGCAGGTGCAGTTCAGCTAGCAGATGAGTCCCCCAATGTGGCTGATAGTGGCGATGCTTCGGCAGCTTCTAATGAAGAAAACCAGGATTCGGTCAATGAGGCTCAAAAAGCAGCAAGGACAGTAACGATTACTTATACGGTTGTTTACGTTGATACCTCTGGGCAGGAAGTTTATCGAACAACTAAGACAAAGACCGTAACCGTTCTAGATCAAACTCCGGCTAGCACTTCCGTAACGGAAAATGGCGAAGCAATTTCTTCAGCTGCTGCCTTGGCTAACTATCAGCTGCTTGGGGGAGCCGTAACGCAAACCATTACGGAATCTGCTGATAATACGATTACCTTGCAAGTCACGGCTAAAGAAACTGGCGAAGATTCAAAAAAGGCTGGAGAGGACAGGGAAGTTTCTGAGCCCTCCTCAGCAGTTTCGACTAGTTGGGAAAATACGGATCAGCAAAGGGATAGGGCACCTCAAGTAGCTGTTGTCAATCAGAATACTATCAACTCAGCAACTGAGATTGACTCGTCTGCCAGCCCTAGATTTGACCTTAAACCGGAGGAAAGCCAGCCCTTGGTTCGTGCTTTTCGCGCATCGGTAGCCAGCAGCACTGCGTTGAATATAGCGGCAACAGCACCCGAGAGCCCAAGTGATTCTGAGCTTCCACCGGAACCTGACGAGGCTGCAGATATTTCTGGTTTAGGCATTACAGAAGTCAAATTTTATAATGAAAATGAGCTGGTATCTACCCAGTATGTTAAGGCGGGTGATTATCTTTTAGAACCAAATCTTCCAATATCGGGAGATAAGGCCTTCAAAGGCTGGTTGTACAATAGCCAAATTTTAGACTTCAGCCAACCCGTTGATTTTCCAGCGGGAGAAGAAGTTGCTATTCATGCGAATTACTCGGATACAGTCCGCGTAACGTTTAAAAATGACGAGGGTGTCATCGTATCAGTGAAGGAAATTCCGACAGGGACAACAACTGATGCTGATGATGTGGCTATCTTGTCTCCGAAAGATTCCTTTATTTTTTCTCACTGGTCAACTTCGCCTAATGGTAGTGATTCTTTTGATTTTAATCGAGCGATTACGCAGGACACTACCCTTTATGCTGTCATTAAAAATCAAAAGACCATTACGTTTGATTCCAACGGTGGAACCAGCATTACCAGCATTTATATTGATTCTGGATCTGTAGCAGATAATCTACCAAATGGTCTGCCCCAGCCCACTCGTCAAGGTTACACTTTTGCGGGTTGGATTAACAGCCGGACAGGTGCTGCTGTTGATACGGCTGCTGAGATTACAAATGACCAATTTTATAAGGCGCAGTGGACGGCTAATACCGATACTCCCTATAAGGTTGTCTACTGGATAGAAAATCCAACTGGAACGCGTGAATCTAGCGGTATTAATTATGCGGTTGGAGCGATTGACGAATTAAGAGGACGGACGGGGGATCCCATCATCCACCGTACCCCAACTTTCCTTACCAGCAATAATCTCTATGACCTGTCTTCTTACCAACCGGAAGTTGGTCAAAAAAGCATTACAGGTGACGGTGAAGCGGTTCTTAATGTCTATTATGAACGGCACAAATTCCGTTTGGATGTTGTGATGAGAACTTATTGGGGAAATAATACATCAACCTACTATGTTAAGTGGGGAGAGCCGCTGACTCCTTATCTGGATAATAAGGGGGTGTCATCATGGCGTATAAGCCCATCTAATAACCTATTGGCCCGACTCAACTACCCTATGCCAACCCAGGATACGACTGTCACTCAGGATACTATCGTATTCTCTGCCCGGCCAACACTTTACTATATTGATGTTGATACTGGTGAAACGATCAATCAGGTAACTATTAATTCATCTGTTGGCAATACACTTAATATTACGGCACCGGTAGAAGGGTATAATTTTGTTCGTATTGAGGGACAAAGACCTGGTGCAACCAGTATTAGAATTGACGGCAGCGATATTAGAGCCTACTATCGTAAAAAGAAATTCAATGTCACCTTTGTGACCAATAATGATGCTATCAGAGACTTTGTGTCAAATGTCGACTACAAATCAAGAGTAGAACCCCTTGTCCCAACCTCAATGGAGCAGTATGTGACCAAGAAAAAGGACGAATTCGGGGTCAGCTACGTCTTTACTGGCTGGTATGACAATGCGGCTACAAGTGGTGAGTCTGTCGATTTTTCTGATGCACGGGTGCCATCTGGCGGTTTGGTCTACTACGCTGGCTGGGCTAAAGAGTATGTAGATGTAACGGTTCATAAAGATACGGTCATAGATAACAGTGCGACAGATAAATATGTTTTATTGGTCAGCTCGGGTAATTCTGTCCTCAATCCGGATAATAAATATGCTGTTTTAGATAGTGGGGGTAATGTTGAGAAGGATGAGACTGGTACTCCGCTAGTTGATAGTAGGAAGGTATTTGATGGTGAACTAGAGGTTAATGACAAGATTAACTTTGATGGCAGTCTACTTGCGCCAACATGGTATAAATTAGTTAATGGCCGCCTAGAAAAGGCAAACTTAGCGGATGAAATTACTGAACCAGGAACAGTTCTAGTACCTGTCTGGGAGTATCCAGCCAAGACAATCGTCTATAATGCCAACGGCGGTAGTGATGCACCAGCTACAGATGACTTGCAGTTTTTGGAAAATACAACGATTGTTGATCAAGGAAACATGAAAGCTCCAAGTGAGGAGCAAGTATTTACTGGCTGGAATACCTCACCCGATGGAAGTGGAAAGCGCTATACGCCTAGGGAAGTAATTGCATTTAATCAATTTTCTGGAAATACTTTGACTTTATATGCCCAATGGCGTCAGAACCCAGATTATAATTTTTCAACAATCACTTACAATCCAAATGGTGGTAATGGTTCAGTTGTTGAGAAACGTTACAAGGCCAACAGTCCGGTCTACATTAGAAATCAAGGCTACTGGCGTCCCGATCATAATTTGATCGGCTGGTTCACAAAAGAAGGTGCCGTTGAAGGAGACGAAAGCTATGGCACCGGCGCCAAAATTCCAGCATCAAATATGACGCTTTATGCGGTTTGGACTGAAAAGCTAACCGCACAAGCAGTAACACCGAACATTTTGGTAGATAAGACTGATGCAGGGGGAAAGTCGGTTGTAACTACTAATAAACCAAATGCCACCATTGTACCAAGCACTGATGCTTATGGCCTTTCAATAGATGAAAATGGCCATTTAGTCGGTAGAGCAGATGTCACGGATTGGAACGGCAGCCAAGATGAAGAGAGGAATATCAGTCTATCCGTTTCTGTAACATTAAAAGTAACACGACCAAATGGTAATTCTACTAATGAAGTTGTTACTGTTCAGGTGCCGATCCAAGTGCAACGGGATACGGATGGCGACGGCGAACCGGATGTGACGGACGTGGACGATGATGGCGACGGACTTTCGGATGACCAGGATCAGAATCCGAAGCGTCGGGATACGACGGGCCCACT